>JANOIJ010000357.1:0-34121 GCA_031407575.1 Gemmatimonadaceae bacterium | reverse complement strand
GCGGCGCCGCCGGTCGGCGACGGACGCTGGCGCGCTCCCGCGCCGCTCGCCTCGTGGTCCGGTGTCCGCCCCGCCGAGCGGCTCGGCAAGAACTGCATGCAGGATCAGATCTATGGCGACATCGATCCCTTCGCCGCCGGCGTCTCCGAAGACTGCTTGAATCTCAACGTCTGGACATCAGGCACCACTGGCGCGCCCAGGCCCGTCATGGTCTGGATGCACGGTGGCGGATTCAACGCGGGCTTTGGTGGCGAGGGCAGGCACGACGGCGCGCGACTCGCACAGAAGGGCGCGGTGGTCGTCACGCTCAATTATCGACTCGGCGCGCTCGGGTTCCTGGCCCATCCTGCGTTAGCGGCGGAGTCGCCGCGCGGCGCCGCGGGCAACTACGGCATCCTCGATCAGGTTGCCGCGCTCGAGTGGGTGCGCCGCAACATCGCGCGCTTCGGCGGTGATCCCGCACGTGTCACCATCTTCGGTGAATCCGCCGGCGGATCGAGCGTCGGCTCGCTCATCGCGTCGCCATTGGCCAAGGGGCTGTTCCACCGGGCCATCCTGCAAAGCGGCAACGCCATCGGCGGTGCCCGCCTGCGCGACTCGGCGTACGCGGAAGGAGTCCGCTTTGCATCCACCATGGGAGTCACCGGCCGTGGCGCCGAGGCGGCCGCTCGTCTCCGCGCCATTCCCGCCGAGTCGCTGCTGCGTGCGGCGCGTCCGCCGAATGGTTCGGGTGGCTTCACCAACGCGTTCAACGCGCGGCTCGTGCGCGACGGTTGGGTCTTGCCCCTCTCGGTGGACTCGGCGCTCTCGCGCGGCGTGGCCAACGTCGTTCCGATCATCGTGGGCGCAACGAGCGGTGAAGGCGATGGCGCGTACGCATCAGCGCGCGCCTTCGCGCGCCTGACGACTGCGCAGCGTGCAAACGCCTATCTGTACATGTTCACCCGCGTGGGCGACGACAGCGTGAACCGCCGTCGCGGCGCGTATCACAGCGCCGACATCCCGTTCACGTTCGGTCTTCCCAAGCCGATTCAAGTGTCGGCGGGCCGCACCGCGTACGACTCGACGCTCGCCGAGACGATGACCGATCACTTCGTGGCCTTTGCGGCGACGGGCAATCCGAATGCGCCGCCCGCAGCCGGGAGGCGTGAGCGTTGGCCCGCGTACGACGCGCGCACCGATACGTACATGGAGCTCGGACCGGAGTCGGTGGCGCGCAGCAACCTGCGGAGGGCTGTGTACGATTCGATCGATGCCGTTGGACGCTCACGCGGCGAGGTCCGTCCCTGAAGGGTTGATCGGTTACGAGAAGGTCGGTCAGAATCCGTGAGCAACGGTGTCGTGCCACGAAGGCCGGACGGTCTCAGCGACCATACATACAGTTCCTGTATGTAGCGCGTCAAATCATTGTAATTGTCTATCAGTCTCCATCTCCCCATCCTGTCAGCGTAGCCCCGTCGCGTGCGCACTCTGCGCGCGCCGCGTGAGGCAAGGTGCACCGCGCCCGGTGAGGCGTCGTGCCCGAGGAAATGGAGAGGCGATGTCGACAGTCTTCAACGTTGTTCCCCCGGGCGGTACGCTGGGCATTCTCGGCGGCGGCCTCCTGGGGCGCATGACGGCGCTCGCGGCGAGGGCGCATGGCTTCCGGACGCACGTGCTCGAGATGGATCCCAACTGCACTGCGGAAGGCGTCGCCGACCGGAGTGTTCGCGCAACGCGGCACGACGTGCGCGCCGCCATTGAGTTGGCGGCGGGTTGCGATGTCGTCACCGTCTCGAGTGAGGACATCGCATACGAAGTGCTCGAGAGCGTGTCACTTCGCGCGCCGCTGCGTCCCTCGCTTCCCGTGCTGGCCCTCGCGCAGCACCGCGTTCGCGAGCGGAGCTGGCTGGAGGCCGCAGGCTTCGACGTCGTCCCATGGCGCGCGGCACACACCCGCGAAGAGCTGATCGCCGCGGTCGGCGCGGTGGGTGTCCCCTGCGTCGTGAAGCCCCAGCTGCGCCGCCGCGCCGAGTTGCGTCCGCTGTGGGTCACGAGCCCGGGCGAGGCGGCGTGCGCGTGGAGCGCGATGCGCGGACTCCCCACCGTGGTGGAAGCGGCCGTTCATATAACGACTGAGCTCACCGTGCTCGCCGGGCGCTCGCCGACCGGCGCAGTGACGACGTACCTGCCCGCCGTCGGCGTACGCGAGCACGGTGAGTTGACATGGAGCGCACTGTCCGGAGACCTGCCGCCCCTGGTCGCCGAACGGGCGAAGACGTTGGCCGGCCGCGTCGCGCGCGAGATCGGCGTGGAGGGGCTGCTCACCGCGGAGCTCTTCCTCCTCGCCGATGGACGTCTCGTCGTGAACGAACTCGTGCCCTGCCCCCATCCTACTTACAACGCGACGGAGCTGGCCTGCGTGACCGACCAGTTCGATCAACTGGTACGATGCATCACAGGCCTGCCGCTCGGCGCTACAGACCTCCTGCACCCAGCCGTGTCGATCGTCATCGGCCGACGCCATCGACTGGCGACGGAGGTGGCGCTCGAGCGGGCACTGCGTATGCCAGGAGTCCGCGCGCACCTGTACGCATCGGCCGAGGGTGCCACTCAGGGAGCGGAGGGACACCTGTGCGCCACCGGTGCGACGCTCGACGAAGCGATCACCCGAGCGATGCTCGCGGCGTCAAGCATTGGCTGCAGGCAGATGCGCCGTCCGTTCCGCGTCCGCGAGCAACTCGCGTCATCGTCGCGCCGGCGACGCCCAAACGCAGCCATTCTAGCGCGGTGATTGTCGGAAAGTCGGACTGGACACCCCACTCACGCAAAGGAAGCGTCACCATGAGGTACTTCACGAACATCCTGCTCGTCGTGGACAATCCGTCGCTCGGCTCCAACGGGCTATCGCGCGCGACCGAGCTCGCGAAACGGAATGGCGCGACATTGACCCTCATCCACGCGTTCGAGGGATACGCGCACGACGTGATCCGCTCGCTGTCGGAGCCGGACGCAGCGGAGATGGAGCAGCTCGAGTATGAAGCCGGGCTAAGCGAGCTCGAACAGATGGCCACCGAACCGCGCGCTGCGGGGCTGGATGTGCGCACCTGCGTGCGGGTCGGCAACCCATTCATGGAGGTGACGCGCGAAGTGCTGCGCAGCGGGCACGACCTGGTCATGAAAGAGACGTCGCCGGGCAACACACTCGGATCGCGACTCTTCACCAGCCAGGAGATGCACCTGATGCGGAAGTGCCCGGCGCCATTGTGGATGCTGAAGCCAACGCGGAAGGCTCGATTCGGCGTCGTCATGGCCGCGATCGACCCCGATCCGTCCGACGAGGAGCGACAGGAACTCAACCGGCGCATCCTCGAGCTGGCTACAGAGGTCGCGGCGAACGAGGGGGCGAGCCTGCACGTCGCACACGTCTGGCGTCTGCGGAGTCAGAGCTCACTCGACCTCATGCGCCGCTCTCTCCCCGAAGGTCACGTGCAACGTCTGGAGAATGAGGAGCGCCAGCGGCGCGCCACGCTCGTCGAGGAATTGGTGTGGCTCCACCGAGGCGGAACGGTGCCGGTCCAGGTGGATCTGGTGAAGGGTGAGCCGAGCTCGATGCTCCCGCTGCTGGCGCGGCGGAGGCGGGCCGACCTGCTGGTCATGGGCACGATCGCGCGATCGGGAATCCCGGGTTTCCTGATCGGAAACACAGCGGAGAACGTGCTGGACGACATCACGTGCTCGGTGCTCGCGGTGAAGCCGAGGGGCTTCGTGACGCCCGTGCGCCTGCCCGCCGATGAGCTGAGGGTTGGCGGCAAGCCGCCGTCACCGCGTCATGAGTCGAACGCCGCGGGATCTCCTCCAGGCTGAGAAGGCAGCTCCAATCGGCAACACACTGACGGTGAGGCGCTCCCGCTCCGAGGTGCGCGCATGGGTCACGCGAACAGCTCGCTGCGGGCGGAGCTCGAAATGGCGAGCACGGCGGGATGTCGGATCCGACGCTCCGCAGAAATGGCATAAAAGCGCTCGCGAATGGCATCGACGCGGCCCACGACGCGTACTCCGTACTGCCGCCGCACTTCCCGCTCCACTGCGGTCGGTGCGGCGAACAGACCGACTCCGGCCTGGCCGAACACCTTGAGTACCGCGCTGTCCTCGATCTCCGCGACAACGTTCGGCCGGATGCCGAGCTCCTCGAACCAGTTGTCCATCGAGCGCCGCAGCGTGGTCCCTTCCATCGGCAGGAGGAACGGCGCGCCGTCGAGGGAGGTCGGGAACCGACGCCTGTGCGCAGCAAGGAGCGTGGGCGTGCCGAAGATCGTAACGCCGCATTCGCCCAGAAGATGGCTGAACGCCTTGATGCGCACCGTCGGTGGGACGGGGGCGTCGCTGAGCACCACGTCGACGGCGTGGATCGCCAGGTCGGCGAGCAGGCGCTCCACCGTGCCCTCTCGCAGCACCAGACGGACGGGGTCCGCGCCGCGAACGGCGCGCTCGAGCAAGCGGTAGATCATGAGTTTCGGCATGGAGTCAACGACCCCGACGACGAGGCGCGGTGGGCGACCGGTCGGGCGTCCGGCAAGGGTCTCCTGGAGCTCACGGCCGACGCTGAAGATCTCTTCGGCGTAGCGATAGACGAGCCGGCCGGTGTCGGTGAGTGCCAGTTGCCGTCCGCGGCGTTCAAAGAGCTTTTCGCCGAGCGCACGCTCGAGTGTCCGGAGCTGCGCGCTGATGGCGGGCTGGGTGAGGTGCAGCACCTCGCCCGCGCGCGTGATGCTGCCCTCGCGCGCAACAGTCCAGAAGTAGAGCAGATGGTGGTAGTTGAGCCACGCCACTGAGCGGTCCCGTTTGAGTTGAAGTCATATAAAGAAAATGCATGCACAGCACAAGAACATTCACTTTGTGCGTCCGACTGATCCGGCCTATCCTCAAGGGGCACGCCATCTGTGGCCCTGACTTTCGGAGCGTTACGTGGAGATCACCATCTGGACCTGGATCGCGTTCAATGCCTTCGTGCTCTGCATGCTCGCGATCGACCTGGGCGTCTTCCACAGGAACGCGCACGAGGTCACGGTGCGCGAGGCAGGCACCTGGAGTGCCGTCTGGGTCGCGCTGGCACTCACGTTCAACGTGGGGCTCTACTTTGCCTGGGGATCGGAGCCCGCCCTCCAGTTCCTCGCGGGCTACCTGATCGAGAAGTCACTCTCGGTCGACAACATCTTCGTGTTCGTGATGCTCTTCTCCTACTTCGCCGTGCCGGCGAAGTACCAGCATCGCGTGTTGTTCTGGGGCATCCTCGGCGCCCTTGTCATGCGCGGGGTGTTCATTGGCGTGGGCGCATACATGCTGGAGCAGTTTCACTGGGTGATGTACCTCTTCGGAGCCATCCTGGTGCTGACCGGGATCAAGATGGCGCGGCGTGTGGAGGCCTATGATCCGTCGACCAACCCCGCACTCAAGCTTGCGCGGCGCTGGCTGCCGCTCACCGACACGTACCACGGACCGCGGTTCTGGGTGAAGGAGGGCGGCAAGTGGGTAGCGACGCCACTGTTCCTGGTGCTGCTGCTGGTGGAGGTGACCGACCTGGTCTTCGCCATCGACTCGATCCCGGCCATCTTTGCCGTGACGAAGGAGCCCTTCCTGGTCTACACGGCGAACGTGTTCGCCATTCTCGGGTTACGCTCGATGTACTTCCTGCTGGCAGGAATCATCCATCGCTTCGTGTACCTCAACTATGGGCTTGCCGCGGTGTTGGTGTTCGTGGGTATCAAGATGCTGCTCATGGACGTGTACAAGATCCCCATCGCACTATCGCTCGCAGTTGTTGCCGCGCTGATCGGCGGCGCGATCCTGCTGTCGCTGCGGAAGAGCGGGAACACGCCGGAAGGACCCCTCGTGGAGGCAGCGGAGTCGGCATAGTGAAAGCCATTCGGCGGATTCTGCTCTCGACCTTCTCCGCCCAGCCGCGCGGACCAACCTGCGGCGGGCTGTGTATGACTCCGTCGATGTGGTTAGTTAACGCCGGGGAGAGGTGCGCCCGAAGGTCGTTGACCGCGGCGTCGCCAAGGGACCAACAGCTTCAAGCCATGGCAGGTTCGCGGTGTTCGACTGGCGCGCTGTCCCAGTCGTCATCTCTGGCGCGACGTAAGAAAGCGCGCATCTCGGCGATCGGCGCAGCCGACGAGGCGATTAACGTCACAGTCGGCATACCTCGCAATATTCGCGGCACGTGGCGTTGGTGCAGCGCCAGAATCAATTGCGGCTTGCCACAGGTCCCGGCCAAGACGGACTCGACGACGCTCGCCGAATCACCCTCACACAACACGGAAATGACGGCGTGCGAGATGCCGATGCGACGTGCGATCTCCTCGTAAAACGCCCGAGGCTCGGCGATTCCAAGTGAATCCTCCGCATCCGGCAAATACAAGGTGAGCCCGAGTTGGCCTGCCTCTCTTCGAATGAATTCGATCACCGCAGCGACCCAGGGACCGCGCTCAGAAACGGGGCCCGAGACATACACGATGCGTGGCGTAGCGGGTTCGTCGTAGCTAGCCATTCTCATATCCCGTCGGTAGTCGTGCATAGATGTGTGCGAACTCGACCTCGCCGTCCTCGAAGGCGATGCGGGCCTGCGCGAGGAAACCACCCCAGTAGTCAAATCGCACGCAGAAGCGCTCGTCCTCCTCTCGCTGTACTACGACCGTCCCGAACTTTGGTCCCGCGCACCACGTGACTTCCTTCGGAATCTGGCTCGGCGTTCTCCCCGGATGAGGCTCGATCCACAGCACTGCTTCATACGCCTGATCGGGAATGAGCGAGGGCCGCACCTCCACGACAGGAAAGTTGAGGCGGAGACGCCCGTACTCCCCCTTGCGAACGATTTCCTCACCCTCGAATTGCGCTGCGTTCCATCTGGACGGTGTCCCCCCGTTCTTTGGCGAATTGCGTCCACCGACGAAATGACGATCGTCGCGCAGTAACGACTCCCAGTGCCACCTCTTCGATGGTAAAAGGTCGTTCTCTGGTGAGTGAGTAATCAGCGCGCGCGTCTCGATGGACACACGCGTTTGCTGAGCATCGGGATGCCACTTCA
The DNA here is from genome assembly GCA_031407575.1 of Gemmatimonadaceae bacterium. Taxonomy (GTDB): domain Bacteria; phylum Gemmatimonadota; class Gemmatimonadetes; order Gemmatimonadales; family Gemmatimonadaceae; genus AG11. The sequence continues at coordinate 27,052 of JANOIJ010000357.1, read as the reverse complement.
CCCAAACGAGGTTGTACGAGTTTCGCCTATTCGGTGGCGGAAGCTCACGGCTTCCCGCTGAGCCTCCGGCGGCGACGATCATCGGTTGCCGATACGCCTGCGCGAATCCAGGGCGGCTGTCTTCCGCGAATATATGCGGATCGTGCTTATGTCCGTGGAGAACCACGTGGACCCCGTGCCGGCGGAGCAATGTGAGCAGCTGGCCTGAGTTCTGGATTGCGTCATATCCGCGCCCGGGCTCCGCGAGCTGCGGGATGAGTATCGGATGGTGGTGGACGAGCGCAATGCGAATGGCGCTCTCCCGTCGTGTTTTGGGAATGTGCCTGAGCTGTTGGTCGAGTGCTTCGAGCTGCGCCTCGTCGACTACGCCGCGCTTCTCCTCCTTCGTCGCGCGCTCCACATACGCCGCAGAATTCACCCGAACCACGATCACTCCCTTCGAGTCGACGAGATCGTGCACGAGCACGCCGTCGAAGGGCTTCTCCGGTCGTACGTTCGTGCCCCACACACGGTTCTCGAAGTCCATCCAGTTTCGCAGTCTTGCACGCATATCCAGACCAGGCGTGTAGTCAACGTCGTGATTGCCAGGAATGGCGAAAATGGACTCGATACCGCGGACCCGGCCGAGAACCGGATTGGTCGCCAGCCCGTGCACAAGCTCTTCGGCCCTGCGATACTCCTGGTCGGAGTTGATCGTCGTGAGATCGCCGGTCAGGCAAATCAGAACCGGACATTCGGGATCGGGCAAGTCGAGATCCTTTAGCAGGGACTCGAGCAACGTCGTGCGGCCGGCAGCGACGCCGGGGCCGCCCCCTTCCGCCTCGAGCGGATCGAACCTGTGCCCGCTGCCGAAGTGAATATCGGACAGATGCACGATCACTACCTGTTGAGTCGGATGCGCCATGTGTGCGGCTTCTCCCATGCGTCGCGCAAACACGCGCGCAGATGCAATCGCTCACTCACCTCGGGACGCTCAAAATGCGAGGTAGTCGGGGCGAACGATAGGCGCGCGGGCCAGGCCCTCGTGGCGCGCTCTCGCTTTCCACACTCCACCGACGCGATGATACCGCGGCAGCGCCTCAAACTATTGTGCGCGGTTCCTCAGGATCTTCACAAAACTCCGTCCGCGGAGCTCATCGAGCGTGAGGCCCGTCATCGACAGCGCCTCGGCCTCCGTGATCGCCGCCGAGTTTACGCCGCGCAGAAAGAAGTTGAGCAGCCCCTGACCCGTCGCCGCGTCGTCGAACACATCGCCGACGAGCGTCGCCTGCGCCGCCTTGCCCACGAAGTTCGCCAACCGCGCCGCCGCCGCGTCGATCCCGTCGAGGAAGAACGCATACAGCGCCGCGTATCGCGTCACGAGCTGTGCCGGGTGCAGGTCCCACCCCTGATAGAAGCCACCGACGAGCGAGTGGGTGATGTCGTCGAAGTGGAGCTTCCATGCAGCGTGCACGCTCGCGCGATTCGCCGCGCGCTGCTCGGCACTGAGATCCGTTCCGCGATGAAGCGGCACCGGCATCACGGTCGTCGACCCGTCGGACAGCCAGATCCCCGTCCCCGCGAGCGACACCTGCATCACGTCCTTCGCGAAATCGCACGCCGGATGCCGCATGCGTTGGTGCGCCGCCGTGATGTTGACGCCGGCCGTGTAGTCGTACGTGCCGAAGTGCGCGCCGGTGAGCCGACCATCACTCACCGCGGGGATGCGCGGCAAGAGTGAACGACCCTCCGCGTCCAGCACGATCTGTGGCGTCTCGACCATCACCTCAAACTTGAGCGTGCCGCGTGGGAGCCCCGTCTGTTGCTCGAGACGCGCCAGCTCCGCAACGATGAACTCCACCTGCTCGATGATCACGACCTTGGGCACGGTCACGACAAAATTCTCGGGCAACGCACCGGCGCGCTTCACCAGATCCACGATCACGAGCTCCAGCGTGCGCATGCTGCGGACGCGAAGCTCCTCGTTGAGCGGCTTGATGCGCATCCCGATGAACGGCGGCAGCGTCCCCTCGCGCATTCCTTCCGCGAGCGACTCGGCAACGGCGAGCGCGTGGCCGTCCTCCTCCGCGTCGGGCCGGTTGCCGTACCCATCCTCGAAGTCGACGCGGAAGTCCTCCACCGGTTCGCGCTCCAGCTTCTCGACCACTCGCGCGTGAATCGTCGCCAGCGCTGGATGCTCGGCGATCCCGACCGCTTCGCCGAGCGACGCGGGGTCGGGCGCGTACTCGCGCAGCGCGCGGAGCGCGACGTCGCCAAGCTTGCGCGCGGCATCGGCACCAAATATCTGCGCGCCACCGTACACCGTGTGCACGGGCTGCCGCGTGCCTCCTTCACCCGGATAGCGCGCGGCGAAGGCCAGGTTTGCCGCGCGAAGGGCTTCCATGCTGCCTGCTGTCATCGTCGTCATCCGTTGTAGATCTTCCCGCTCTTCAGGCGATAGCGCTCGAGCACCGCGCGCGCCTCGGCGCGGAGCACGTCGCGCACGATGGCAATGCCACGATCTTCCAGGTACGTGTACGACGCGGGAAACACGGGCCCTTCCTCGAAGTTCAGCCGCGATGCATCCTCGCGTCCGGCGCCGTACACCACGCGCTTGACGCCGCTCCATAACGTCGCGCCGAGGCACATCGCGCACGGCTCGCAGGACGTGAACAGCTCGTGCGTGGGCATGCCAGGCCCGCCGAGCGTGAAAGAGCCGACGCGTTGCTGCGCCATCATGAAGGCAACCATCTCGCCGTGCAGGGTGCAGTTGTTGAGTCGCACGACGCTGTTCATGCCCACGGCGACGAGCTTCCCGGTCGCGCTCTCGAAGATGGCGGCCCCGAATGGACCGCCCGTCTCACGCTCGACGTTCTCGTGCGAGACGGCGATGGCGAGGCGCATTCTCTCCTCATCTGTCGCGTACGTCGCGCTCCAATCGATGGTCTCGTTGACCCACGACGGATAGGCGACGCGAACTTCAGGGGTGCTCATGCGTGCAAGCTACTTGTCATCCTGAGCGAAGCGAAGGATCTGCACGTGTCGTTGCGCCGTAGCAGCATGTGCAGATCCTTCGCCTGTGGCTCCCTTCGACTTCGCTCAGGGCATGCAGGATGACAATCTCGGTTGACGAGCACCGAGTCGCACACGAACCTTTGCCAACCGCAGACAGGACGAAGCTCGCATGCCAGCAGTAGGCACCAGCGTTGCCCGCAAGGATGGCATCGGCAAGGCGACCGGCGCGGCGAAGTACGCCGACGACTTCGCCTTCCCCGGCATGCTCTACGGGCGGACCATCCGCTCGACCATCGCATGCGGTCGTGTCCGCAGCATCCGCTTCGATTTCGACACCACTGGCTTCACGATCGTCGACTATCGCGACATTCCGCCCGGCGGCCAGAACATCGTCGCGCTCGTCGAGTACGACCAGCCGTTCCTCGTGGAATCTGAGGTGCGTCACTTCGCAGAACCGATCGTCCTGCTCGCGCACGAAAACCGAGAGACGCTCCTCAACGCGACCGTTGTCATCGAGTACGACGAAGCCGAGCCGGAGTACGACCCCGAGCACTCCACGACCACCCTCAGGGCGTTGGCGATCGACAAGGGCAACGTCGACGCCGGCTTTGCCGCGGCGGACGTGATCGTCGACGGCACATATCGCACGGGACACCAGGAGCACGTCTACATCGAGACGAATGGCGTCATCGCCGATCCCGAGAACGGTGGCATCGCAGTGCATGGCTCCATCCAGTGCCCCTTCTATGTCGACAAGGCGCTCAAGAGCCTACTCGGCAAGGACGCGTACATTCGCGTCGTGCAGACGGAGACGGGCGGCGGCTTTGGCGGCAAGGAAGAGTATCCCTCAATGCTCGCAGGACATGCGACGCTGCTCGCGCTCAAGTCCGGCCGGCCCGTCAAGATCATCTATGATCGAACGGAGGACATGATCGCCACGACCAAGCGGCATCCGTCCATCGTGCGACATCGCACCGGCGTCATGCGCGACGGAACCATCGTCGCCATGGATGTGGACATCACGCTCGACGGCGGCGCGTACATCACGCTCAGCCCCGTGGTGCTCTCGCGCGGCGGCATCCACGCAGCCGGCCCGTACCGCTGCGCCAACACGCGCATCCGCGGACGTGCGATGTTCACGAACACACCACCCAACGGCGCGTTCCGCGGCTTCGGCGCGCCGCAGACGCTCTTTGCCGTGGAAGCGCACATCGATCGCATTGCCGAAGCGCTCGGCATGGATCCCGTGGCGATGCGCGAGAAGAACGCGCTCGTTCCGGGCGATACCACCGCCACAGGCCAGACGCTCACTGGCGACACGAGCGCCCTCATGGTGCTTCGCGAAGCGGTGCGCCGTTCGGATTTCCATCGCAAGCGCGCCGAGTACGCGGGCACCAATCGCGGCATCGGGTTGGCGCTGTTCTATCACGGTGCCGGATTCACGGGCAGCGGCGAGTTGCGGCTCGCGTCCAAGGCAAAGCTCGAGCTGACGAAGACGGGCGTCCGCATCCTCGTCTCCAGCACGGAGATCGGGCAGGGCACGCGCACCATGCACGCGCAGATCGTCGCCGACGCGCTGGATATTCCGTACGAGCAGGTGGAGGTCGCACAGCCGGACACGCAGCGCGTTCCCGACAGCGGCCCGACGGTCGCATCGCGCACATGCATGGTGGTGGGCAAGATCCTCCAGCGATGCGCGGAAGAGATGAAGGAGAAGCTCGGCGCGTTCACGCCAGCCGAGTACTTCGAGCGCTATGGCGGGCTGGAGATTCTCAAGGAGCACGAGCCGCCGGGATGGATCCAGTGGAACGACGAGACCTACAGCGGCGACGCGTACGCGACGTATGCATGGGGCTGCGACGTCGCTGAGGTGGAGATCGATCGGGACACATATGAAGTGCGGCCGCTGCGGCTCACCGCGGTGCAGGAGATCGGGAAGGCAATTCATCCCGGTCTCGCGCGTGGACAGATCGAGGGCGGCACCGCGCAAGGGCTTGGCTTCGCGCTATTGGAGAAGGTCGTGATGCGCGATGGCGGCATGGCCAACGCGTCGCTCACGAACTACACGATTCCCACCACGCTCGACACGCCGGAGATGGACATCGCCATCCTCGAGAACCCGTACGAGGACGGCCCGTACGGCGCGAAAGGACTGGGCGAGCTGCCAGTGGACGGGCCTGCGCCGGCCGTGATCAACGCCATCCGCCATCTCGCCATCGACGTGCGCGAGATTCCCGCAACACCTGAACTCATCATGGCCGCATGCGCTTCTCGTTGAACGACGCCGAGGTGGACGTCGAAGCACATCCGATGAAGCGGTTGCTCGACGTGCTGCGCGAAGAGTGTGGTCTCACCGGCACGAAGGAAGGATGCGGCGAGGGCGAGTGCGGCGCATGCACCGTGCTCGTGGACAACGTGCTGGTCGTCTCGTGCCTCGTGCCGTTCGCGCAGGTGGACGGCGCGCGCGTGCGAACCATCGAGGGACTCGGCGGCGATGACGCGTTGCAGCACCACTTCATGAACGAAGCCGGCGCGCAGTGCGGCATCTGCACGCCCGGGATGATCATGGTCGCGTCCACGCTGCCGCCGGATGCCTCGCTGGACGAGATACGCGTCGCGCTCGCGGGCAACCTGTGCCGCTGCACGGGCTATGAGGCGATCTATCGCGCGATTCAGAAGGCGCAAACGGAACAAGCAGGTCCTTCGCTGCGCTCAGATGTCATCCTGAGCGAAGCGAAGGATCTGCACCTGCCCAATGCGAAGGATCTGCACCTTCCCAACGCATGATGAGAACCGCCATCTCCCCGCTGTCCATTGCGCTGCCACGCACGCTGGACGACGCACTCGCGATGCTGCGCGACGAACCGCTCGTGCCCATCGCCGGCGCGACGGACATCTACGTCGGACTCAATTTCGGCACGCTCGACGCACGCCGCTTCATGGACATCACGCGCCTCGAGGCGCTACGGGGCATCTCATTGAACGGAGAGACGCTCGTCATCGGCGCGGGCACGTCGTACACGTCCATCTTGCAGTCGGCGATCGTGCAGCAGCGACTCCCGATGCTCGTCCAGGCCGCGTCGCAGATCGGCGGCGTGCAGATCCAGAATCGCGGCACACTTGGCGGCAACGTCGCCAACGGATCGCCCGCAGGCGACTCGCTGCCGGTGCTCGCCGCCGCGGATGCTGTGCTCGTGCTGCGGAGCTCGGCCGCCGAGCGGCGCGTGCCCTTCGCCGAGTTCTACACGGGCTATCGCGCATCCGTCTTGCGCCCCGATGAGCTGATCGTCGCCGTCGAGATCCCGCGCGTCGACGGACAGCAGTGGTTCCGCAAAGTTGGCACGCGAGCGGCGCAGGCCATCTCCAAACTCGTCATGGCTGCCGTGCGCGCACCGGTGCCGCGCATCGCGCTCGGCAGCGTCGCGGCCACGACCGTCCGCCTGCCGCGCACCGAAGCGGCGCTCGCATCTGGCGCGTCGATCGACGAGGCGGCGAGCGTGCTCGAAGCGGAGATCACCCCGATCGACGATGTGCGCTCGACAGCCGACTACCGGCGGCGGGTCGCGTCGAACTTGCTCAAGCGCTTCTGGGGCGACACGCAGTAGGTTGTCATCCCGAGCGAAGTCGAGGGATCTGCACTTCCGCCTGGTTGTGAGGTGCAGGCCCCTCGACTCGCTTCGCTCGCTCGGGGTGACAAGCGGCTGTCATCCCGAGCGAAGTCGAGGGATCTGCACTTTCCGCCTGGTTGTGAGGTGCAGGCCCCCTCGACTCCCTTCGCTCGCTCGGGGAGACAACCGGCTGTCATCCCGAGCGAAGTCGAGGGATCTGCACTTCCGCCTGGTTGGGAGGTGCAGGCCCCACGACTCGCTTCGCTCGCTCAGGGTGACAACCGGCTGTCATCCCGAGCGAAGTCGAGGGATCTGCACTTCCGCATGGTTGTGAGGTGCAGGCCCCTCGACTCGCTTCGCTCGCTCAGGGTGACAAACCCGTCAGGAAGGACACGAGGTAGCTCGCCGAGTGGACTGATGGCACAGCCACTCGTACGTTCTGGAGATGCTACCAGTGGGTCCGCACGCGGTATCGCCAATAGGCATTCGAGGCACGCGCATTCTTCTCGACGGCGAGCTGCGTCCGGCGTGCCTTCACCTGCGGAACGGCACCATCGCCGCCATCTCGGCGTTCCATGAAGTGCCCGATGAGATGCCGGTTGTGGAGGCGGGCAATGACGTCGTGATGCCCGGACAAGTCGACCCGCACGTCCACGTCACCGAGCCGGGCCGCACCGACTGGGAAGGCATTGCCTGGGCGACGCGCGCCGCAGCGGCGGGCGGCCTCACGACGCTGTTCGACATGCCGCTCAACAGCATCCCGGCCACGACGTCCGTCTCCGCGCTGCATGAAAAGCGTGACGCCGCACGCGCCAGTGCCATCGTGAATGTCGAGCTCATCGGCGGCGTCGTACCTGGCAACTCGGACGCGCTCACCGCGCTCCACGCCGAGGGGGTGCGGCTCTTCAAGTGCTTCCTCGTTCCCTCCGGCGTCGACGAGTTTCCGTGTGTCAGCGTCGCCGACCTCCGCGCCGCGATGCCCATTCTCGCCGCGCTGGGCGCGCCGCTCCTCGTGCACGCCGAGCTCCCGGAGCACATCGCGCCGATGCCACAAGGCGATCCGTGCCAGTATGCGACGTATCTCGCGTCGCGCCCGGATGTCGCCGAGACGAGCGCGATTGCGCTGATGATCGGCCTGGCCGAGGAGTTCGGAACGCGCGTGCACATCGTGCACCTCTCGTCTGCGCAGTCGCTGCCCCTCCTGCGCGAGGCACGCGCGCGCAGCGTGGACATCACCTGCGAGACCTGTCCGCACTACCTGACATTCGCGGCGGAGGGCATCGCTGACGGCGCGACGGCGCTCAAGTGCGCGCCGCCCATTCGCTCGCGCGAGAATCGCGAGCAGTTGTGGCGCGCGGTGCTCGATGGCGAGATCTCGATGATCGTGTCGGACCATTCGCCATGCCCGCCGGCGATGAAGTCGGAGGCGGCCGGCGACTTCTTCGACAGCTGGGGCGGCATAGCGTCGCTGCAACTCGGGCTGCCGGCCGTGTGGCACGAAGCGCGCGCGCGCGGAGCGAGTCTCCCCTTGGTCGCAGAGAGAATGTCCGCAGGGCCAGCAGCCCTTGCGAGTCTCGCCGCACGCAAGGGACGCCTGGCCGTGGGATACGACGCCGACGTCGTCATCTGGAACCCCGACGCGGACGTCTGGGTGGACGACCTGACGCTGTATCACCGGCATCCGCTTACGCCGTACCGCGCGCAGCCCCTCACCGGGCTGGTGAGCGCGACGTTCGTGGGCGGCGTTCCGGTGTTTAGAGACGGGCGCATCGAGCACGAGAGTCGCGACGGGGCGGCTGGTGGAGTATCATCGAGCGCATGACCGACTTCACCGAGCTCGTGGACCTCGCAGCCGAGGCGCTGGGCGGCACCGTCATCGCCGCGAACGACGAGTTCTTCGCGCCAAAGGAAGGTCTCCTCAAGGCCGGCCCCGCCGAGTGGCGCGAGGGTGAGTACACCGAACGCGGCAAGTGGATGGATGGCTGGGAGACGCGTCGCCGTCGCTCGGCTGGTCACGACTGGGCTCTCATCCACCTGGGCACGCCCGGCGTGGTGCGCGGGGTGGTGATCGATACGAGCTTCTTCCGCGGCAACTATCCGGAGAGCGCCAGCATCGAGGCGTGCGACATGGACGGCACGCCGTCGCCCGAGGAGCTGACAGGCAAGGCGACGCACTGGCGTCCGCTGCTGCCGTCGTCGCAGCTCTCGGGCGACACGAAGAACACATTCGCTATCAGCGACGATCAGCGCGCAACGCATCTCCTGCTCAACATTTTTCCCGATGGTGGTGTGGCGCGATTGCGCGTGCACGGCGACGTGCGCGCGATGCTGCCCGACAGCGATGTCGTGATCGACCTGGCGGCGATCGAGAATGGCGGGTACAGCGTCGTGTGCAGCGACATGTTCTTCGGGCATCGGCAGAACCTGCTGATGCCGGGCCGCTCCACGCACATGGGCAATGGGTGGGAGACGCGTCGCCGCCGCGGGTCCGGGCACGACTGGACGATCATCCAGCTGGCGGTCGCCGGTGCGGTGGAGACGGTGGAGCTGGATACGGATCACTACAAGGGCAATGCCCCAGGCACGTGCATGCTCGAGTGCGGACACTTTCCGGGCGCCACTGCGGCGTCGCTGGTAGATGACGCGCTGCCCTGGACGCAGATCGTGCCGCAAACTGTGTTGCAGCCGCATGCGCGCCACCGGTTCGCCGCCGCCCCGGTGGCGCCCGCCACGCACGTGCGGCTCAACATCTATCCGGACGGCGGCGTCGCACGACTGCGGTTGCTTGGCCGGCGCATGCCGGCTTCGCAATGACCCTCTCCATCGCTCAGCTGGACGAGATGCCTTCCGCAGAGGCCGCGTTCAAGCTCGCGGCATGCTGCGGATCGTCGTCGTGGGTGGCCGGCATGCTCGCGTTGCGGCCCTTTGGTTCGCGCAGCGCACTGCTCGCGAGGGCGACCACGGTGGCCGACACGCTCGAGCGAGACGATTGGCTCGAGGCGTTCTCGCACCATCCGCGCATTGGCGAGCGCGACCCGAACGCCGTGGTCTCGGAGACGGCGGAGAGTTGGTCCACCGCGGAGCAATCGGCGATCGCATCGGCGAATGCCGTCGTGCGGTCTGCGCTCGTGGACGCGAACGCCGCGTACGAGCAGCGCTTCGGGTTCATCTTCATCATCCGCGCGGCTGGACGCGGCGCCACCGAGATTCTCTCCGCGTTGCGCGAGCGCATGGCCAACACGCCGGAGGCCGAACTGCTCGTTGCGTCGAAGGAGCAGCGGCAGATCACGCGTCTTCGGCTGGAGAAGCTTGTCCTGGACGAGGACGCGTGAGCACGCACACCACCATCAGCACACACGTGCTCGACACCGCGCTCGGCGCACCGGCGGCGGACGTCCCGGTCACGCTCGCTCGCGTGGACGGCGGCGGTGACGCGACCGTGCTCGCGAGCGGCGTGACCAACACGGACGGTCGTGTACCGGAGCTCGCGGATGCCGACGTGGAGTTGACTGCCGGCTGCTATCGCCTGTGCTTCGACGTCGCCGGGTATTTCGCCTCGAGCCGCCGAGAGAGCTTCTATGCGGAGATCTGCGTCAGCTTCACCATCGCCGGAGCGGGGCAGCACTATCACGTGCCGCTGCTGCTCAGTCCATTCGGCTACGCCACGTATCGCGGCAGTTGACGCCATGACCTCCATTCTCGCGAGCAACAGCTACGGCAAGTCGGCGGTGCGCGTGCTCAAGGTGGAGCGGAGCGGATCGCGCCACGTGATTCGGGAGCTCGCCGTGGACGTCGCGCTCGAGGGCGAGTTCACCGCCGCGCACACCGCGGGCGACAACAGCGCCGTGCTGCCAACGGACACGATGAAGAACACCGTGTACGCCATGGCACGCGAGCTGGTGATCGGTGAGCCCGAGGAGTTCGCGCTCGCGCTTGCGACGCACTTCCTGGGTGCGAGTGCTGTCGCGTCGGCGGCGCGCGTCACCATCGCGGAGAGCGGATGGCGCCGCCTCGTCGCGGGCGATGCGGCGCACGATCATGCGTTCGAGCGGGCGGGCAACGAGCTGCGTGTCGCGCGCATCGTACTCGCGCGTGGGGGCGTGGCGGAGGTCGTCGCCGGCATCGACAGCCTCCTGATCCTCAAGTCGGCGAGCTCGGGATTCGCCGGCTATCCGCGCGACCGGTACACCACCCTCCGCGAGACGGACGACCGCATCCTGGCGACGTCGATCTCCACGCGATGGCGCTACCACGATGGAGCGTCGGCGTTCGGCGCGGGATTCCAAGCGGTGCGCGGCGCGATGCTCGACACCTTTGCACGTCACGACAGCAAGTCGGTGCAGCACACGCTGCATGCGATGGGTGCAGCGGTCCTGGAGCAATGCGGGGACGTCGACGAGATCAGCATCACGATGCCGAACAAGCACTACCTGCTGGCCGATCTCGTGCCGTTCGGGCTCGACAACCCGAACGAGATCTTCGTGCCGACGTCCGAGCCATACGGGCTCATCGAGGCCACACTCAGGCGACAGACGTAACAAACGGGGCAGCAGATGCGTAGATCACCGGATAGAATGCAGCAGTCTTGTCGTCCCGACGGGAGCGCGACGCGCGACCGAGGGACCTGCTCTTCATCGCGCGCCAAGGTGCGCTTCGTCATATGACACACCGCAAGCGTTCGTCCGCCGTGCCGCTCACGCTCGTTCCGGCACTTGCTGCAGCCGTCGGCTGCGGTGGCGGTCCGCAGACGATTTCCGGCGTCGATCCCTGCTTGCCGCAGGTCTACAACGAGGCGGCGTGCCAGCGGGCGGTCACCCAACGCGGCTATTACCACAACGGCATGTGGTATCACCACGTGTACGCCATGCCGTTCATGTTCTATCGCAACGGGTACAATGGCTACGTCGGACGCGGTGGGCGCGTGAACGCGTTGCCGGCGTCCACGTATTCGTCGCAGTATCGCGCCACCTCCGGGCGTTCGACCGTCGTGCGCGGCGGCTTTGGCGGCATCGGCAGCTCGCGCGGGTTCGGCGGCAGCTGACATGGAACGCATCGTGAGCACACCGCGCCCCGACTGGCAGTCCGTCGTCGAGGCGCGGGGCCTCAAGTGGCACACGGGCCAGACGCCGTACTGGTCGGAAGACGCCTACTATCGCTTCACCACCGCGGAGGTCGACGCGATCGAGCGCGCGACCAACGAGCTGCACGAGCGCTACCTCGAAGCGGTGCAGCACGTCATCGACGAAAAGCGCTACGCCGAGTTGAAGATTCCAGCGCAGGCCGTCCCGCTCATTACGCAGAGCTGGGAAGCCGAGCCGCCCAGCGTGTACGGCCGGTTCGACCTGGCGTACGACGGCTCGGCGCCGCCGAAGATGCTCGAGTACAACGCCGACACGCCGACGTCGCTGCTCGAGGTCGCGGTGATTCAGTGGGACTGGCTCCAGGCACTGCATCCCGGCGCGGACCAGTTCAACTCGGTGCATGAACGGCTCGTGGCGTGCTGGCGCAGTTTCCAGGACAACCTGACGGCCAACGGGCCACTCGGCCCGCTCGTGCACTTCGCGTCCCTCGACGATCTCGAGGACGGCATGACCGCGGCGTACCTCGCCGAGACGGCGGCGCAGGCAGGCCTGCGCGTGAACCTGCTGGCGATGGAGGACATCGGGTGGGACCCGGAGGCGCGTGAGCTGTGCGACCGCGAGGACGTGCGCATCGACACGCTGTTCAAGCTCTACCCGTGGGAGTGGATCCTCCACGAGCCGTTCGGTGACCACATGTACGTCGCAAAGACGACGATCGTCGAGCCCGCGTGGAAGATGGTGCTGTCCAACAAGGGGATCCTCCCCATCCTCTGGGAGATGTTTCCGGGTCACGGCAACCTGCTGCCGTCGTACTTCGACGAGCCGCACGGGATGTTCGAGTATGTGAAGAAGCCGCTGCTCTCGCGCGAGGGCGCCAACGTCACCGTGCATACGATGAAGGAGCACGTGGAGTCCACGGGCGAGTACGGCGCGGAGGGGTACGTCTTTCAGCAACTCGCGCCGATCCCCGAGTTCGACGGCAAGCGTCCGGTGATCGGGAGCTGGATCATTGGTCAGGAAGCGGGCGGCATGGGCGTGCGCGAATCTGATGGCTGGGTGACGGGGAATACGTCGCGGTTTGTGCCGCACCTCTTCCGGTGACCGTTTGTTGTCGTCCCGACAGGAGCGCGCAGCGCAGCCTGCCCTGAGCGAAGTCGAAGGGAGGGACCTGCTTGTTCCCTTCGTTCGTCGTCGTCCTACGGCATTCGTTTACCGCAGAGGTCGCAGAGGAGCGGAGGTACGCAGAGGACCAGACGAATGAAACTGACGACTGACGACTGGCGACTGGTGACTGACGGTACGGTCAGTCCCCAGTCACCAGTTCCCAGTCGCCAGTCCAGGTCTCCTTGCGCTCAGGGGAGGAGTGTATACAATGGGGCACCCACCCCACGCGGAGCCTGCGGCCGCGCACGATGCGTCGAGCTCTCACCGTAGTACTGGCCGGCCTGCTGGCTGGCGGACCCACCGCACGCGCGCAAGGCGACGCGACCATCGCGCGCGTGCGCGGCGTCGCGTTCGACAGCCTGCGCGGAACGCCGCTCGCCGGCGCATTCGTCGCGCTGCGCGGCAGTGAGTGGAGCGGCATTTCCGACTCGCTCGGCCATTTCGCCTTCGATCGCGTGCGGCCCGGGACCTACCAGATCACGGTGCACCACGCGACGCTGGACACGCTCGGCTTCTCCGGCCTGTCCACCCGCGTCGTCATTGCGGACGCCGCGACCGAACTGCGCGTCGCCGTGCCGTCGTTCACGACACTGTGGCGACAGGCCTGCGGCGAAAGCATACCCGTCCCCGCGGACAGCGGGTTCGTCTACGGCACCGTGCGCGACGCGCTCACGAATCGTCCCGTTCCGAACGCCCGCATCGGCGTGACATGGTACGACTCGACCAGGAGCATCGTTACTCGCCGGTCCGACCTCGCGGCGAAGGACATGGAAGCGTACAGCAACGCGCGACGGAAGGCGACGCCGCGGAAGGATGTGGTCGAATTCAGTCCAGTGATAGCGGCCCGCGTTGAGCCGTCGCGGCAACCCGCTCCGATCAACATCGCTCGCTGGGGCCTCGAGGCGCGTACCGACGAGAGCGGCACCTACGCGGTGTGCGGCGTGCCGGTGAAGGGACTCGGCATCCGCATCAGTGCGGCGACGGACTCCGCGTCGAGCGACAGCATCGACGTCGTGCTGGATCCGCGCGTTCGCCGCAATGACCTGCGCGTCGGGCCCTCGGCGTCGCTCGGCAGCGTCAACCGCGGGACCATTGTGGGACAGCTGTCCGACGCCGCGGGAAATCCCTTTGCGCACGCGCGGGTGTTCACGGCCGATAGCCGCGAAGTGCGCTCCGACGATTCCGGCCGGTTTACGCTGCGCGAGGTGCCGGTGGGCACGCGCCGAGTTGAAATCCGCTATCTCGGCATGCGGGCTGCCCGTCTGGCGGTGGACGTCGTGGCCGGTGACACGGCGATGGTCACTGTGGCGCTGAGCCGTGTGCCGCTGCTGCCGGGCATGCGCGCCACCGCTACGACCATCAGCCGAGTGCTCGCCGCGGAGTTCGACACGCGGCGCAGGTTGGGGCTGGGATACGTCGCCGACTCGAGCGCCATCTGGAGACACACGTCCCTGCTGAACGTGCTGCGCGACGTACCGTCTCTCACCGTCGTGCACCGCGACGCGTCACTCGCCGCGTTCGTCCCGGACGGGCGCGGTGGAACGTGCGTCCCCACGGTCTGGCTGGACGGCGTGGAAGCCGCGTACGGCAACCTGTTCGACCTCGCGCCCAGCGAAGTGGTGGGGCTGGAGGTGTACACGAGGCCGCTCACCGTGCCCGCGGTGTTCGTCGAGAAAGGTGGCGATCGAAAGTGCGGCGCGATCCTCGTGTGGACGCGCTACATCTTCCGGAATCGCTGACGACGTCAGCTCCCGAGCGAGATACCGAGCGCTCGACACGCGCCGCGAACGGCAGGATGCTCGGGCGACAGCGTGGCCGGTTCACCAATGATCATGCGGTCGGGCGACACACGCGCCATGAAGACAACGACGGAGTGCCAGTCGCCGCTCAGCCGAGACCACCAGCGCATCCCGGTGCATCCTTCTTCATAGAGCTGCGCCGATACGGCTTGTGTGCGTACGCGTTCCTCGCTCGCCAGCGTGCTCGGCGCAATGCCGCGCTGCAGGAGTTGGGCGGGGTCGTCCAGGTTCACGATGCTCGCTGCGACATCGTCCGGCAGCGTCACGGAGCAGAGCGAGAGCGCGTGTCCGAAGCGGCGCAGCATGCCGGCGTGGAAGGCGCGTCCGCGGAATCCCTGGAGCACTTCTGCCACTGCGTGCTCGGGCGATTCGGCGAGGTACCAGACTGCGCCCTGCCGGAGGTCGAAGCGCCCGCTGCCCTGTTTTCGTGGAACGTGGTCAGGCGCGAACGGTTGTCCTGCGAGTGCCGACGGATCGTACGGAAAGACGCGAAACAGGATCACGCGTACGCGCCGGCCTTCTCCGATTCGATTGCCGCGATGACTTCGGACAGCCGGCCACGCTTGAGGACGTCGAGGGGCGCGCGGAACGCGAGGTGCGCGTTGGATCCGCGGAGCCACTCGGGGATCACGGCGTCGTCGAGGAAGCCGCGCAACTGGCTCACCGTGACGCCGACGGAATCAAGCAGTGCATCGGTGTGGGGTTCGAGGCTGTCGCCCTGCTTGAACCGGGTGATGCGGCTGCGGTCCACCCCGGCATATTCAGCGATTGCGGCGTCGGAGCTGAACGCACTGCGGACGAGGAAATACGTCGCGCCGCGGAGGAGATCCTGCGGGTCGTGCAGTGCGGGTGCTGGTCGCCTGGCCATCTCGCCTCGGATTAGTCTACGCAACAAAGTTGTTGCGCGGCGCTGCGAGGCGCAAGACCCTCTGCTGTCATCCTGAGCTCATGCGAAGGATCTGCACCTACAGTTGCAGAGAACCAAACCACCGCGAAGAGAGTATAGATAATGTCCATCCTGAAACGGCCGCATTCGGGCTGTCATCCCGAGCGAAGTCGAGGGATCTGCACTGTCCGCTTGGTTGTGAGGTGCAGGCCCCTCGACTCGCTTCGCTCGCTCGGCGTGACAACGCCAACCCTCACGCCCCCTGACCATGCTGACCACAGCCATCCGCGCCGTCGCGCTGCTCTCCCTTGCTGCTGCGCCCGCCTCCGCGTCACCGGTAGTTCCTGTTGCCGCGCCCTTGGACACGGTCGTGTTCGGCGGCGGCTGTTTCTGGGGTGTCCAGGCTGTCTTCCAGCACGTCATCGGCGTCGTCACGGCGACGTCGGGCTATGCCGGCGGCACGGAGAAGAACCCGAACTACGAGCAGGTGAGCTCGGGACGGACCGGCCACGCGGAGGTGGTGCGCGTGGTGTACGATCCGGCGAAAGTGTCGCTGGCGAAGCTGTACGAGGTGTTCTTCATCGTGGCGCACGATCCCACGCAGCTCAATCGCCAGGGGCCCGACCGCGGCACGCAGTACCGCTCGGCGCTCTATTACACGAACGATGCGCAGAAGACTGCCGCGAGGGAATTTGTCGCCGAGCTGGAGAAGAAGAAGACGTACAATGGCTCGATCGTGACGCAGATCGCCCCGCTCGGCACGTTTTACACGGCTGAGAAGTACCACCAGGATTACGCGACGCTCCATCCCAACCAGCCGTACATCCTGTACAACGACGCACCGAAGATCGCGGACCTGAAGCAGCGCTATCCGTCGCTGTGGCAGGACAAGCTCGCCGCACACTAGCTGAACAGGGTTCACTGGCGCGTGCGGCCTCTGCTGGAGCAACGCCGCCCAGCGTCGGGAGGCGTCGGTGGGGGCCAGCCGTGCCGGGTTTCCACGGACTCTACGCACTTCGGCGCTAACGCGACGACGGAACTCGTTAACGAGTCTGAAACGACGGCTCTAAGATCACCGACCGACGATGAACCTCGTCAGCGCTCCGGTGAACGCGCTCGCGATCTTGAATTGCGCGAGCAGGAAGTCGAGTTGCCCAACCCCCGCGAACGCCGAGAAGCGGCGGAAGAGGTCAGCGGCCTGGAAGGCCTGCTTGATCCCGGCGATCTCGAACAGGTGCGGCCGCCCCGCGCGATACAACTCGGCGTCCATCTGCCGCCATGGCGCGAATATCGGAGGCTCGACGAGCGGCCACACGTCGGCGCGCCGCGCCAGCGACTGTTCGCGTTCGAGAATCACGTTCGTGGCGCGACGTCCCGCCTCGGAGGCGGCCTCCATCGACGCCAGGTCGGTGTGCGTCCGTACATAGTCGGCCGCGAACGACAGGTTCGGTACCGCGCTCACCGCCTCAGGGCGACTCGCCCACGAGCCCGGCGGATGGATCAGAAGCCCCGACCGGTTTACAGCCGGAAGGCCTGCCGAGTAGTCGAGGTCGGCGTCGAGGTGCCATGAATGCACCAGGCGATCGGTGAGGATTTGCTCCTCGGGCTTCGAGCCATTGATGCCGGCCTTGAGCTGCTGCCACACCTCTTCCTTGATCTCTTCCCTCGTGCAATCGACGGCCTTCTTCGTGACGAACGTGCCAGGCTCGTTCCACTCGGAGATATCCACCGAGAGGAGTCCGCTCACGTCGCCGTCGCCGAAGTTTCGACTGAACGGTCCAATCGTGTCGCGCCAGAATTGCGGCTGTGAGATCGCGGTGATCGCCCACGGCGCGTCGGGGAACAACAGGTGTCCCTTGGCGATGGGCACGTCCTCGTAGAGAAAAAACTGCATGCCCACCATCCAGCTCACCAGGGCGTCAATATTCACCGCGCGCAGCCGCGCGCATTGCGGATCCAACGCCGACAGCTCGTCGTTCATCAGTTGCTGCGCCGCCTCGATGGGTACCGCCAGCACGAATTGATCGCCCGGCTCTCCAGCAGTGGCGCCGCTCGCGAATCGCGCGCGCGCGATGCGCCCATTCTCGACTTCGAGCGCGACGCACGCGTCGCCCACATGGAGTGTGACGCCGAGTGACCGGAGTAGATCGGTCCACGGGTCGATCCACATCTGCGTCGTGGGGCCGCCCATCGTTCGGTCGGTCGATTCGCTGCTCACCGCCATACCGAGCAGCAGCTGCATCGAGATCACGCCGTTCGTGCACGCGTTCCCACGCGTCGAGTCCATCGCGACGAGCATGCGCGGAACGTCCATGAGCTGCTGCTGGCACTTGACCGAGTAGCCGTCGCCACCCATATAGGTCCACCACGATATTTTCTCGTACTCGCCGAGTCGCCGTTCGTCACTCGAAGCGAGGAAGCGAAAGATCTGCATGCCGAACAGCGCCAGGTCGGGACCGTCGAATCCCATGTCGCGGAACAACGTGTTGAGCGACTCGATTATATCGGTGGGCCGGAGGGCGCCGTGGCGCCTGAAGCGACCGATTGTGCCGCGGTTGACCGTCGCCACCGCCGCCTCGGGACATTGACGCAGTTGGTCCGCGACAGCCTCGCCGGATGGCAACCGAATCCGCGCCATCGTGTCGATCACGTGCTTGTAGAATGGCGCATAGAAACGGAAGCCATGTTCACCCGGCAGGTCGCGTCGGCCGTCCGTGCCCGTGCCGACCACCGCCTGCGACCTGGCCTTGCCGCCCCAGTCGGTGCGGGCCTCGTGGACGTGAACGTCGAACCCGCGCTCCGCGAGCTCGTGCGCGGCGGTGAGCCCGCCCACCCCGCCGCCGATGACGATGACCCGCGTCAATTTCCTCTCCCTTGCGGAGACCGTCCGCGCGCGAAACTCGCGACGAGAATGGCGATCGAGACGAAGCCCGCTGTTCCGAACGCAATGGACCAGCGGTCCGTCTGACCGCGCGACGCGGAACTGATCGCACTGGCGAGCAGCGCGAACCCACCCACGACCCCGAGCGCGAGCTGGCGCCCGGCGCGCCAGATCGCGTCCTCGAGCGACGTCCCTCGAAAGTTCACCTCGAGCTTCTCGCCAGGTCGCGCTCCGACCAGTCGTTCGAGCGCCTCGAGGAGCCCCATCGCCCTGAACTTCAGCTTGCGAGCCTCGTAGAGCAACATCTTCGGATCGGTCTTCCCGAGCACGTGCCGCATCGTCGATCGGTTGATGAATCGTCCCGCTGCCTCAAATGGATCGACGTTCGGATCCAGCTGCGCGGCCACCGACTGCATTTGCGCGAGCGCCTTCATGGTGAGCGCGAGCGACGCCGGTATGGGAACGCCGTGCCGGAACGCCACGTCGAGCATCTCCTGAAGCACGAGCCCAAGCTGGATGTCCTTGATCGCTGAGCCGCGCACACGGCTCATGAGGTGTTGGAGATCCGTGGAGAAGGCAGGGACATCGAGATCGCTGCGATCGGTCGAGCGCGCGATCGCGAGGATGGCGTCGGTGAGCAGCGCCGCGTCCTCCTGCCAGAACGCCATCAACAACAAGACAAGCAGCTCGCGCGTCTCGGCGCCGACCTCGCCGACCATCCCCAGGTCGAGGAAGTACAACCGCTCCTCTGCCGGCTGCCACATCAGGTTGCCGGGATGCGGATCGGCGTGGAAGAATCCGTCAATGAGAATCTGCTTGTAGAACGACTCGAGAAACTGCCGCGCCGTCTCTTGTCGCAGATGCGCTGGGACGTCCGAGATCGAGCCGCCGGCCACGTCCTGCATCACGAGCAGCCGCGACGTTGAATAGCCCGGACGGATCGTCGGCACAGCAAGTCGCGGGAAGCTCGCGAGCGCGGCACGCAAACGCTCGGCGTTCGCTGCCTCGCGATTGAAATCAAGCTCCTGCTGCAGCGACGTCGACAGATGCTCGAAGACGGCGGAGAGATCGATCCGGCGTTTCACGGCGGCGCTCGAACCGATGGCTTCCGTTCCAAGCTTCAGAAGCGCGAGATCCTGGCTGATGAGCGTTCGGGCTTCCGGACGCTGGACCTTGATCACCACGCGGTCGCCGGTCGCGAGCGCGGCACGGTGCACCTGGCCAATGGTTCCTGCGGCCAACGGCGACGGGTCGATCGTTTCGAACACGTCCTCCCACGGGACGCCCAGGTCCTGCTCCAGGACGCGAACGACGTCCGCCTCGGAGAGCGGTGCCACGTGATCGCGGAGTTGCGAGAGCTCGTCGATGAACTCCGGTGGCAGGAGGTCCGGCCGCGTCGAGAGAATCTGCCCGAGCTTGGCGAAGGTGGGTCCGAGCTCCTCGAGCGCCGCGCGAAGCCGCTTCGCCTGTCGCCGGCGGCCTCCCTCCGTTGTGCCGTCGCCGTCCGGGCGGTCGAACAACTCGCGCACACCGTGCTTGGCGAGCACCGCCGCGATCGTCGCGCCGCGCACGAACGGCCTAGCGTGCGCACCATTCGCCTCCGCAGCGCCGTTCCAGGAGGGCCGCGTCGCACCCTTGCCGTCGGCCGCTCCCGTGTTGACGATGATGACGGTGCATCGCGCGTTGTGGCTGATGCGGTTCGGCACGTTCCCGAGGAGAAACTGCCGTCTGCCGGCCATGCCCGCGTTTCCGACGATGAGCACGTCCATCGCATCTTCCTTCGCGGCTCGCAGGATCGCCATCGCGGGATCGTCGTCGACGACCACCTTTCCGCGCGCCCGACTCCCCGCGATCGACCGCGCGTGTGCCGTCAGATCGCCGGTGAGCGACGCCAGATCCGGTCCGGCCACCTCGCGTGCCGCATCGGCTGGTGGCATGATGACCTGCACTACGTGCAACTCAGCGTCGAACCGCTCGGCAAACCCGGCCGCCCAGCGGACGGCCTGTTCGGCCGACTCCGAGCGGTCGGTTCCAACCATGACGCGACGTGGGGTCTGATTCAGCGACAAGCTCACTCGGTCCCGTAGATTCGACGCGAAGGTATCATGCTCGACGTGTGATGTCACCTTCGAGCCGAGGCGGAGATGACCACGACATTTGATGTCATCGTCGTAGGAGGAGGCCCGGGCGGCTCCGCCTATAAGCCAAGATCGCGAACGTGCTACCTCAGCGACCAGTTCGTTCACGACCGTGCCCCAGCAGACATTGCCATCGTGCTCGTGCAGCACGCATGTCGCTCCCGCGTCAATCGTGCTGGAATACGATTGTATCCCGACCTCCGCACCCGCATCGAGGCAGCGTGCGCACGGCAGGAAATTGCGTTCGCCAGACGTCTGCCCCCGGCGGAGTTTCCATACATCGACAAGTGGATCAGCGACCGCACCAAGGGTCTATCTGCGCACGCCGCCCCGCGGTCCCGTGACGCAACCGGATGGGTGAGCTTGGGATCCCGACGGACGCGGCTCTTCGGTTCTGTCCCCTGCTCGCATGAAGTCCCCACTCATGGCCGGGCGGTTCAGTCGGCCAGGCCGCGTTCGCGAACCGCCATCATGGTCCCCTGGAGGAGCGCGACGATCGTGTCGCGCTCCTCGTGCAGTGCGTGCAGCTCTCCCGCACACACCGTGAGCGTGCGCCCCGAGCGCACCACGCGTCCCACAGCGAGAAACGACGTCCCCGCCGCCGGCGCCAGCAGGTTCACCTTGAACTCCACTGACAGCACCGCCGCGCCAGGCTCCATCAGCGAGAGCGCCGCGTAACCGCACGCGCTGTCCACCACCGACGTCACGACCCCCGCATGCAGGAAGCCGTGCTGCTGTGTGAGGTCGGCGCGAAATGGCAGCGCGATGGCGACCTCGCCGGGGAGCACGCGCTCGAGACGCGAACCCAGCGTGGACATGAACGCCTGCCTCGCGAAGCTCGCTCGCACGCGCGCTTCGAAATCGGGATCACGAGCGACGTGCATCGGAGTCGCCCACGTTCACGCGCGGTGGTGGCGGTGCATCCACCAGCGCATGCAAGGCACGCATCACCGTGCTCCACGCGTCCGCGTGCGGCGCCAGGACGTCGAAATGACCAGCGCCCGGCACGACGTCGAGATGTCCCAGATCACCGCCTCGACGCATTTGATCGAGAAAGGTCTTGCTCTGTGCCAACGGGACGATGGGATCGAGCTCGCCGTGCACGAGCCGCACAGGAACGCCGATGGGAACCCGATCGCTGGGGCTCACCGCCTTGTAGCGCAGCGGCTGCTGCTGCACCGTGCCGCCGAGCAGCGGCGCGACAGACTGGTTGCATCCGCCGGCGCCGGCGCCGAACTCCGCGAGATCGGTGATTCCGGCAAGGCTCACGACACCTGCGACCTTGAGTGGCGCGATGGAAGAGCGATAGAGTCCAGTCATCTCGTTCTGCTTGCGCGACGCGGCCCATAGCGCGAGTTGGCCGCCGGCGGAATGCCCCATGAGCACGACGCGCGTCGTGTCGATGCGAGGGTACTCCGCGCCGAGCCGACGGACGTAATCCACCGCGTGGGCGATGTCGTCGAAGGTGCCGGGCCAACCGCCTCCGGTGTTGCCGATGCGGCGATATTCCACCGTCCAGACGGCCATGCCCTGCTTCGCGATCGCTGCGGCAGCGGGGGCGACGTGCTTCGCGTCGTACTGCGAGCGCCAGCATCCGCCGTGAATCAGTACCACGAGCGGAACGGTGTCCTTGCCGCTCGGCAGGCGAAGCTCACCGAATTGCTGCAGCTCCTCGCCGTACGGGATCTTGTGGTCAGCCGGGTTGACGGCGAGCGCAGCGAGCTCCGAATAGGCAATCATGCGACGTGTCGTGTGGTTGCCGGCGCAGCCGAGCGTTGCCCCGAGTCCCAGGAGCGAGAAAGCGCCGAGCAGGTGAATCCTGAACCGCTGCATGCTGTCCGGAGTGTGTCGTCCTCAGCGTTACTCTCCAGGGCGCAACAACACGTGCAGATCCTTCGCTGCGCTCAGGATGACAAAGCTAGCGCGACGCGCGATCAGCGCCCGCACGCGCGCCAACCAGCGCCTGATACACCATGGTGGGGAACTTGGACGCAACATCAGATCGATTCGGCATCTGATTGAGCATGAAGACGATCACGAGCTTCTCGACAGGGTCGACCTTGTAGTTGCTCGCGTACGCACCGCCCCACCCGAACGAGCCAACGGACGCGAGCCCGTCCGCACCGAGCTTCTCTACTGTCTCGAACCCAAGGCCAAAGCCCCGGCCGGGACTGCTGAACAGGGTGCCGCTCTGACTCGTGGTCATGAGGTCCACCATCTTTGGCGAGAGATACCGCACGCCATTCATCTCGCCATGATTGAGCAACATCTGGAGGAAGCGCGCGTAGTCCTGCGCCGTCGACACGAGACCCGCGCCGCCGGCGAAGCTGACGCGCGGGCCGTCCACATAGTGGCCCTGGCCACGCGCGCCGTCGGGCGCGCGAACCACGCGGCCCGAACTGTCAGTCGCGTACAGCGTGGCCAGGCGATCGCGCTTCGAGGTCGGCAAGTAGAAATACGTGTCGTTCATGCCGAGGGGCGCGGTGATGCGCGTGCGGAAAAACTCGTCGAGCGCTAAACCCGAGGCGCGCTCGACGACGCAGCCGAGAATGTCGGTGTTGTAGCCGTACACCCAGGCGTCGCCGGGCTGTGCCACGAACGGCAGTGTGGCAAGTTGCTCCATCGTGGTGCAGATGGGTTCCGTCTTGTCCGCCGTGTAAAAACCGGGACCGGCCGCGGGGCCGAGTCCCTTGGCGGCATACTGTTGCGCGACGAACGCGTCGGTGCCGTAGGAGATGCCGGCGGTATGCGTGATGAGGTCCTTGATGGTGATCTGGCGTCGAGCGGGCACAGTCGTGCGGCCCGTGTCCGCGCGCGACGCGACGGTCGTGCGCGCGTATGCGGGAATGAACCGGCTCACGGGATCGCCGAGCGCGATCTTGCCTTCCTCCACGAGCATGAGGATGGCGACGCTCGTGAGTGCCTTGGACTGCGACGCGATGCGGAAGATCGTATTGGGCGCCATGCGACGCCCCGCATCCTTGTCGGTCCAGCCCACCGCCTTTTCGTAGGCGACCTTGCCGTCGCGCAACACGAGGCCCACCGCGCCGCCGATGCGATTGGAGTCGACGTACTGCTGAAGGAACCGGTCGATGCGAGCCAGCCGGTCGGGGGCGAATCCATTCGATTGTGCGCCGGCTGTTGCGGCGGGCGATGCGAGTGCTGCGGCGAGTAGCAACGCGGTGAGATTGCGCATGAGGCAAACCTGCAACACAGCCGTGCGAGATGCGAGAGAGTGGGTTGCTCGTGGTTACTCGCTCGCACCGGCGGTTCGCAGCGCATCGACGACACCTGAATAGTCGCCTTCCTTGCATCGCGGGCTGTTCACCGCGCCGTGCTCCGCCCAGCCGAGCGGTGTCATGTCGAACTCGTCTCCTCGGATGTCCACTGGTGCCCCAGCGGCCAGCAACTCCCGGACGATATCCGCGTCGCCCAGCCAGGCGGCGTGGTGCAACGCGGTGGCGCGATGTGCGCCGCGCGCGTCCAGCGGCCAACCGGCGCCGAGCAGGAGGCGCACTGCCGCGATGTTACGACGCTCCGCAGCCTCGACGAGCTTGGCCGGTTCGGCCTTCCTGAGCGACTGTACCAGTCCGGGATGCTTCACCGCGAGCGTGTCGAACAGCGCGACGTCGCCCACCTCCACGGCCTGCGCGAGCTTGAGGTCGTCCGGGCTGCGCTCGACCAGCAGCGCGTAGATGTCGTCGTGACCGAACTTTTTGGCGGCGACATGCGGCGTCGCATTGCCGCCGAGCGTCCAGATGTAGATCGAGCCACCGGCCCGTGAGTCTCGCATCGGGAAATACTTGGCGCTCACGCGCGTGTGAATCGACTTGGGATCGTCGTCGAGATGACGGCGCACCAGATCAGCTGCGCCGAGTGCCGCGGCCATGAGGATGTCGGTGCGACAACCGCGCGTCACGAGAAAGCGCGCGACGTCCTGTCTGTCCGACACCATCCACTGTGCCGGCGTGGACTCGTGATCGACGTCCAGCGCATCGATGTTGGCGCCGTGGTCGAGCAAAAAGCGCGCGATCTCCACCGTGCTGGCGAAGTGCAGCGGCGTCTGGCCGTCGCCGCCGCGCGCGTGCACGAGGTTCGGGTCGCCCGTGATCAACGTCGTCAACGTATCGACATGGCCGAGTCGCGCGGCAGCGTGCGCGTCCACCGTGGCGCCGCGCTCGATGAGCGGTGGTGCGAAGTCCGGCGCGCAGGTGTCCAGCACGCCGAAGCTGCCGGCCCACCAGTCGCTGCGACCATTGATGTCCGCGCCGTGCTTCAGCATGACGTCGATCATCGCGATGTCGCGACGCTCGACGGCAAACGAGAGCGGCTTCGCGCCGAATGCACCGCCCGGGGCCGGCCGGTTGAGCATCGGCGTAAACTCCGGATGACGCGAGAGCAGCGCATCCAAACCCGCCGCATCGCCCGCGTGAAATGCGCTGGCCAGCGCGGCCAATGGATTCTTCTCGGCGACAGATTCCGGTTCGTTCACGAGACCAACTCCGTTGTTGTTGTGCTGCGGTTCGTGCGCACTCGAGCCCTCGCATGGAAGCTCGCGTCGCGAAAGTATCGCCCCGCCTGCATGACCGCGAAGGTCACCTCTGACCCCGACTCTGACCCCGGACTCTGACCCCGGACTCTGACCCCGGACTCTGACCCCGGACTCTGACCCCGGACTCTGACCCCGGACTCTCCTGAACCCAGACCGCGAACGCTGGGAACGCTGACACGACGCACGCTGAACACGCTGGAACGGCGAGAGACGCGGTCCAGCGACGTCTGCGTGCGCAGTACCTGCCTTCTCAGCGTTCGCCGTCTGGGCTTGCTGTCGTCCGGACCGGTTGGCGCCTGCAAGAAAGCAGGTCCCTCGACTTGCTCGGGACGACAACCCGTTCGCTCAGGACGACAACGCGGAAAACCTCCCTCTTGACATTCAGCCTCGGTTGTTGAAATATCAACACAGTTGATTTTTCAGCAAGACTCAACGCCGCCTCCCATGACCATGACCGACAAGCCCGAAACGTCCACCCTCTCCCGTCGCGAGCGACAGGTGATGGACATTCTCCACCGGCGCGCCGAGGCGACGGTCGCCGAGATCATGGCGGAGCTGCCCGACCCTCCGACCTACTCTGCGGTGCGGTCCGTCCTGCGCATCCTCGGCGAGAAGGACCTCATCCGCTATAAGGAAGACGGGCCGCGCTATGTCTACTACCCGACGCAGGACACCGCGAAAGCCAGCGATGAAGTGCTCGCACACGTCGTGCGGACATACTTCGCCGGCTCGCCAGAACAAGCGGTGACTGCGCTGCTCCGCATGTCCGACGTCGACATGCAGGACGAAGAGGTCGAACGGCTGCGCGACACCATTCGCCGCGCTCGGCAGAGTGGGAGATAGCCGATGACGAACGCACTGCTGAACGGCTTGAGCGCGCTGCCGGGCTGGAACGTCTCGCTGTTGATGCTGCTCGCCAAGGCGACGATCATCCTCATCACCGCTATCGGCGTCACGATGGCGATGCAGCGCGCCTCCGCCGGCGCACGCCACCTGGTGTGGCTCGTCACGCTCGGTACGCTGCTGCTCGTGCCGGCCCTCACCGCGTGGGCGCCGCTGCGCCTCAAGGTCCTCCCCGCCGAGTCCGCAACAACCACCGCCCTCGGCGTGCCGAATCCGGTGCCGGTGCCAACTCCCGTGCCGAGCCTGGAGCAATCCGGGGTCGCTGCTGACAGAAGCGCCAGTGCAATCGTCCCGCCCACCCGGGATCCGGCGCCTGTCGGCAGCGTCACCCGGCTGCTCGCGCCGCTGGCGAACATGAGTGGCGTCTCGATGGTCGTTTCGGTGTGGCTGCTGGTCGTCGCGGCGATCGGTGTGTCGCTGCTGTGGGCATCGTTCGCGGTGCGGCGTATCGTGAAGCAGGCGCGTCCGCTCGACACGGAGGATTGGCGCACGCCGTTGTGGGAAGTCGCGGACCGCATGGGCCTCGACGACGTGCCGCGCCTGCTGCGGAGCGAGGAGGCGAAGATGCCGTTTGCCTGCGGCTTGACGACGCCCACCATCGTATTGCCGGCCGAGAGCGACAGTTGGTCGCTGGACCGTCGTCGTGCGGTGCTGCTGCACGAGCTCGCACACGTCCGCCGGCACGACCTGCTGGGTCACACGCTTGGCCGGCTGGTGTGCGCCGTCTATTGGTTCCATCCGCTGGTGTGGACCGCCGCGAAGCAGCTCCGCAACGAGAGCGAGCGCGCGTGCGACGACCTCGCGCTGTCGTGCGGCACCCGCGCGACGGATTACGCCGAGCACCTGCTGGACATCGTGACGTCGGTGCGACGCGATGCGACGCCGTCCGTGGCGCTCGCCATGGCGCGTCGCAAGGAGTTCGAGGGACGCATGCTGGCCATTCTCGATCCCGAGCTGCGCCGTCTGGGTCCGAGCCGCCGGCAGTCTGCCGTGCTCATCTCCACGCTGGCGCTGGTGGCGCTCACGGTTGGTGCGTCGGCGCCGGT
>JANOIJ010000218.1:0-15587 GCA_031407575.1 Gemmatimonadaceae bacterium | reverse complement strand
GCTCGCGAGCGGATGCGGGGCGATGGTGCTGATGCGATCACCGATGGTGAATCCATGATCGCTCGGCTCCACCACGAGCGCGATGAACTGGCGATCGGCGTCGCCGAGGCGGCAGAACACGACGTACTGGTCCGCGATGCCACCGTTGGAGATCCACGTCTTCTCGCCGTCGATGACGTACTCGTCGCCATCCCTGCGTGCGGTGGTGCGCATGGCGAGGACGTCGGAGCCGGCGTCCGCCTCGGAGATGGCGAATGCGGCAATGGCGTCGCCACTCGCAACGCGGGGCAGATACTGCGCCTTGAGCTCCGGCGATCCGTAGAGCGAAATGGGGCCGGCGCCGAGTCCCTGCATGGCGAAGGCGAAGTCGGCGAGTCCGGAGATGCGCGACAACGTTTCGCGCGCGATGCAGAGCGAGCGGACGTCGAGCCGGTCGTGGATGCCGCCGTACTCGGCGGGCACGGCGTAGCGCAGCCATCCCGCGGCGCCGAGCTGCGAGACCAGTGCGCGGCACTCGGCGTCGGCGTCGGCGTCGGCGCTCGCGTGCGATGACGTGAGTTCGCTCTGCGCCCATGTCCGCAGCTCGCGTGCGAACGTGCGGTGGGAATCGGAGAAGAATGGCCAGTCGAGCGTGTCGCTCATTCCCAGTTGCCGCCGATGAGTCGCGAGCAGAAGCCGAGGCTGGGATTGCGGAGCACCGTGCCGGCGACCGTGCCCGCACTCGCGGCAAACCGCGCGACTCCCGTCCCGCCGCTGCTGCGCGACTCGGGAAGGCGACTGATCAAGTCCACGACGGCCCGCTCGGACGGATAGCGCGCGAGGTCGCGGCGTGCGTTGGCGATGGCGTCGCTCACGTCTTGTCGGCGTCCAAAGAGCAACTCGGGGACGTTGGTGCATGTTGACGCCGACAATTGCGTGAGCGCCAAGTAGCGGACGCCGGGAGGCAGCGATTTGTCTCCAGCGTTGGCGATGTGCTTGGCGCGCATCTCGTCGAGCGAGAGACGTGGCCCGCGCGGGCCGCCGTCGGACTTCTTCATCGGTGCGAGCGGTGCGAGCGCACTCGAGGTGATGCGCGGATCGCTCGTGAGGTTGTAGAAGCGCCTGAGTCCGTCGCGACCGACGCCGATGATGACGTTGCCAATCAGCTCGTCGAGCGAGGTCGTCCCGTTGTCCACGAGGGCGAAGCCGAATGAGACGATGGAGCGGAGAACGGCCTCCGCCGAATCGCGCTGCCCGATGGACATGTGATGCGCAGCGCGAGACACGGCAGCGTGTGCCAACTCCTTCGTCTGGTTGAACCGAGTCATCGGCATGTCGTAGATGGCCGCTGTCGTCGGGAAGGGAAGCAGATAGCGGCCGCCGACGAGATCCACTGCGGGCGCACGCGAGACAAGATCGAACTCGCGCCAGATCGGCGCGGTGGCGAGGATGCGGAGGAACTTCGCCTCCGCCGGCGTGATGCCTCTCGCGACCACCTCGAGGATTGACCCGCTGTTTGGGAGGTGATCGAGGTTGCTGAAATTGTTGGCGAACATGCCCGGCTCCACCGCGGCTTCGCGCCAGCTCGCCGCAGGCCGAGTGGCGGGTTCACGAAGCTCGAATCCGATCGCCTGCCTCGGCGGTACCTGCATCGCGGCGAACGCGAGTCCCGCCTGCATCGGCGTGATGGACGCGTCGGTGGGGATCGTGAACGGACGCATGCCTTCCACCCGTGCGATCCTCGCGCGAACGTCTCCGTAGACGTCGCCATTGCGCCAGATGTAGTCGCCGCGGAGGCTCACGAACGCGATGGGCACCATCGCCATGAGCGCGACGGCAATCGCGGCGTCGCGCACGATGCTTACGCTGAGGCGGAGCCACGATCGGTGCTTCGGCACCGGCGCTGCGCCTGCGGGTGGAGTCGGGTGCTCGACGCGCACCGGCGTTGCACCCTCCGCGCGCGCGCCGAAGCCAGGTGCAAATGCGGTGTCGAGTGAGTCAACGCGATTCTGCTTCATTCCAGTGCCCGTGGGTGGTCTTCAAAACAACGACGGATAGCCGGTGGTGAGGCGCGCGCACGTCGCCATCCGTGGATTGCGCAGCACCGTACCCGCGATGGTACTCGCGCTCACGGCAAACAGGTCTAAGGGACCATGCGTGCCGAGGTTGATCCTCGGGCGCGGCGTGGCCCCGAGGAGGTCCATCAATGCCTGCTCGGATGGATAGCGCGCAAGGTCGCGACGCGCGCTGGCCAGCGCGTCGGTCACGTCACTGCGCCGGCCGAAGAGAAGTTCCGGGACGTTCGTGCACGACGATGCCGAGAGCCGTTGCAGCAGTTCGTATCGCTCGGCGCGAGGGACCGTGGGATCGGCAGCGCGCGCGAGGAGCCTTGCGCGAACCTCATCGCTCGGAGGGTAGACGCCGTTCCGACGCGGCCGGGCGATGACAATGCCACTTCCGGGGAGGGCCGCGAGTGCCGTCGATCCTGCTCGTGGATCGCCAGTAATCGTGTAGAAGCGGTGGAGTGCGTCACGTCCAATGCCGATGGTCGCGTTGCCAACCACCTCGTCCATGAACGTGGTGCCGTTGTCCATGAGCGCAAATCCGAACGACACGATCGAACGGAGCACGGCCTCGGCCGAATCGCGCTGGCCAATCGACATGTGGTACGCGGCGCGCCCGACCGCGGCGTACCCCATCTCCTTCGCCTTGACGTCGAGGATCGGCATGGTCTCGACGGCGATCCCAGGTTCGAATGGAGTCACGAAGCGGCCGCCGATGATGTCCACCGCGGACGCGCGCGCGACAACGTCGAACTCGCGCCACACCGGCGCCGTCGCGAGTGTGCGAAGGAACGTCGTCTCCTCCGGGGCGAATCCTGCAGCGACGGCCTCGAGAATGCGCTTGCTCGATGGGCCGCGATAGAAGTCAGGCGTAGCCGTGGCGAACATGCTGGGGCTGAGCGTCGCGTCACGCCAGCTCACTGCCGGCCGTGACGCGAAAGTCCGCAACGTGAAGTCCGTATGCGTGGGCGGTGCCTGCATCGACGCGAGGGCCAGTCCCGCCTGCATGGGCGTGATCGAGGGGTCCGGAGTCAACGCGAATGGACGCATCAGCTCCGCGTGCGCCAGGCGTGCCCGCATGCTGGCCCCAGGCGTGCCCGCGCCCCAGATGTCATCGCCCCTGGAGACGACGAGTGCGATTGGTACCATGGCCATGAGTGCCACCGCGATTGCCGCGTCGCGCACGATGCGCACGGCACGTCCGAGCCCCGTTCGCTGCGCGCGCACCGGCTCGGCGCTCGTGGACGGCGTCTCGTGTGCCGCACGAACCGGCGTTGCACCTTCGGCGCGCGCGCCGACGCCTGGCGCGAATGCGGTATCGAGCGAGTCGACGCGATGACCAGTCATGTCGAGGCGGAGTCTATCGTCCTGATCATGACGTCGCTCATCAGCGCGGGAAGTACTTGAAGTTGGTCGCCCTGTACGCGCAGGTGGCCAGGCGTGGATTGCCCAGCACCGTGCCGGCTACGGTGCCCGCGCTCACCGCGATGGCCATGATCGGGTTGGCCACCGCCGCATTGATCTCAGGCTGCTGCGCTCGTCCGGTGAGATCCACGAGCGCTTGTTCCGAGGGATAGCGGGCCAGGTCGCGCCGCGCCTTGCTGATGGCATCGACGACATCGCTGCGCGGGCCGAACACCAGTTCGCGCGCGTTGGTACACGACGCCTCCGACAACGCGCGCAGCGCCGCGTATCGCTCGGCACGGTACGCTGACGGGTCGGCTACTCGAGCGATCAACCTCGCCCGCACTTCATCCACTGGCGCGGGAGGCTCCCGAAACGAAAAGGTCATCGCTCCTTTCGGCAGGGGCGCGAGTGCGGGCAGGTTTGCACGCGGATCTTGCGCAATGGTGTAAAACCGGAGAAGCGCGTCGCGGCCGATGTTCACGATGACGTTGCCAATGAACTCATCGAGGATCGACGTGCCATTGTCCATCAGCACGAAGCCGAACGACACGATGGAACGCAGCACCGCCTCCGCCGAATCGCGCTGGCCGAGCGACATGTGATACGCCGCGCGCGACATCGCTGCGTTTGCCACTTCCCTCACGGCGCCGTATTTGGGATCGGGCATCTGTTCGAGCGACAGCCCCTCCGCGAACGGTACCTGGAAGCGACCGCCAATCAGGTCGGCCGCCGGCGCTCGTGCGACGATATCGAACTCCCGCCACACGGGCGCCGTGGCCAGCGCGTGGAGGTACTTCTTCTCGGCAGGACTGAATCCCGCCGCGACAGCCTCGAGAATCTCCCTGCCCGGTCCCTTGTAGAGTCGTGGCGGCGCCTTGATGAACATCTCCGCCGAGACGGGCAGGTCGCGCCAGGTCACCTCGGGTCGTGATGCTGGCTCGCGCATCGCGAACGCCGTCTTCTCCTCCGGCGGCGCGAGCAGCGCGGCAAACGCCAGCCCTGCCTGCGTCGGCGTGATGGACGGATCAGCCGGCAAGGCAAATGGTCGCACCAGCTCCGCACGCGCCACACGCGCGCGGATGTTCCAGCTCCCCTCGCCCGAGCCCCAGATGCGATCGCCGTTGATCGCCACGACGGCGATCGGGACCAGCGCGATGACCCCGACCGCGATGGCCGCGTCTCGCACGACGCGGAGCGCACGTCCGACCCATATTCGCTTCGCGCGGACCGGCGTCTCGTGCGACACGTGCACGGGCGTCGCGCCCTCCTCGCGCGCGCCGAAGCCCGGCGCGAATGCCGTATCGAGTGAGTCGACGCGATGGCGTGTCATTCCGTTGTCATCCTGAGCGCAGCGAAGGATCTGCACCTGTCGTTGGCCGAGCGAAGTGCAGATCCTTCGCTGCGCTCAGGATGACAACAAGTCATACAGGCGTCGGCTCAGCAACGCGTGGAAAGCGCAACGGTGTTTCGACCTCATCTCGCGCCGCAATCAATCGCTCGACCTCGGCAGACACTTCCGCCGCAAGTCCGATGTGCGTCGTGAGACCCTCCACCGTCGCCGACCCGGCGTGCAGGCGCAGCAGGTTGAGACGAATGGTCTCGAGCGCACCAACCGCGTCGCCGAGCTTGTCGTGCACGAGGTCACGCTCCACGCGCAGCGACTCATAGTCCTCCGACTCCGCCATCCCGCCCGCGCGACTCAGCGCTTCGTGCAGTTCCTCGTAGCGCGCGCGAAGCAACTGCGCATCGCGCTGGAGACGCTGGAGCAGTGACGGCAAGTCTCCGATGGCGTTCCGCGATTCACGCGGCAGGCTGTCGAACAGTTGCTCCGCCGCCATGCCGAGCGACAGCTCGGTGGCGCGATGCGTCATCGCCGCGCCAATCGGTTGGCTGCCGCGCAGCTTGCGCGCCGCCGAAAAGGCAAGTGTGCCGAGGCGGCCCATCCAGACGGAGGTCCAGAACTCCGTGTCCACATCGCGTCGTAACTGGAGCACGGCGAGGTACGCCAGACTCGCCACTGTCGCGACCAGTCCCACCACCCCCACCACGGGCAGCGCGGCCAGCCCGACCGGCTTCCCCCATCCCGAGATGAGACTCACCGCCGTCAGCGGCGCGGCAAAGAGCGTAAAGGAGCCAGCGACGCGCGCGGTCCGCGACAGCAGCCATTCGAACCACGAACGTCCGCGTCCATGCTCCACCGCGCGCTCCTCGCGCCCGTTCTCCAACTCCGACCGAAACGCAGGACCGAGATCCGCGTGCGTAAAGCCGAGTCGCGTAAGACGGCGCGCGGACTGTACCGCAAACGCAATGGGCGCGAGCGTGGCCCCAACAGCGAACGTGGCGAACCCCTGCCCCACGCCGAGGACCGCCGACACGATGATGGACGCCGAGAGTAGCGCGCCGGCGTAGAGCAGCGTGCCGCCGCCGTCCATGCGCCCGTTGCGCTTGACGAACGCGCGCAATGCCGCCGGCAGCTCGCGTCGTTGATCCATCGCCACGCCGAGCTGCTCGGCGAGTGCTTCCGCGCTGGCTGGCCGACGCGACGGCTCCTTGGCGAGACAGCGATCCACGAGGAGCGCCAGCTTGCGCGGCACCGCGACGCCAAGCGAGCCGAGTGGCGGCGGCGCCTCGGTGACCTGCTTCGCGAGGATCTCCGTCGCGGTCTTGCCTTCGAAGGGAAAGCGGCCCGAGAACGCGTAGAATGCCGTCGCCCCAAGGCCGTACAGGTCGGACCGCGCGTCGATGTCGCCGCCGAGCGCTTGCTCGGGACTCATGAACTCGGGCGTACCGCTCACGCCGTCGCCCATGACGTCGCCGATGGCGGCCGCGATGCCGAAGTCGGCAACGAGCGCGCGTCCCGTGGACGCCTCGAGGAGGATGTTGTCCGGCTTGACGTCGCGGTGCACGAGTCCCTGCGCGTGCGCGTGCGCGAGCGCCCACGCCACCTCGCGCAACACGCGTGCGCCATCGGATGCGGACATTGGCCCACGGCTGCGCACACGCTGCGCGAGGGTCTCGCCGTCGACGAAGGACATCACATAGAAGACGAAGCCGTCGACCTCGTCCACGGCGTGGATTGGAATGATGTGCGGATGCGAGAGCTTGGCGGCGAGCCGCGCCTCGCGCAGGAAGCGGTCGCGCAGCGTGGGCAGCGTCGCCTTCTCGGGCGGCAGCAGCTTGATGGCCACGAGGCGATCGAGATGGACTTCATGCGCGAGGTAGACGACACCCATGCCGCCGCGGCCGAGCTCGCGGTCGATCGAGTACCGACCCGCGAGGGCAAGCTGGAATGAGAGGAAGAGCTGATCGTATTGCGTCATCTGCAGTCATCCTGAGCGCACTCTGTCATCCTGAGCCTCCGGCGAAGGATCTGCACCTGCCGTTGCGCCGTTTTAGTCACGCGCTCAGTTCCCCTCGAAGACAGGAGTCCGTTTGTCGACGAACGCGAGATACGCCCGCTCGAAGTCCTCACCATGCATGCATTCCGCTTGCCGCGCCGCTTCGAAGTCGATCGCAGCATCCACATCCATCGACCACTCCTCGTGCAGGCAGCGCTTGGTCACGGCGTGCGACGCAGCGGGCCCATGCGCCAGTGTCGTGGCGAGCGCGACGGCGTCATCGAGCACCGACTCCGGCGCGCACACGCGATTGTAGAAGCCCCACCGCTCGGCCTCCTCACCGCCCATGCTGCGGCCGAGATACAACAGCTCGCTCGCTCGGCCCTGCCCGATGATGCGCGGCAGGATGGCGCACGCGCCCATGTCCGCGCCCGAAAGTCCGACCTTCACGAAGAGGAACGCGACCTTGCTGCGCGCCGTGCCCAGGCGCAGGTCGCTCGCCATGGCGAGAATGGCTCCGGCACCGACGCAGATGCCGTCGATGGCCGCGACGATCGGCTGCGGACATGCGCGCATCGACTTCACGAGGTCACCCGTCATCTGCGTGAAGGCAAGGATGCCCGCGGAGTCGCCTGCGTTCTTCATGCGGACGAGCGGGCCAATGATGTCGTGCACATCGCCGCCACTGCAGAAGTTGCCGCCTGCGCCCGTGAGCACCACTGCGCGCACATCGCGCACGCGCTGGAGCGCAAGGAAAGTATCGGTCAGTTCGCGGTAACTCTCGAGCGTGAGCGGATTCTTGCGCTCCGGCCGGTCCAGCGTGATGACGGCGACGCGATCGTGGACGCGCCAGCCGAAATGGCGCGGCGTGATGTCAGCGGCGGAAAGCGCATTGGTGAACGTCACGTCGCGTTGTCCTTTGTTGATAGTTGTCATCCTGAGCGCAGCGAAGGATCTGCACGTGCCGTTGCACCGCAGGGGTGCAGATCCTTCGCTGTGCTCAGGATGACAAGTGAGCTCCCACGTTCGACGAGGCTGGAGGACGCGAGTAACGCCGCCACCAACCGGCAGCCGTTCATCGCCCACGCTCCAGTTCGCGCTCCAGCTGCACACGGCCGAGATGATACTGCGGCGGCCAGTGCATGCCCTTGAACCCCAGCGACGCCGCCGCATGCAACGTCCAGTGCGGATCACTCAAGTGTGGCCGCCCGATCGCAACCAGGTCCGCTCGGCCCGCCGCGATGATGCCGTTCACCTGGTCCGCCTCCGTCACGTTGCCAACCGCGATCGTCGGCATCGCACCCTCGTTGCGGATGCGGTCGCTGTACGGCGTCTGGAACAGCCGCCCGAACACCGGCTTGGCGTCGGTGGACGTCTGGCCCGTGGAGACGTGAATGATGTCCGCTCCCGCAGTCGTGAATGCCGTCGCAATGGCCACCGACTCCTCGGGCGTGATGCCACCGTCCATCCAGTCCGTCGCCGAGATGCGCACTGACATCGGACGCTCGACGGGCCACACATCGCGCATGGCGGAGAAGACCTCGAGGGGATAGCGCATGCGATTGTCGAGCGAGCCGCCGTACTCGTCGTCGCGCTGGTTGCTCACGGGCGTGAGAAAGCTCGAGAGCAGGTAGCCGTGCGCGCAGTGCAACTCGATCATGTCGAACTCCGCCTCGACGGCCATCTGCACCGCCCGCACGAAGTCGGAACACGTTTGCGACATCTCCGCGCGCGTCATGACGCGAGGTGCGGCGAGCCTCGACGCATATGGTATGGCAGATGGCCCGATCGTCTCCCATCGCTCGGACTCCAGCGGAAGGTCGGCGCCCTCCCACGGGAGACGCGTCGCGCCCTTTCGCCCCGAGTGTCCGAGCTGGAGGCAGATCTTCGCGCGCGACCACTCGTGCACGAACGCGACGACGCGCCGCCAGTGCTCCACGTGCTCGCGTGCGTACATGCCGGTGCAGCCGAGCGTGATGCGC
This sequence comes from Gemmatimonadaceae bacterium, assembly GCA_031407575.1. Taxonomy (GTDB): domain Bacteria; phylum Gemmatimonadota; class Gemmatimonadetes; order Gemmatimonadales; family Gemmatimonadaceae; genus AG11. The sequence continues at coordinate 6,818 of JANOIJ010000218.1, read as the reverse complement.
GCCTCGGGCGCGACGCACACCATCTCCGTCATCACCAGCGCCGCGCCGCCGAGTGCACGCGCGCCGAGATGCACGAGATGGAAGTCGTTCGGCGTGCCGTCGCGCGCGCTGTACATGTCCATGGGCGCGAGGACGACACGGTTCTCCAATGTCATTTCCCGCAACTGGAACGGCGTGAACATCGGTGGAGTGTCGTCGTCCCGAGCGAAAAAGCCTGCCCTGAGCGAAGTCGAAGGGAGGGACCTGCTTTTTTCAACACGCGAAGCGAACCAACGTTCGACCCCGGCGACGTACGTCGCATCGCGCAGCCTGAGGTTCTCGTGGCTGACGCGCTGGCTCCGCGTGAGCAGGCTGTACGCGAACTGCTCGGGCGGCAGGCCGAGGTAGCGCTTGACGTGCTCGAACCACTCCATCGAGTTGCGCGCCGCGTTCTGAAGGCGCAGCGATTCCATGATGCGCTCGTCCTGGTAGCGCTGCAGCGCGTCGCCAAGGTCATCGCCGTTCGCGACGTGGCGCGCGAGCGCAATCGCGTCCTCCATCGCGAGCTTGGTTCCCGAGCCAATGGAGAAGTGCGCGGTGTGCGCCGCATCGCCGATGAGCACCACGTTGTCGTGAAACCAGCGCGCATTCTTCACGCGAACGAAGTTCGTCCACGGCGACGCCGACCGATGCGCTGCATTGCTCATCAACCGGTGCTCGCCGAGCGACTCGGCGAACATGGCCTCGCAGGCTGCGATGGTCTGGTCGGCGTCCTTGCGATCGAGGCCGGCCGCACGCCACGAGCGCTCGTCGCATTCGACAATGAACGTCGACGTGCGATCGTCGAAGCGATAGCAGTGCGCCTGAAAGACGCCATGCTCGTTCTCGACGAAGAAGAACGTGAACGCGTCGAGCGGCAGCGTGGTGCCGAGCCAGGTGAATCGCGCCGACCGCGTGTCGAGATCTGGCTGAAAGGCGTGCGCGAGCTCCGCACGAATGCCGCTGTTGACGCCGTCAGCAGCGACGATCAGATCGGCGTCGCCAACGTCGGCCAGCGAGCGGATGGTGCTGGAGAAGCGCAGGTCGACGCCGACGTCCGTTGCGCGCTGTTGCAGGAGCGTGAGCAGTTTCTGTCGCGCGATGCCGCTGAAGCCATATCCGCCCGATGTGATGCGCCGGCCGCGTACCACAACGTCGATGTCGTCCCAGTGCGCGAAGTTCTCGGTGATGGCGGTAAAGGTTGGCTCGTCGGCCGCACGGAAGTTCTCGAGCGTCTGGTCCGAGAACACGACGCCCCACCCAAAGGTGTCGTCGGCGCGGTTGCGTTCGTGGACGACGACGTCGTGCTCAGGGCGCGCCTGCTTCAGCAGCAGCGCGGTGTACAGCCCGGCCGGACCTCCTCCAATGACGACGACGCGCATTGCTGGATACTAATGTCATCCTGAGCGAAGCGAAGGATCTGCACTTGTTCCCGGCCAAGGTGCAGATCCTTCGCTTCGCTCAGGATGACAAGGCTAGAACCACCTTACCAAACTGCCCACCCGCCTCCATCCGCTCGAACGCCGCGCGACCATCGGCCAGGTCGTATACCATATCAATAGGCGGCAACAGCCGCCCCGCGCGAAAGTGCGTGACCACCGCGGCGAACTCCGCGTCGTTGCCCATCGTGGAGCCAAGGATGCTCCACTGATTCCAGAAGAGCTTGCGAACATCCGTCGTCACCATGGGACCAGACGTCCCGCCGCATGTGACGAGACGTCCGCGCCGCCCGAGCGCGCCGAGCGACTGCGCCCACGTCGCTTCGCCCACCGAGTCGACGACGACGTCGACGCCGCGCTTACCTGTGCGAGCGCGCATCTCGCGTCCCACGTCCACGCCGCGGTGATTGATCGTGTCATCCGCGCCGAGCGCAACGGCGCGCGCGAGCTTGTCATCGCTGCTGGACGTCACCGTGACGTGCGCGCCGAGCAGCTTTGCGAGCTGAAGACACGCGATGGCGACGCCGCCGCCGATGCCCCAGATCAGCACTCGCTCGCCAGCGCGCAGCTGCGCGCGCGTGACGAGCATGCGATACGCGGTGAGCGTCGCGAGTGTGAAAGCCGCGGCGCTCGCGGGATCGCTGTCATGTGGAATGCGGAGCACGTTCGTCTCCGGCAAAACGACGAGCTCCGCCATGGTGCCCGGATGATGTTCGCCGAGAATGCCGAAGCGCACGCAGAGCGGCTGCTCGCCGGCGAGGCAAAACTCGCATGTGCGATCGCTGATGCCCGGGTTGATGATCACCGTGTCGCCGACGACGACTGAGGTCACCGCGCTGCCGACGGACTCGACGACGCCAGTGCCGTCGGCGCCGAGTACCCAGGGCGGCGCGATGGTGACGCCTGGCAGTCCCTTCACGAGAAACAGGTCGAGATGATTGAGCGCCGCGGCCTGCATGCGGATACGGACGTCGCCGTCGGTGCGCAGCTCCGGTGGTGTGAGATCGTCGCGATACACGACCTGTTCGAGCCCGCCGTGAGCGGAGATGGTGAGTCCTCGCATGCCTCTGCGCCCGGGTTATATTTGTCGCGGAATGCTATGCGGCGTTGTGCGAGCGCGAAAGTCGCCTTGCGACGTCGCTACTCTGCTCGAGACAGCGCACTCATGACTGCAATCAAGGTTCCTCCCCTCGGCGAGTCGATCGTCGAGGCCACCGTGTCCCGCTGGTTGAAGAAAGAGGGCGACGCGGTGGCCGCGGGCGACACGCTCGTGGAGCTCGACACGGACAAGATCACCGTCGAAGTGCCGGCGCTGAGTGCTGGCGTGCTGACCAAGCGCGCGGTGAACGAGGGCGACGTCGTCAAGGTGGACGAGCTCCTGGGCGAGTTGACGGAAGGCGCGGCCGCCGCGCCTGAGACGCCAGCTCCGGCTGCAGCGCCGGCGGAGCCAGCGGCTCCTGCCGCTGAAGCGAAAGCACCAGCCGCAGCGCCAGGTGCGGAGGTGCGTGCGTCGCCGGCAGCGCAGCGGGTGGCGGCGGAGAAGGGCGTCGACCTCGCGACCGTGACTGGCACGGGGCGTGGCGGTGTGGTGAGCAAGCCGGACGTGATCGAGCAAACTGGAAAAGCAGGTCCCTCGGTTCCCTCGGGACGACCAGAGAGCGTTACTCCGCCTGCACCAGCGCCGTCCCCTGCGCCAGCGCTCAAGCCCGCGGTCGCAGGCGAGCGCGAGACGCGCGAGAAGATGACGACGCGGCGGAAGCGTATCGCCGAGAACTTGTTGCTCGCACAGCATGCGACGGCGCACCTGACGACGTTCAACGAGATCGACATGTCCGCCGTGGTCGCCGTGCGCGAGCGGATGAAGGAAAAGGTCGAGAAGGAGCACGGCGTGAAGCTCAGCTTCATGCCCTTCTTCGTGAAAGCCGCATGCATGGCGCTCAAGGCGTACCCGGTGGTGAACGCGCAGATCGACGGCGACTTCATCGTCTACAAGCATTACGTCAACATGGGTATCGCGGTGGCGTCGGAAGGCGGGCTCGTCGTCCCCAATGTGAAGGACGCGGACCGCAAGGGGATGCTCGACGTCTCACGCGACATCGGCGCGTTGGCGAAGAAGGCGCGCGACGGCAAGCTCGCGATGGACGACCTCACTGGCGGCACGTTTACCATCACCAACGGCGGCGTGTTCGGCTCGCTGATGTCGACGCCGATCATCAACTTCCCGCAAGTTGGCATACTCGGCTTGCACAAGACGCAGGACCGCCCGATCGCGGTGAATGGGCAGGTCGTTGTGCGGCCGATGATGTACGTCGCGCTATCGTATGATCACCGGGTGATCGACGGCCAGCAGGCAGTGCTGTTCCTCGTGCGCATCAAGGAACTGATGGAAGATCCGGCGTCCATGTTGGTGGACTGAATCCATCTACAGGTTTTCACGAAGGGCGCCTCACGCGGGGCGCCCTTCGTCGTCGGCGGGTTGTGACCGAGGGGTGACCGCGAAGTGACTGCGCTGCGGCAGTTTCCGACCAATCCACAACTCAAAGGAACCTCACCGTGCGTGCACTTCAGATCCGCCATGCCGCTGTCGCCATGGCCACCCTACTCGTCATGGCCGCCTGCGAAACCGACTCGTCGACCGCGCCCGCGCCCGTTTCTGTCGTTGGCACCTTCGCGCTCCAGTCAGTCAACGGGTCGCCGCTGCCCTACTCGGTTGTGGACAGCATCCCGGGGCAAGGCCAGTTCACGGTGGAGATCATGAGCCCGTCGTCCCTCTCCGTGAATGCCGACAAGAGCTTTCGGTTCGTGCTGACAGTGAGGACCTCTTTTGCGGGATCTGCCCCGTTGGTCGCAACCGAGACGGTCATGGGGACCTACACGGTGGCCGGCACGACGATGTCGATGACCGCCAATGGTGAGACACTTACGGCGCAGTGGGACGGATCCAACACGCTGACGTTGGGCAATGGGACGGAAATCATGGTGTTCAAGCGCTGAGGGTGGCTTGGCGGTGCCGCTAGATTCAGGGCAACTCCCTTCATCGCTCACTCGCCCTGCTCATGGCTGATTCCATACTCAACACCGACGTCGTCATCATCGGTGGCGGACCCGGCGGATACGTCGCCGCCATTCGCGCCGCACAACTCGGACTCTCCACCGTTTGCGTGGAGATGGACAAGACGCTCGGCGGCACCTGCGTCAACATCGGCTGCATCCCCAGCAAGGCGCTGCTCAACTCGAGCGAGCACTTCGAGTTCATGAGCCAGCATGCGGCCGAGCACGGCATCACCGTGGACGGCGTGCGCATCGACCTCGCGAAGATGTTGAAGCGCAAGGACGACGTGGTGTTGCAGAACACGAAGGGCATCGAGTTCCTCTTTCGCAAGAACAAGATCACGTGGGCCAAGGGTCGCGGAAGCTTGAAGCCCGGGAACGTGGTGGAGGTCGTCGCGGCGGATGGCACCACGACGTCGTATCAGGCGAAGCACGTCATCGTTGCAACGGGCTCCGTACCAATCGAGCTGCCGTTCCTCACGTTCGACGAGGAGCGCGTGCTCTCGAACGACGGCGCGCTGCGCATCCAGGAAGTGCCGAAGCATCTCGTCGTCATCGGCGGTGGCGTGATTGGCCTGGAGCTCGGTAGCGTGTGGCGCAGGTTGGGCGCGAAGGTGACAGTCGTCGAGCTTGCGTCGACGATCCTGCCGGGGATGGACGAGGAGATCGTGAAGGAAGCCGACAAGATCTTCCGCAAGCAGGGTCTCGTGCTGCGCACTGGCGCGAAGGTCACGGGCGCGCGGCGCGAGGGCGACGCCGTATTCGTTGACGTGGAGAAAGACGGCGCGACGGAGACGATCGAGGCGGATTACGTCCTGCTCAGTGTGGGCCGCAAGCCATCGCTCACTGGAATCGACGCCGCGGCGCTGGGTCTTACGCTGGGCACGCGTGGTGAAGTCATCGTCGACGACCAGATGCGGACGAACGTGCCCAACGTGTACGCGATCGGCGATTGCGTCGGCGGCAAGCTACTCGCGCACAAGGCGGAGGAGGAGGGAGTGATCGCCGCCGAGGTCATCGCCGGCAAGCCGGTGCACATGCACTATCGCTCGATGCCGTCCGTGGTCTACACATGGCCGGAGATCGCGAGCGTGGGGCTGGCTGAACACGAAGTGAAGGCATCCGGCCGCGCGTACAAGGTGGGCAAGTTCCCCTACTCGGCGAATGGGCGCGCGCGCACGTCGGGCGACACTGCGGGTCTCGTGAAGTTCATCGCCGACGCGAACACGGACGAGTTGCTTGGCGCACATCTGCTCGGCCCGAATGCGTCGGAGCTCATCGCGGAAGTGGTGCTGGCGTTCGAGTATCGCGGGTCGTCGGAGGACATCGCGGTGACGGTGCATGCGCATCCGACGTTGTCCGAAGCGACGAAGGAAGCGGCGTTGGCGGTGCTCGGTCGTGCGCTTCACTTCTGATTCGCCTGACGACGATAGTGTCGGTGGGGTGATCGTTCGTCCGCTTGGCGCGGGCGATGGCGTGTCGGCGCGGGCGTTGGTGGAGCAGCAGTTTGGCGGGACGCGCTATTGCGCGCGGTTGATCGAGCAGGTTGGCTTGGCTCTTAACCCAAGCGATGTCGAGTATCGCGGACTCGTGGCGCTCGATGCGGCGGATGGTGGGACGGCGCTCGGAGTGGTGTTGTTTGGCGAGGTTGCGGGGGCGAGCGCCGTGGTGAAGGTGCACGCGCTGGTCGGATCGCACGGTGGTGCGCTGCGCTTTCTCGTGGCGGCGGTGGAGGACGTTCTCGGCGCGGCGCGGGTGGTCCTGTGTGAGGTCGCGGATGAGCCAGTGTTTTCTCGAGCGGTGGGCGTGTTGGTCGAGAGCGGCTTCGTTGAGGAGGCGCGCGCAGTCGACTTGGTTGCGGAGGGGATTGCGCAGCGGTTTCTCGTTCGGCGTGAGGGCGGGCGCGGCGGCTGAGTCCTGTGGCTACGGGATGGCGCGGGCGTGGTGGCGAAGACTCTTCGCGCATTGCAGCGGGGAACGCGCCAGCTACGCTGCGATCACTGCGACTGGCTTGCAGCATAGCACGCCATCCGGTCACATTCGCCATTCCGAAGTGTGGCCGCTGCTTGACTTTCCATCGCTACTGCGCGTTATCCTCTGCGGAGAAGCTGCGAAGGCATCGCAACAGCTGTTCGCAGCTTTGGCGCGTCGTTGCAGCAGAATAGGCGTTTACACCGCACGGCCAAAGAACAAGGGATTGATGGTGTGGCTCAACGCGAGGGCGAGCGCATCGTGGCGCGGGCACAGCAACGCGCGGGGCGCGGTGCGCGAGGGCCGAATGCGCCGGGAGCCCGCACCGCGCCGGCCACG
>JANOIJ010000345.1:0-15422 GCA_031407575.1 Gemmatimonadaceae bacterium | reverse complement strand
TCGCCGCGGCAGCCACCTCAGGGTAGCCCTTGAGCTCGCCCGCCTCTTCGGCGCCCGTGGTTGGATCGGTGATGGCGGCCGAGTCGTGCACCATGGCCATATAGCCTAACGACATGCCGCGCAGGAACTGCGCAAAGGAGCGCGCGCGATTGTCCTGTGCCGTGGAGCCCAGCGTGAAGCCGGACTTGTCGAGCGTGGCAAGAATGCTCGACGATACCCGGTTCACTTCGCTCATGTAGTTGTAGACACGCACCTGCTCGGGCCCGCACGGGTTGCCGATGGCGTTGTCATTGGCCGCGCGAGGAATGCCAACCCGCTGCCCAAGGCAGTTGTTGGACAGGCTCGAGTAGTTCTCGAACGACTGCACGCCCATCATGAGCGCTACATTCGCCGTGCTGCCATACATGCCGCTGTGCCAGCGCCTGTAGTAAGTGCCGAGCAGCGATTCGACGTCGGTAGACGACGCCAGAACGCGCTCGGTTTCCGGCTGGTTCGGGTTCTGGACCTTCAGGTCGCACGCGCCCAAGCCCACAAGCGCCAGCGCGGCGACGCTACGGATGACGGTTCGATTCATGAGAAAGATGACTCCTAGAAGCGCGTAGAGAGAGACAGCGTGAACGTACGCAGCGTCGGGAAGCCAAACGCGTCCGTCTGATTGATCAGGCCTGATCCCGCCTGGTTGTTGCCGCCATTCGCACCGACTTCCGGATCGAGTCCGGAATAGTTGGTGAAGGTCTTGAGATTGCGACCGATCAAGCCAATGGTCCAATCACCGACACCGCCGACGGAGCCGAGCTTGTACGTCGCACTGATCTCGCGGACCTTCGCATACGAACCGTCCTCGACCACATAGTTGTTCGGGTTGAGGGTGTCGTAGAACCCACCGATCCCCGTGCTCTCGCTCGGTCCTGCGCGCCAGCTGTAACCAGTCGGCTTCGCCAGTTCAACCGAGTTTGCGGCCTGGTCGAAGTTGGACGAGCTGAAGTCCAGGAGGCCCCAGCCCTCGCTCTGGTTATTGATGTCGTGGCCGAACGTCCCATCAACCAGTCCGTAGAGCGTGAAATTCTTGTACGTCATCTGGTTGCTCCACGTCATCCGGAAATCCGGCAGCGTGTTGCCGATGATCTGGGTGATGCCCAGGCCTTCGCCCGGCTGACCGCGCAGCGGACGATCCACGATCGGGTGACCGAAGTAGAGCGGCACGTTGTACGGCGACTGTGACGCCGGCAGGATGGTCTGCCACAGGTTCCTCGTAATGCCGTCCTTGTAGGAATTTCCCGCGCCGACCCACACGACGTAGCCGCGATCGTTGACCTGGTACGCCTGACCGTCGCCGCACTGCCCCTGAACCGTCGCCGGCATCTGGTCGCACGACTTGTAGAACTTGCGACCCCAGATGTTGCCGTAGCGATTCTTCTGGAAGCCGTTGGCCAGTGCGGTGTCGGTCGCCGCCGTGATGCGGAAGAAGGAGCCTGTTCCCTGGCCTGTGCCGCCGTCGGAGACGTACTCGGACGTGAAGAGCTCAGAGATGTGGGTGCGCGTGCGATCCCACGTGCCGCGCATGCTCCAGGAGAAATCCTTCTTGTCCAGGATTGGCAGGTTGAGCGCGACCTCGTACGTGTTGTTGTCGAGCGTCCCTGCGTTCAGCCACTGCTGCGAGAATCCCAGCGAGGCGGGCGTATTGACCAGCAGGATCTGGTCGCGGGTGCGTGACCGCGCGTTGGTCAGCTCAACGCCCAGGCGATTGAACAGCGTGAAGTCCGTACCAAACTCATACTCGGTAGTCGTTTCCGGCTTGAGCTTGGAGTTTCCCGCCTGCCCAAGGCTGATGCCGGTTGCCGCGACGTTGTACGTCTCGTACTGCGCGGTGAAGCGCGGCTGGCTCCCTGCCGTGCCGCGCGAGGCGCGCAGACGGAAGTCGTTGAGGAAATCGATGTTGTAGAACGGCTCCTCGGACACGCGCCACACCGCCGACACACGGCCGAACGGTGCCCAGCGGTTACCCTCGCCGAACAGCGAGCTGCCATCGTAGCGGTAGGTCGCGTCGAAGATGTAGCGATCCTTGTAGTCCAGGCTCGTACCGCCAAGGACGCCAACGTTCTTGACGATCGACGAGGTGGACGTCGCCGTCTTGTTCGTGCTCGCGTTGCTCGTCGTGAACACGTCCTTGACGAGGAAGATCTGGCCGCTGCTGGTGTTGATGTTGAAATTGTTCTGGTCGTACAGCGCACGGAACTGAACCTTTCCGTTCAGGTCGCTCTTGAGCTGCTTGCGGAGCGTCGCCGTGAGGCTGCCGTTGTACGATTCGTCGCCCGAGTTCACCAGCCCGATGTTACCGTTGTTGTTGGCCGTGGACGTCGTGAAGGTGCGATAGCCCTTGACGAGATAGTTCTCATCACGCCGCTGCCGGTTGTCATAGGCAAACGTGCCGTCGAAGCTCACCCATTCCCTGGGGAAATAGCGCGCCGACACATTGCCGAGATACCGGTTCGTCGTGCGGTGATCGTACGTGTTCTCGATGTCGTACAGGAACGTCCCGCCGCCGTTGCCGGTCGGGCTGCGCAACCCGCCGCCGCCGCTGCGCACGAACGGACGGTTCAGGGTATCCCGCGCGAGGTAGTCGGTACCCGCCGCGGCGCCGCGCAGCAGCTGGCCGAAGAAGCCGGCTCGGTTATCGTTCGCGCCGTTGTCGTACAGCGAGCTGAGGGAAATTGTGAGATCCTTTCGCGCATCGTAGTCGAGATTCACGCGACCACGACGCTGCTGGTTGCCTTCAAGCCCTCTGATCGCTCCCGCGTCGTTCTGGTACGAACCACTGGCGTAGAACCGGATCGCGCCAAGCTTCCCCGTCGCATCGACGGCCTGGAGGTTGATCGGATTCCGCGAAAGGGACTGCGCGAGAATGTTGTAGTACTGCGTCGGCCAGATCTGTGCCTGGTAGACGTTCTGGAGGTCGGCCAGGCCCGGCGTGCTGTACTGCGTCGTCACCGGCGTCCGAATCGTGTCGGCATTGACGTTGTTGATGCGATAGATCTCCGTCAGCCAATTGATCGTGCGCGAGCACGACGCGATGTTGCCGGACCCCTGAACGCAGAATCGCTTTCCGGTCTCGTCGAGCTGGAGCTGATGGTTCACGGGCTGCCCGTAATTCAGGCTGTTGATGTCGCTATACCCGAATTCGCTGCGCGCGGAGAACTTGATGCCGTCGCTGCCCGAGCTACCGCGCTTGGTGCGAATGGTGATCACGCCGTTCGCGGCGCGCGTGCCGTAAAGTGATGCGCCCGCGGCGCCCTTGACGACCTCAACCGATTCCATGTCGAGTCCGCCGAGCTCCTCGAGACTCCCGACGTTCATGATTGCGCCGTCGACAATGATCAGCGGGCCCTGACCGCGACCCGCGGCGTTGATCGACGTTGGGCCTCGGAGCTGAATCTCAGGCGTGCTGCCGGGCCGTCCGCTCGTCTGCGCCACGCGCAGGCCGGCGACCTTGCCCGCCAGCGCGCGAATGGGGTCGAGCGCGGGAACGGGCATGTCCTCCGCTGTGATACGGCCCACGGCAAACGGAACCTTCGCGCGCTCCGTGCCCTCCACAACTCCCGTGACCACGACCTCGCTCAGCCGGTTCACGTCCTGCTGCATCGTGAAGTTCTGCGTCTGCGTTCCCGCGGCGATCGTGACGAGTCGCAGCTGCGACTGCTGCCCGATGGCGCGAATACGAAGGTTGACCTTCTGGCCGCTCACCCGGGCCGCCGGAATGGTGATGGTGTAGTTCCCCAGCGCGTTCGTGCCGACCGACACAGCCAGATCATTGATGTAGAGGTTGGCCGCTTCGACAGGCTGGCCCGACTCCCCAACCACCTTTCCGGTGATCACAGCACTCTGTGCCAGGGCGATTCCCGGCGAAATGGCGAGCAACAGCGCGGCGCCAGCCAACAGTACTCGTACTCGGGTCATGAGGGTCATCTCCCTTCGAGCTGGATAAGGGGACAGAAACAGCAGCGCACTACGAACGATCGGGGCAAACCAGGCGAGGCAACCTTTGGAGCAATCGTGGTGTCTCACCGAACAGAAACAGCCAAGCGCAGCGCCAGGATGCACTCCGGTCGCGCGCAATTTTGTCAGATCGATTTCATTCAAAGTGCGTCCGCGCGCCGAAGGGCGAGTGTGGCACGCGTACAAAGCCTTCAACGCTCGCGGTAGCTCACGCGAGTGGTAATTGTTTGCCCGGCAGGATGTATTGGGCTGCGGCCAAGATACGACTCAGGACTTGTTGTGCAAGGACCGGGATCGACATCCCGGCACGTGCACACATGCCACCCGTCCATGCTGACCCAAGGTCGGCCGGTTGCGTCACATCGGCCACGCATTCGCGTGCCGACTTGACACGGTCCGCACTGCCCCGCATCGTGCGCGACCCCCTCGCCGTACACCCCACGATGCGCAACGCCGCGCCACTCTCATTCATGAGTGCCAGGCGCGAGTGGCTGTCCTGACGCACGAAGATCCCGCCGGAGCTCGCCCGCCGGACGCGCTCTCTCCCGCGAAGCGACGGCTGTTCTACGCCCTCACGCTCCTCGCACCCCTCATCCTGCTCGGCCTCGTCGAGCTGGTGCTCCGCGTCGCGTGGCCAAATGGAGCCATGCCCGCATTCGCTCCCGACGCCACAACCGGCGGGAAGCTCCTCATGCCTCACCCGCGCGTCGCACAGCGCTACTTCGCCGCGAACGAACACCCGCCTGCGCCCACCACCGACGTCTTCGCCGCCAGCAAGCCCGCCAACGCGTTGCGCATCTTCGTGCTCGGCGAATCCAGCGCGGCGGGATTCCCCTATCCGCACAACGGCACGTTCTCGCGCATCGTGGCCGACGCGCTGCGCGACGTGCTGCCCCGCGACTCCGTCGAAGTCGTCAACCTCGGCATCGCGGCCACGAACAGCTTCACCCTCGTCGATCTCCTGGACGACGTCCTGAGCCAGCAACCGGATGCGATCCTCATCTATGCGGGCCACAACGAGTACTACGGCGCGCTCGGTGTTGGATCCTCCATTCGCATCGGGTCCTCACCGCGTCTCGTGCGCACATACCTCGGTGCGCAACGGCTCCGCACCATGGTGGTGCTTCGCAACGCCCTCTCCTCGCTGCGCGCGTCGTTCGGCAATGGTGCGATCGTCGACTCCACCGCAGCCACGCTTATGGAGTCCGTCGCGCGCAACCAGGAAATTGCCCTCGATGACGCCGCGTACCGCGCAGGCCTCGCACAGTTCGCGGACAATATCGCCATCGTGCTCCAACGCTTTCACGACGACGGCGTCCCCGTGTTCATCGGCAGCATCGCATCCAATGAACGCGGCCAGGCTCCGTTCGCCTCCCCCGCCAACGGTCCCGCGCGCTCGGCGTTCGATTCTGCGCGGCGTGCGCTGGACACGCATGACAGCACGTCTGCGCGACGAATGTTCGTGCGCGCACGCGATCTCGACGTCGTACGGTTCCGCGCACCACGTGCGCTGAACGACAGCATCCGCGTACTCGCCGCGCGCCACGGGGCGCACTACGTCGCGGTCGCGGAACGCATGGCCAGCGCGTCGCCTGGGGGCATGACCGGAGCGGAGTTGTTTCTCGAGCACGTGCACCCGAACCGGCGCGGCGCCGCGCTCATTGCCGCGGCGTACTTCGATGCGCTTCGCGAGCAGCGCTTCATTGGTCGAGGCGCCCAACTGACTCGGCTCGCGCCGTGGCCCGAATACGAGCGACGAATGGAGTTGAGCGCGTTCGACGAGGCCATCGTCAACCACACCGTGCGCACCATCACCACGCGGTGGCCGTTCGTGCAGCGCGGAGACGCGATTGACTATCGCGGGACGTACCGGCCAACGGACCCGGCGGACAGCCTCGCGCTGCTGGTCGCGCGCGGAGGCATGCACTGGGCCGAGGGGAAGCTGCGCGTCGCGGCACACAAGGAGACGAGTGGCGACTTTGTGGGCGCGCTCGCCGAGTATCGCGGCCTGTTGCGCGACAAGCCGTACGTCGAGGCGTCGTATCGACTCGTCGGTCGCGCACTTGCACGACAAGACCGCCGCGCCGAAGCACGGACATTCCTCGAGCGGGCGGTTGCGATCCAGCCGAACGCTGAATCGAGCTACCTGCTCGGCAGCCTCGCGCTGCAGGAGAAGGACTACGCGCGCGCCGTCGCGCTACTCGACGGGGCGGTCACGATGGCACCATTGCAAGTCGCACCGGTGTATGAACTCTCAGTGGCGTTCGGCAAGTCGGGGAACGCGGCGGCGGCCCGGGCAGCGGCCGCGCGTGCGGCGCAACTCGATCCACGGCATCCCGGCTTAGCGGAATGGATGACGGCACTAGGCATGCGGGTTCCCTAGTGCGAGAGTACCTCAGCCCGTTCGGTCGTCGATGCCTCGCACGGTTCCTTTCTCACACCCCTTCTTCCCATGCGCTCCAACCTCTTGCGTCTCGCGTGCGTTGCTACGGCGAGCGTCACAGCCTGCGCCACGGCGACCACGCCGGCGACGACGTCGAACGCGCCTTCCGGCGGGCGATTCACCGGCTCTCTTCAGCCCACGCAGCAACGGACCGGCGCGCTCGCCGTCACCGGGCAGGTAAAGGCCTTCGGCAGCGTGACCATCGCACCAACGCAAGGGGGCAACCTCGAGCGCATGCGCGTCTCGCTTGTCGTGACGGTGCCGGGCGCCAACACGTCGCTCCGGTGGGCCGTACTCCCGCAACGCTGTGGCTCGGGCGACCTGCCGATCATCGGCTTCGACCAGTTTCCGCTCATGGACGTGAGCTCCACCGGCCGCGCGCAGGTCGAGGCGGATCTGCCGCTCCCGCTGCTGCCCAACAGCGCCTATCACGTGAACGTCTACAGCGGCGGACAGCAGCTGGACAACGTCGTCACGTGCGCCAACCTGAAGTACGAAACGCGTTGATCTCGCGAGTACCGTCAATGTAAAAGGGGCGTGTCGATCACTCGACACGCCCCTTTTACATCCAGTCGTGAAGGCTACTGGCGCGGTGCGCGCGAGGTGCGATACGTGCGCGCCGGGAAGTGCAACGTCATCGTCTCTCCCGAGGGGAGGGCGAGCGTCGCTTCGTGCTGGCCATTCAGGCGGTTCAACATCACCGTGTTGTCCAGGCTGCCGATGGACTCCAGCTTGCCGCCGACTCCGCCGAAGGTGTAGATCGGCAGGCCGAGCGTCTCCAACTCCTTGGCAGGGATTGGCAGATGGCGCAGCGTGCCGGCCTGGAGGCCGTCCACGTGACGCCGCTGGAAGAACGTGAAGCCGCTCGTCGCGATGAGCTCGATGTCGCGCTCGTACTCGATGTAGCTGAGCAGCGTCGCTGCGCCGTTCGCCGCCGTCGCTGCTGGCAGGTTGCCTCGACCGACGCGCGTGGTGTTGATCAACGACGCCGCCGTTGCCAGGTCGCCATTGCTGCGAATCAGCGCCTCCGCGCGCACGAGATCACTCTCGGCCGCGAGGATGTACGGCTGCGGGCCTTCCTCATCGCAGCACCCGTCGAGCGAGTAGTCGAAGTAGCGCGCGTAGTAGAAGGGGCTCTGCATGTAGATACCGCGAGCCGGGTCACCGATGGGCGCCCGCGAGAGGAATTCCCTTGCGTAGCGCGCATCCGGCGACGGGCCCCGCGGAACCACGGTGCCGGCATACTTCGCCGGCTGTGTGGGGTCCATGCGATTGATCACGCGCATGTCCACGCGCATCCACGAGTACGAGCTGCCGATTTCCGTGTAGCCGGAGTACCAGTTGCTGAAGTCACCGATCACGCTAAGGTCGAACGGCGCGCCATTGGTGCCGGTGCCAATGCCCTTTGCCGCGTACGTCGCGACTTGTGCCCAATTGACCGTTGCCGCTTCGGCCGCATTGCGCGGCGTGTACGCCATGGTCAGTGCCGCCATCGTGTTCGCGATGCGCTCCAACTTCTTGGAGGTCAGCGCCCCTCCATCGAGCGGAAAATCCGCCGCCAGATACGTATCCGTCTTTCCCGTGGCATCTGTGGCAAGCGCTGCCCACTTCGCCACAGCGGCTGCTGACACTTCCTTGTACGTCGAGAGTGCCGGCGGCGTCGCCAGGTCCGTCGTCTCGTCGACGATGAACGCGCGATCGAACAGCATACCGAGCTGGCCGAGCGTGAACGCCTGGGTCATCTGTGCCAGACGACGATACGCGTCGCTCTCCGCCTGACCGCCTGCGAGCTTCAATCCGCCCTTGAGGGCACGGATCGCGTCGTTCGCGGCGCCGAGTGCACCGTAGCTCGAATTCCACGGATCCTCGGTGACGCCGCGATCGCCCCCAGCGGAGTTATTGCCGTACGGCGTGCGCGGCTCGAGGTTGTTGAACCGCATTCCGAAGTTGCCGAAATTGGCGGTCAGGTTGTCTGCCGTGGTGGAGAGCATCGCCCACGGGTTGTAGTCGGTGGCGCCGACGTACCAGGTGCGCACCGACGACGCCGCGAGGTTCTTCACGTCCTCTGGGGACGCATTCGCGCGCGCGACGTCGGGTTCATTGGGGTTGGTGACGTCCAGGTTCGGCCTGCATCCCACGAGCAGGATGGCAGCCGAAGCGGCGACGGCCCCGAGCTTTCTGATGCTGATCATGTATTTATTGCTCCGGAGTCGTTGAGTCATTAGAAGCCGAGCGTAACCTGGCCGGTGATCGTGCGGAACGCGGGATAGCGGAAGCCGTCGATGCGGAAGTTGAAGTCATTCCCCGCGGTGACGTCTGGATCGAATCCCGAGTAGTTCGTCCACGTGAGCAAATTGCGGCCGATGAGCGCCAGCTTGACGTTGTTCGCGTACGTACCCAGGCCCACGCGGCTGAGTGCGCGCGTCCCGAGGTTGTAGCTCAGCGACAGCTCACGAAGCTTCATGTAGGAGCCGCTCTCCACGAAGTGATCGCTGGCCACGAGTCCATTGTACAGCGAGCCGGAATAGAACGGCAGCGTGATCTTTTCGGACTGTGCCTTGCCCGACTGGTCCTGGTCAGCATGCCGGAAGTCCTGGAACATCCACTGCTTGGTGTGATTGTAGATCTGTCCGCCCTTCTGGCCGTCGAACAGCGCATACAGGCCGACGCCGTAGATGTTCAGGTTGTTCGAGAAGCCGAACGAGAAGTCAGGGTTCACGTCGCCGATCTTGAACTGGGTTGCGCCCGTCGCGTCGACATAGGCAATGGGCCGCTCGGACGCCAGGCCCCGCTGCGCGACCGGCACGAGGAACCCGGCCGGGTTGACGACATAGTTGCCCTCTACGGCACTCGCGAACGCCGGGTTCTCCTTGAGCTCGGCGAAGCTGCGCACCCACTTTGCGCCGTAGATGATGCCCAGCGACTCGCCTTCCTTATAGTAGAAGACGTCCTGTCCCTGACCACCAGCATTCACGCGGAATGGAGCACGACCCAGCTTCACAATCTTCTGCGTGGTGTGATCGCCCGTGATCCCGAACGAGTAGCTGAAGTTCGGGCGGTCGATGACACGGGTCTGGATCGAGAGCTCCGTCGTGCGGGCCTGAACGTCGGCCGCATTGGTCAGCTGCGTCCGGAAACCGCCCGACTGTGCGAGCGACAGCGGGATGGCCAGGAATGCATCCTTCGTGAGGCGATTCGCGTGCACGAGCTCGACGTCGAATTTGTCGAGGAATGCGACGTTCACGCCAAATTCATCCTCTGTCTGCACGGCCGGCTTCAGCGCCTTGTTGCCGAGCTGGTCTTTGCTGGCCGCGCCGGCGGCGAGACTGTACGTCTCGTACTGGTCGCGGAAATTCGGGCGGAGTCCGGCGGTACCGCGCGCGGCGCGGAATTTCATCTCCTGCACGCCGGGTAGCCGGAAGTCCTCACTGATGCGATACGCACCCGCAATGCGATAGAAATTGGAGTTGCGAGCCTCGGGGCCGAACAGCGACGACTGGTCCTTTCGGTACTGCGCGTCGAGGATGTACCGATCCTTGATCGTGAAGTTCTGCGACGCCTGGTAATCAATGGTGCGGGCAACCTCGAGGGCTGAGGACACCGTGAGCTGCGTCGGATCCAACGCTTGCAGGTCCTGCACGCCAGTCACGTTCAGCTTGCGGCCATTCGAGTTGGCGGTCGTGAAGTCAGTGGTCTCGACGAGATAGGCAAGTCGCGTGGTCGACAACACATTGCCCATGACGAGCTTGGTCGCCGTGGCGTTGAACTGCGTATTCTCGGCGACGCTGTTTCGCGTCGAGATCTCGTAGTATCCGTTCTGCGGTAAGCCCGCGCCGCTCAGGTAGCCACGAAACCGGAAATCCGTGTCGCGCTGGTTCAGGCGGTCCGTGCCGTAGTTGGCCTCGAGGCGCAGCCACGACGTGGGACGGTAGCGCGCAGCGAAGGAACCGAGCAGCCGCTCACGCCGGAACGCGAACTCCTCGTTGGCATACTGGTAGAGCGGATTGCCGCGTGCATTCGGCGACTTGAAGGCCGGCAGGAGCGGAAAGTACTTCGTGGTGTCAACGGTCGGATTCGGATTCAGCAGGTCCACATCGGGCGGCGCCTGGAGCAGCGCAAAAAAGCCGTCCGCATTGCCCGGATTGTAGTCGTTCTTGTTGATGCCATACGTCACGCTCGCCGACAGGTCCAGCTTCTCGCTGACGCCCTGATCGACATTGAGGCGGACGTTCTGGCGGAACTGACCGCTGGTCAGCGGCAGGATGCCCTGGTTGTGATCGTTGGTGAACGACGAATTGAAGTTCGTGTTCCCGCGACGCAGGCCCATCTGGACGTTCGCGCTGTAGAAGCCACCGTCCTTGAGGTTGGTCTTGAGCTGGTTCCGGAATGCATCCGGTCCCGTGGTGGGGTACGGCACGTCTGCAATGCCGTCCGCCTTGGTGGTGCGTGCGCCAGCCGCCGTGAGGGCGATGGTGCCATCCGGATTCGTCACATAGTTGTGCGACGTGTTCAGCGGCACGAAATGCTCGATCCCGGACTTGCCGTACTCGCTCCGGACCTGGAAGTCGAGCTTTCCTTCGGTGAGATCCTTGCCGCGCTTGGTCGAGATGTTGACGACCCCGTTGGCGGCATCAGATCCGTAGAACGATGCGGCGGCAGCGCCCTTCAGCACTTCGATGGACGCAATGTCGTTGGCGTCGATATCGGCGATGGAGAACTTGGTGATCACGCCGTCGACGATGATGAGCGGTGAGCTGGTACCGATGCCAAGGTTGGTCGAGCCGCGAAGGCGAATTGTCGGGTTCGCGCCCGGGTTGCCGGTGCCGAGCGACACCTTCACGCCGGATATCTTGCCGGACAGCGCGGCAATCGGCGAGGAGGCCGGGACTTCCTTGAGCTGCTCTTCAGTGACGCGTCCGATCGAGAACGGAACGACCGTGCTCGACGTCGCGTTCGCGACGCCCGTCACGATCACCTCATCGAGCCGAAACGGATCGCTCTTGAGTGCGAAGTTCTGCGTCTGCGTTCCAACAGTCAGCGTGATCGCGCGATTCATCCGCGTGTAGCCGATGGAGCGCGCGGACAGCGTCACACTCTGACCCGTGACGCGTACCGCCGGAATGATGATCGAATACGTCCCGGTCGCCGACGCATATGCCCCGACACCAAGCGCCGTGATGAACACGTTGGCGTTGTTGAGCGGAGCTCCCTGCTCGTTGGTCACTGTGCCGCTGATCACGGCCCCGCCCTGCCCTTGCGCCGCGTTGCCCGCAGACGCGAGCAAGAGGGCGGCAATGGCGGCAACGCTTCCAGCGCGTGCTACTCTTTTCATATGAATCCTCATGATGGGTTTCCGCGAACACTGCAATCCATTGTTGCACGCAACCGCAACCGGCTGCGATCGAGCTTTCGTGCGACCCACCTGAATCCGGGAAGGCAGGCAACCCTTTATCGGCTTCCCTTGTCTACTGATGAAGCGGGCCTTCAGGCGGCTGTGGGATTCTTAACCGTCCGCGGACGACTGGATACGCAAGGAAGGAGCGCCGAGGAGCGGCCATTCACTCGGCGCTCTCGTCTCACGGCACCACGCACCAGCTGTCAACAACGGGATCTATCCAGCGATCCGTATGTTTTCGACCCGCATTGCCGTCAGACCGTCACAAATCGGTCTACGGCTTGGCTTGCTTGGGGGCGTCCGGGGTGAAGGAAAACGGCATCTGCACAAACTGCCTGACCTTGCGCCCGCCCTGCGCCGCCGGCCGGAAACGCGCCTCGGCCAGCGCGTCGTGAACCGCCTGCGTGAACAGCGGGTGCGAGGACGCCATCACGTCGAACGTGGCCAGTTCCACGAGCCCCTGCGCATCCACGACAAACTCCACGACCACTCGGCCCCCAACGCTGGCTCGATAGAGTGAGTCGGGATACGTGGGCCCTTTTGTGCCGGTGTCCAGCCGCGCAATGACGTCCACCTCGTCAACCGTGAACGGCTCGGTCCGCGGCACCGTCGGCTGAACCGCAACAGGCCGGGTGTCCCGCGCCACGCGGCGATCTCGCGAGGGGCGCGACCAGATCGCGATGACCCCGCATCGATCGAGATCACGAGGTCCGCTGAACTCCGCCGGAATGCTCCCCAACCCGGCATAGACCTCGATGCCCTCGACACTCTGCAGATCGATCATGTCGACGTCGAACTCACCGGCGGTGGCGGGAAATCCGTCCACGAACACCAATGGCGCGCAGTCCGAGTTGCGCAGGCGGATGGCTCGACCCTCATTGCGCATCCCGCCGATTTTCACACCAGGGATCTCACGCAGCATGTCGGTGAGGTTGGTGCTATTCGCCCGGTCAATCCGCGCCCGCGTCACGAAGTGGCCGACCTTCAACGCACTCCGCGCGTTGAAGCCGGCGAGGCGCGAGTCATAGGCCTGCCGCGGAGCTATCACGGCCACCGCCTCGAGCACCTCCGGCGACGACATCAGGCGAATGTTGACCCGGAGATTGACCCGCTCTACCAGGCGCACCTGTTGCGAGAAGACCTTGAAACCGAGCCGGCGGGCGCTCAACGTCGCCCATCCGGCGTCCAGACCTGACAGGAAGAAGCTCCCGAGTGCGCCGGATCTGGTACGCGCGCTGCCGGCGCTTACGCTCACTTCAATATCTGCGAGCGGATGCCCCGAGCTGTCCGTCACCACTCCCGAGATGCCTGCACTGCCGCGAGTGACGGCGACGACGCCGGTGTCCTGCGCCGACGCCAAGCGTCCGCCACCGGTGCACAACAGCGCCGCGAGCAGCAGGTGGCGAACGCAAAACGACCCAGGCGCCGGCAAGTCCATGATACTATAGACTCGCCTGGGACGCGCTGGGTCAATAGTGCGCCGAACTGCGCGCCGGGATCACCCTGCCGTGGCGCGCTCCGTGACGACGCGCACGACGTCGTCCACGACCTGCAGGAACCCGCCTTCCACATGAAAGGTGGTGCCGGCATCGCCGAGTCGCAGCTCGCCCTTGCCCAGCAACGTCACCATGGGCGCGTGGCCGGTGAGGATGCCGAGCTGCCCATCGAACGCGGGAGCGACGACGGACTCCGCCTGCCCCTCGAACAGGACGGCTTCAGGCGAGATCACCGAGACGGTGAGCATCGGATCAGGCCATCTTCCGCGCGTTCTCGACGACGTCGTCGATACCGCCCGCCATGAAGAACGCCTGCTCCGGCAGGTGGTCGAACTCACCGGCAACCAGGCGCTCGAAGCTCGAGATGGTCTCCTCCAGCTTCACGTACTTGCCCGGGATGCCCGTGAACTGCTCGGCCACCGAGAAGGGCTGCGACATGAAGCGCTGGATGCGGCGCGCGCGGCCAACGACGCGCTTGTCCTCTTCCGACAGCTCGTCCATGCCGAGGATGGCGATGATGTCCTGAAGCTCCTTGTAGCGCTGGAGGATCTTCTGGACGCTCGTCGCTGCATCGTAGTGGCGCTGCCCGATGTACTGCGCGTCGAGAATTCGGCTCGTCGACGTCAGCGGACTCACGGCCGGATAGATGCCGAGCTCCGTGATGGAGCGGTCGAGCACGACCGTCGCGTCGAGGTGCGCGAACGCGGTGGCCGGCGCCGGATCAGTGATGTCGTCAGCCGGAACGTAAATGGCCTGCACCGACGTGATCGAACCGTTCTTCGTCGAGGTGATGCGCTCCTGAAGATCACCCATCTCCGTCGCGAGCGTGGGCTGGTAACCCACAGCGCTCGGCATGCGGCCGAGCAGCGCGGACACTTCGGAACCGGCCTGCGTGAAGCGGAAGATGTTATCGATGAACACCAGCACGTCGGCGTTGTCCACGTCGCGGAAATACTCGGCGACGGTCAGCCCTGTAAGACCGACGCGGAGGCGCGCTCCAGGTGGCTCGTTCATCTGGCCGTAAATCAAGGCAACCTTGTCGAGAATGCCGGCTTCCTTGAACTCGAGATAGAGATCGTTGCCTTCTCGCGTGCGCTCGCCAACGCCGCAGAACACGGACTTGCCGCCGTGCTCCTTCGCGATGTTGTTGATGAGCTCCTGGATGACGACCGTCTTCCCCACGCCGGCGCCGCCGAAGAGCCCGATCTTTCCACCCTTCACGAACGGGGCGATCAGGTCGACGACCTTGATACCCGTCTCGAAGATCTCCGTCTTCGGCTCGAGGTTCACGAAGTCCGGACGCTTGCGATGAATCGGCCAGCGAAGCGCGTCCTTGGGGATCTCGGCGCCGTTGTCGATCGGTTCGCCGAGCACGTTGAGGATGCG
This sequence comes from Gemmatimonadaceae bacterium, assembly GCA_031407575.1. Lineage (GTDB taxonomy): Bacteria > Gemmatimonadota > Gemmatimonadetes > Gemmatimonadales > Gemmatimonadaceae > AG11. The sequence continues at coordinate 709 of JANOIJ010000345.1, read as the reverse complement.
GCCGAGCGCGGGGGCGCCGACGGGCACCGAGATGGCGGCGCCGGTGTCGATGACTTCCATGCCGCGAACCACCGCGTCAGTGGAGCTCATGGCGACGGCGCGCACCTGGTTGCGCCCGATGTGCTGCTGCACCTCGACGGTCACGCGAATGGTCTGACCGGAGTCGGTCGTCGCATTGATGACGAGGGCGTTGTACAACTCGGGGAGGTGTCCGGACTCGAACTCGACGTCGAGCACGGGTCCGATGACCTGGACGACTTTGCCGATTTGCTTTTCTGCGATTGCGGTGGCCATGAATTATCCCTGGAGAGCCGCAGCGCCGCCGACGATCTCGGCGATCTCCTGCGTGATCTGCGCCTGACGGGCGCGGTTATAGGTCCGACGGAGCACGTTGAGCATGTCGCCCGCGTTGTCCGTGGCATTCTTCATTGCAGTGCGGCGCGCCGACTGTTCACCGGCCACGGTTTCGACGAGCGCGCGATACACCGAATTGCGCACGTATGATGGCAGGAGCTCAGTGAGAATCGCTTCCGCGTTCGGGAACAACAGATAGTCGCGCTGAAGCCCAGCTTCACCTGCCTTGGGCTTCGGTGGCGTGACAGGAAGGATTTGCTGCGTCGTCGGGTCTTTTAGCGGAAGCTTCACCTTGCGCCGCGTCTGTGTCTTCCGACCTTCGATGATCGCTTTCACCATCGGACCAGAGAATAGG
>JANOIJ010000343.1:0-5199 GCA_031407575.1 Gemmatimonadaceae bacterium | reverse complement strand
CGTCGTCGCTTCGGTGCAGGAGACCGCCATCAGCGCAAGCGCAATGACAGCGGCAAATCGGGAGGAGCAATGCATTGGACCGGCGTGTAGAGGTACGTCGCCCGAGGGAGGACTTGCGGCGCGCGGGAGGGAAACCAGGATGCGGACACAACGCACATCGCGTCAATGATGCACGTCACAACGCATTGCCCGGAGCGCGTGTCCGGGCAACGAACGTTACATAAACATTTGAAAGTACGCCAGTGTTCTTTTTGGGCGGCTAGTACGCCGCGCTTTCGGCGATCGCCCGCTTGAAGGAATCCACCTGCGGCAGCGTCGCGTCCTCCAGCTGAGGCGCGTACCCCACGAAGGTATCCAGGCTTGCCACGCGCTTCACGGGCGCGTCCAGCCACGCAAAGCAGTCATCCGCAATTCGCGCCGCGATCTCCGCTCCGTAGCCCCACGAGAGGGAGTCTTCGTAGCCGACGATGACGCGGCCGGTCTTCTTCACGCTCGCGTAGACGGACTCCTGGTCCCACGGCGAGAGCGATCGAAGGTCGATCAACTCCGCGCTGATGCCGTGTTCCTCCTGCATCTGGTTCGCCGCGGCGAACGCGCGCTGCACCGTCGCCCCATACGTCACGATGGTCACGTCGAAGCCCTCACGAACCACGCGCGCCTTGCCGAACGGGATCATGAAGTTCGGCCCCGGATAGGCGGCCTTGTTGTACGTCTGGCGATACAGGTGCTTGTGCTCCAGGAAGATCACGGGATCCTCGCAGCGGATGGCCGTACGCAGCAGGCCATTCGCGTCCAGCGCATTGGAGGGGCAGATCACGCGCAACCCCGGACAATGCGTGAACAGCGACGCGCCGGTCTGCGAGTGATAGATGGCGCCGCGGATGTACCCGCCATACGTCACGCGCACCACCACCGGGGCCGCAAACGCATTGTTCGACCGCCAGCGCATGGTTGCCAGCTCGTCGCGCAGCTGCATGTAGGCCGGCCAGATGTAGTCGAAGAACTGGATCTCCACGACAGGCTTGAAACCGCGCAACGCCAGTCCGATCGCCCGGCCGGCAATCGTTGCCTCCGCCAGCGGCGTGTTGTACACCCGCGCGCCACCGAATTCCTTCTGGAGCCCCCACGTCACCTTGAAGACGCCGCCCTTCCCCTTGACCTTGCCCAGGTGCTGTTCGCGCGAGACGTCGGCCACGTCCTGGCCAAAGATGAGCATCTTCGGATTGCGCCGCATTTCGTCCTTCATGCACGCATTCAGGAGGTCTACCATCGTCGTCTCGTTGCCGGAGAACTGCGGGTCGTCCTCCGTGTCGAATTGCTCGCTCGTGGGATCGACGTCCGGGGAATAGACGAAGTTCGGCACCGTCTCCGGCCCAGGCTGCGGCTGCGCGAGCGCGTCGTCGGTGGCAGCGAGCACCAACGCGTCGACCTCCTCCGCAATCGCCGCGATGTCGGCGTCCGTCGCGTGTCCCTCGGCAACGAGCCAGCGCGGGAACTGCACCACAGGATCACGCGCGGCGTCCGCCTCGCGTTCCTCTGCGGGACGATACATCACCTCGTCATCCGACAGCGAATGCGAGTAGGGACGAATCACCTTGGCATGTACGAGCGCCGGACCCTTTCGTTGCCGAGCGTAGTCGACGGCCTTCTGCATCACCGCGTGGCTGGCGATGAGGTCGCATCCGTCCACCTCCTGCACGTACAGCCCGGGAAACGACGCCACGAGCTTCGAGATCGACCCGCCAGCGGTGTTCACCTCGACGGGGACGGAGATGGCGTACCCATTGTCCTCGACCAGGTAGACCACAGGCAGCTTCAGGTTGCACGCCGAGTTGAGCGACTCCCAGAATTCGCCCTCTGATGTCGTGCCGTCGCCAGTGGAAACCAGGACCACCTCGTCGCCGTGAAATCCCTCCGAGATCTCCAGCAGCCGCGCACGCAACGATGCTTCGGCGCTGCCCACCGCTTGCAGGAACTGGGTGCCCGTCGGTGACGACGTGGACACGATGTTCAACGCCTTGTGCCCCCAGTGACTCGGCATCTGCCGGCCGCCGGAGCTCGGGTCCGCAGCCGCGCCAACCGCTTCGTACAACATCTCGTTCACCGTCATGCCTAATGCCAGGCACAGGGCGCGATCGCGATAGTAGAGGTAGAACCAATCGTACGCAGGCTTCAGGACCATTCCCGCGGCGGCAAGAATCGCCTCGTGGCCCGCACCAGAGATCTGGAAGAAGATCCTGTTCTGGCGCTTGAGCTGGATCTCCTTGTCGTCGATGCGGCGCGAGAGGAGCATCGTGCGATACGCCCCAACCAGCTGCCCGCGCGACAACGGGGCAATACCCTTGCGCTCGGCACGAGTTTGAGTGGCCATGCGGGGAAACGGTTCTGTGTGTGCGAAGAAAAGATGTCGACGGCAGGAACAACGATGTCGACGGCAGGAATGAAGATACTCGCGCCGCGCAGACAGGGCAGTCGGCGGGACCCCCCGCCGGAGCGGGCACATCCCAACCATGCTCATCTGGCATCCCCTGTGCATTGCCGTTGGCGCCAGACTCACCGAGAGGAATCATGCCGCCAGCCAAGCAGCACAGCTGTTCTTTCTGCGACCTGATTCAGGGCGCGGGCGAAGTCTCGATGTGCTTCGAGGACGCCGACGTCGTGGCGTTCATGGACATTCAGCCGGTGAACGCCGGCCACGTGCTGGTCGTGCCGCGCGAGCACTTCGAATCGCTGGATGATATTCCGCACGAGCTCGCGATGCATCTGTTCGAGGTGGCAATGGAGCTCGCGCCAGTCGTGAAGTCCGTCGCCGGCTCGGATGGCATGAACGTCGTCGTGAACAGCGGTGCGGCGGCCGGCCAGGATGTGTTCCACTACCACGTGCACGTGATTCCCCGCCGTCCCGGCGACGGGTTCGACATCCCCCTGCCGTTCGCCGGCTCCGAGATGCCGGACCGCACGGTGCTCGACGTTCACGCAGCGCGCATCATCGCTGCATTCCGCGATCCGGTTGCGAGTCGTGTACGCAAGGAGCGCCGGAGCTCTGCTGAGCGGCGATCGACAACTGCTTGACGACAATGTGACGCAGCGCACGCAAATTCCCTCTTGCGCGAATGCACGCGTAATCCCACTTATACCGCACAAAGCCCAACGCACCCGGAGCCCGATTGAGCGCAGCTGCTCGACATAGGTTCAACGAGTGGTCAATGCCGCCGCGTATTTCGCGGCGCGTGAACCGACTCACCGGTGCGACGCCGACCCCGATGTGCGACACCCCGCCCCAGGATTCTCCATCCTGATGCGGGGTGTCGTCTTTTTCTAGCGAGGTGCAATGCCCGCTCGACACGGTCACCGCGTTCCCCTCTCCCGCGCGCCTCGTGGCGGCAGCAGCCGCGTACGTCGCCTCCGTCTGGCCGAGCAGAAGCGAGCGATCAAGCTCGCCGCCATGCGTGATTGCGGACGTCGTTGCGTCTACTGCGCCGCACCGCTCGACTTCGCGCGTGCCACGCTCGACCACGTGCATCCGCTGGCCAAGGGCGGCGCACACGCGCCCGGCAACGTCGTCGCAGCATGCCCGCCATGCAACCGCCTGAAGGCGGATATGCTGCCTGTGGAGTTCTTCACGCGATACCCATGGGCGGGGAGTAACTTCATCCACCACGCGCGTGCCGTGCACCGAGCGCTCAAGCGCCAGGCACGCCGCGCCGTGAGTCTCGCCTTCGCCGGAGTATCGGCCGCGGCCTGAACGCCGCGTCACATCTCTACAGGATCGTGGTCGTCAGCATGCGACAGAATATCTCGTCAGGCACCGAGTGGGAGCCGATCGTCGGCTACTCGCGCGCCGTACGCGTCGGCAACGTCGTGCACGTGTCGGGCACCACGGCCACCGACGCGTCGGGCAAGCTCGTCGGCGCTGGTGACGCCGGCGCCCAGGCGCGACAGGCGCTCGACAACATTCGCCGAGCGCTGGAACAGGCGGGTGCGAAGCTCGAGGACGTCGTGCGCACGCGCATTTACGTCACCGATATCAGCGGGTGGGAGGCCGTCGGTCGAGCGCATGGAGACGTGTTCGGCGCCATCAGGCCCGCGACCTCGATGGTAGAGGTGCGCAACCTCATCGACCCCGCGATGCTCGTGGAGATCGAAGCCGAGGCGGTCATCATCCCCTGACAGCAGAAGGACCTGCACCGGTATGCTTCCGGTGCAGGTCCTTCGTGCGTCGAGCGGATCGCGCTACGGGTTGATCGGAAACGGCGCGTTGCGGATGATGCGGCCCGGTGTACTCCAACCACCTGGCGGCTCACGCTGCGTGGATGGCCGGGGCGCTTCCGGACGTCCGGCAGACGCAGGCACCGGTTCGGGGGCGCGCTCGATGATCGGCGCCTCCACTGGTGCGACATCCTCCGCTTCGATCATTGGCTGCGCGGGGGCTGGCACCTCGCGACGAACGCTCTTCACCACCGCCTTGGTGCCGCGTGACGCGCTCGGCGCACGGGAAATCGCGCGTGCCTTGGGTGAGGGCGTTAGACTCTGCGACCGCTCGCTGGCAGACATGATGTCGAGCTTCGGCGTCGTCATCGACGCGAGCTGGACGTCACCTCCGCCCACCGTCGCGAGATCTCGCTTGAGATCGTCGCTCATAGGCGCCTGGGACGAGTTGGAGCACGCCGCCACCGTGGCGAGCGCTACCATGCCCATCGAGATTCGGAGTGAGTTTCGCATGGAATAGCATACCCCGCGGAGCCGGAAGGTTCGCTCAACGGTTGGAATGCCAGACATGCTCTCCAGAAGCGATCTGGTCCATGCTGCGCTCGCTCGCGACGGATGTCGTAACGTCCTCGACGATGTCGCGCTCTGCGTTGGCGTACTCGTCGCGATGCTTGATCAGCAACCACTGCGGCTTACCCGGCCGCTTCATGCGAACCAGCACCCACGAGCCTTCGAGACGCGAGCCGTGGAGCGTGACCTTGAGGTCGCCCTTCGCGTACCCTTCGCGAAGTGAATCAACGCCACCGCCATCTTCCGCTTCATACCATCCGCGGTCCCACAGCATCACCGTGCCGCCGCCGTATTCGCCTGCGGGAATCGTCTTTATCGTCGCCAAGGACCGCACGGGCAACGTGCACGTCGGCCAGTTCATTTCGATGACTGTCGAGGGCCGCGCGTGCAAGTCGCCCGGCAACACGGGCACGCTGCAAG
>JANOIJ010000214.1:0-3111 GCA_031407575.1 Gemmatimonadaceae bacterium | reverse complement strand
CTCGAAGGTGTTGTACTCGATCGGGTGATCCTCCACCTCCATCGCGAGTCGCTTCACGGATGGGTCGAGGCTCGGTCCCTTGGGTACGGCCCACGACTTCATCACGCCGTCCAGCTCGAGCCGCCAATCGAAGTGCAGACGGCTGGCCGCGTGCTTCTGGATGACGAAGTGCAACTTCTTCGCGCGCTTCGCTGACGCACCTCCCGCGGGCTCCTTCGTCTTCGAGAAGTCGCGCTTGCGTTTGTACTCGGCGAGCGGCGCCCCCTTGGCCGTGACCTTTTTCGAGGCGTTCGACCCAGTCTTCCCGACGACGACCTTCTTCGGCGTCTTGGCCACGGCCTTGGTCGCCGTTGACTTACGGGGGGACGCCCGTTTTTTCGTCGCGCGCTTCGACGCCTTCTTCGCTGGACTCATGATCGCGCGTCGTGCCACTTTCATGCCGACATTCGCGCTGCGCACATGACTTCCGCGGCGTTCCCGTCGGGATGACAAAGGCGCAGACCCTTCGGCTTCGGCTCAGGATCGCCGCTCAGTAGTCCACGGGCCGCAGGTAGCTCTCACCGATTCCCGATGAGCTCATCATGGCGACGGTTGGCAGGCGTCGCTTCCAGTGCGTCGACGACAATCGCTTCTTCACCAGCGCGACCTCGGCCGCGTTGAATCCGCGCTCGACGAGGTCGGTGTCCGAGTAGCCGTTCAGCATCCAGTTGAGCAGCTCGTCCGCTTTTGCGTAGCTGATGCCAAAGTCGCCTTCGTCCGTCTGGCCCACGACGAGATCCGCCGACGGCGCCTTGCCCACGATCACCTCGGGCACGCCAAGGTGCGTCGCCAGGGCCCACACCTGCGTCTTGAAGAGGTCGCCGAGCGGGTTGATCGGCGGCGAGTCGTCAGCGTGCCAGGTGAAGTAGCCGAACAGCCGCTCCGTCTTGTTGCCGGTACCGAGTGGAATTGCGTGGTACTTCGCGGAGAGGTCGAACAGCGCGATCATGCGTGTCCGCGCCATGACGTTGCCGCGCCGCGCAGCGTCAGCATCGGGCTCCAGTGCGAGATATCCATCCACCGCTGCGCTGATGTCGAGCGTCCGGCACTCGATGCCGAGCGCCTCGATGAGGAGCTGCGCGTGCTCGAGGCTTTCTCCACTCGATGTGCGATAGGGCATGCGAACACCAATCACGTTCTCGGCGCCAAGGGCGCGCACGGCGAGACACGCGGTGACAGCGGAGTCCACGCCGCCGGAGACGCCAATCACTGCCTTGGCAAATCGGCGACGCGTCATCTCGTCGCGCAGGAAGCGCACGAGCCACGACTCGGCGAGTGCTGCGTCAAGGGTGAGCGTCGGCGGTCCGCTCTGCGCACCGTCGCGCACGACCGACACGTTGGCCGCCGTCGCTGCCGACCGTGTCGTGTGATGCTCGTGCGCTAACGCAGGCGTCGACTCGATGCGCTCCATGCCGTCGAAGCGGAGCAGATGCGGCGACTCGGCTTCCACCTTGCCGATCGCGTCGCGGAGGTGCGGCATCATCGTCTCCAGGTCGGCGATCAGCGGCATCTCGGCTCGCGCGCGCGCCACGTCGTCCATGTCGATGCGTGCGATGACGAGCGCCTCGTCCCACAGCGGGCCGCGCGTGCGCAGTTCGCCTCGAGGACCCGCGAGCATCGAGCTGCCGGGGAACTGCTTGCCGCCTTCACTGCCCACGAGGTTGATCAGCGCCACATACACGCCATGCTCATCCGCCATGTCGCGAGCGAGACGCTCCCAGCGGGAGACACTCGCTGGTCCGGGCACGTCGTCGGGCTTCGGCCACGCGCCGCGCGCAGGCGGCGCAGTCGGAACCAAAATGATCTGCGCGCCATCGAGCGCCGCGATCGTCCCGGTCAACGAGTGCCACACGTCCTCGCACACGAGCATCGCGACGCGCCCCAGCGGGGTGTCGAACGCGCGGATCTCCCGCCCACGCTCGACGAAGCGCTCCTCATCGAACAAGCCGTACGTCGGCAGGAACACCTTGCGATGCACATGCCGCACGAGCGGAATCGTGTCGCCGAGCGATACATAGATGGCGCTGTTGTACAACTTGCCGCGCCAGACTTCGTAGAAGCCGACGCATACGTCCACGGGCGCCCCGTCGCCGTACGCGTGGTGAAGATCCGCCGCGAGCTGGCCCGCGGTCACTGCGTGTTCGCGCACACCGCCTTCGAGGAAGTACCCCGACGTCGATGTCTCGGGGAAGCACACGAGCTGCGGACGCGGATCAAGCGCCGCCGCCTGGCGGAGAAACTCCCCGATCCGCGCCAGGTTGCCGGCGTAGTCGCCTTTGCGCGGCTGGAATTGCGCCAGGGCGAGAGTGACGAAGTGCGACATTGCTGGATAATCGCGAACGGGAAGGGTCGCAGCAACCCGCGTGCAGGGTCGGTGTATCTTCACGCCATGGATCGAATTGCACTCGTTGTCGCGCTGGCCTTCGCGCTATTCACCACGCCGCTCGCTGCGCAGAAGATCACCACAGGGGAACCGTGGCAGATCGTGCCGCAGCGCCAATCGTCGCTCGTGTTCGCACGCGACGGATCGTTCATCGGCGAGATCGGCCCCGAATCGCGCACGAGCATCGCCATCCGCGCGCTGCCCAAGTACGTGGGTCAAGCGTTCGTTGCCGTGGAGGACCACCGCTTCTACCAGCACGACGGCGTGGACCTCATCGGCGTGGCCGGTGCGATCAAGGGCAAGCTCCTCGAGAAAATCACGGGCGATCACCGCGGCGGCGCGAGCACCATTACGCAGCAGCTCGTGGGCAACATGCATCCGGACATCATCGACCGGAGCGATCGCAGCATTTCGCGAAAGCTCAAGGAGCAATCGGCTGCCCGCGAGATGGAGAAGCATTACACGAAGGATCAGATACTCGAAGCGTATCTCAACCAGATCGATTACGGCCATGGGTGGCGCGGCATCGAGATGGCGTCGCGGCACTACTTCGGCGAGTCTGCGTCCCGGCTTTCGCTCGCCGAAGCAGCCACACTCGCGGCATTGCCAAAGGGACCGCCGATCTACGATCCCATCAGATATCCTGAGCGGGCGCGCGCGCGCCGCAATCTCATCCTGGGCCTGATGGC
>JANOIJ010000293.1:0-11408 GCA_031407575.1 Gemmatimonadaceae bacterium | reverse complement strand
GACCCCGACTCTGACCCCGACTCTGACCCCGACTCTGACCCCGACTCTGACCCCGACTCTGACCCCGACTCTGACCCCCGACTCTGACCCCCGACTCTGACCCCAACGCGCTCGAGCGACCCCTAGGGTCGCACCGCAATGCTCACGTAGTACCGCCACTCACCGGTTACCGGAGCGTCCACGGCGCGCGCGAATCCGGCGAGGATTTGTACCTCGGGGGTCCCAAGTGCCGAAATGGCGGCGATCCGTTCCCGCGCTTCGATGCCGTAGCTGCGCAGTGGCGCCCGGACGAGATCCGGGCCTGCACCGGAATAGAACAGCTCGAACGACGACAGCGGAACAGCCGCCCGGAAGGACGTGAACGTCATCGACGTCGCGGACGCAACCGGGTAAGCCGGCGCGTCTACTCGGCGCGCGTCGAAGATCGGATCCATGAGCGGGGACGCGAAGCCGCCAATTGCGAACCGTTCCCGGATGCTGCCTGCTCCACCCACGGTTCCGAATGCAAGACGAACGGACGCGAGCGGCCGCGAGCCAGATCCCGTGCCAAAGAAGAGACTGCTTCGCTGCCGCAGGTACGCGTCGGCGCCGATTGTACCTGCCTCGAGGTGAGTCGCGAGCTGTTCCTGATATCTCGTGGTCTGGTCGCGCTGCCGAGCGACGGCAGTGAATGATGCGACGGCGGCTGCGCGCGTCTCAAAAGTCAGCGCGCTCGGAAGAAGCCGCTCTCCGAACAGGGCGAGCGTGCTGTGCAACTCGCCACCGTCGTTGGCGCGGATGCGCTGAAAACGCACGCCGCCGCCGATGCGCGTCAGGTCCAGCCCCTCGTCGTAGGCCGGCGGGAATTGTCGGGACGACGCCTCGTGCGACGTCCACGCGTTCCCGATGATCGCGGTACGCCACTGGCGGAGGGCAATCTCCAGGGCCGCGCCCGCGGGCAGCGAGCCAGCGCCAACGGACCCCTGCAGTGACACGCCAAGCCGGCCCACGGGGTCGGTGCGAACGATGGCAACTTGCGCTGTGGAGCCGCCGTAGCCGGTTGAGAGGGAGGGCAGGTACCGGAACCGCGACGGACCCGCGCCGTAGCCCCGCTCATCGCCTACCGGGCCCACGGCAGGACGCCGGATTTGATCGTTCTCCGACCCGGAGCGCCGAGGCGGAAAAACGGGGGACAGCGAGTCGGACGATAGCCGGTGCAGGTCCGTCGCTCCGCCGGCTCGGGCGATGGACGCGCTGTCCGGCCGCAGGCGCCTGAGATCGTAGCCGTTGGCCTGAAGCGAAAGGAACCACAGCGTTCCGTCAGGTGCGACGTCGGCCGCCACGGCGGCGCCGGTCACGCTCGTTAGTCTGGTTGCACGCCGGTTGTCCGGGTCCAGGCGCTCCAGGTTGGCGATGCCGCCCGCCTCCGAGGTGGCAATGAGGGTCCGGCCATCCGGCTCATAGGTGGCGTCGAACCGGTTTACTCCGTCGTCCGGATCCGCGTACGTGATGGCTCCGTTCTCCGGGTTCACCCGCGCGATGCGCCAGCGGTCTCCGGACTGCTCGGCGACGGCGATCTCGCCGGTGCGCTTCGAAACGCGCGGCCGGTAATAGTTCCGCTCGAGGCTGCCCTGGGCGAGCACGCGGACCGCTCCCATGGCCAGATCGACCCGAACGAGATCGCACCAGCCGCGATCGCACCGAACCGCCGCGGCCCACCGTCCGTCCGGCGAAGAGTCCGCGTCGCGGACCGCCGCACCCCGTGTCACGCGACCCAGCGCGCCGTCCTCCGCACTCCATATATAGAGGTCGGGACGCAGCGTGCCGTCGGGCATGGGCACATGACGCGTGAGAAGCACACGTTTGTTGTCGGGCAGCCAGCGCGGCCCTTCGAACGACGCGCCGTCGTTGGCGGCCAGCGAGATGATGACGCGTTTCGGGCGCGGATAGAAGGACCGGTTTGCGACGTCATCCGGATCTCGCTTCAGCAGTGCGTCCCGCCGACGCTCCGCAAGCGTATCCGGCTCATCCGCCGTCCCCCACACGACCACCTCGCTCGGCGCATTTTCCCGCCGGACAACCAGGGCGATGAATCGGCCGTCCGGCGACACGGCCGGATCTCCCGTCTTCCGAGACAGCCGTTGCACGAGCGTTCCTGGCACGAGCGTCGTGCGCGCCAGTGCGCGTTCGAACGCCAGTGCATCGGCGGTCAACTCTGCCGCAAACCGGCTGTAGAGTTCGGAGGGCCCGCCTCCGTACACGCCCAGAAACGCATCATCAAACGACCGAGTCGTTTTCGCGGTCATCCGTTGCCAGAGGGCGGTTACGCTGGAGTCTCCCTCCCGACGTGCTAGCCATTCGATGAAGGCCGATCCCCCCAGATACGCGAAGCTCCCACCCTCCCAACCGGACGAACCGTTCAACTGGTAATAGCCGGGTAGTCGACCTTCCAACGCGAACTGGCGCAGGATGGCGGAGCGCCACGCGTGGTTTGGCCGGCCTGTTCCCGTCACCCTTCCTTCGACGTACGTGGCGTAACCCTCGAGCGCCCATCGTGGCGCATTCGCCGCAATGGGGCTGAGTGGAACGGGAGACAGGTCCCAGAGCAGTTGACGCCAATGGTTGCGCGACGGGCGGGTGAGGTGTGCGATGTGCGCAAGCTCGTGCGTCGCCAGCAACTCGCCCCACACGCGAAAGTTGCCGATCTCCTCACGTGGGTCCGGAGGTGTGGGCCAGAGCACGATCGTCGGCGCGTCGAGCGCAGTGTACGCGGTGCCGTTCGCGTCGTTGCTGGGGTCGTCGACCACGACGTTGACCCGTCGTCTTGGCAGGAACCCCACCACGTTCGCCACCTGCCCGCGCACGCCCTCGAGCCGTTCGGTGAGCGCGATGGTCCAGGCGCGGTACCGCTCGGGAAAGTGGACGACGAAATGCTCGGTCTCGATCGTACGCCAATCCTGCCACGCCCGCGAAGCCTGCGCCTGCACCAGCCGAGGCGTCGCGGCGAGCGCAATCAGTCCGAGCGCAGCGACACAGCGTCGGCCAACCCTGCCCAAAAACGGTGGGGACGCGTGCGTGAAGCCCGCGTCCCCACCGCTCAATGAGGTCAAACCGAATCCGTGCCTCGCGCGGTCAGCCACGCACGGGGGTCTTCCCGCGCACTTTATCCTGAAGCCACGTGAGCGGGACGATGAACAGCGGCGTAAGGACGACGCCGAGCAAGGTGTTGATCCACACGAGCGCGATGTAGAACGCGCAGAGACCAAGACCAACCCAGAGCGTGCCCAGCGGGCCGTGAGTTTCCAAGAGAATGCTCCTGTCGCCGTGAATGCAGTGGAACGGCGTGAAGATAGCGAGGCGACCGGAGAGCGACCAGAGGTTGGGGCGCGCGTCCAGCGAGAACGGCATAGGTATATTCCGCGCATGGGCGAAGAACAGGCGGTGGGCGTGCTCGACGCGGTGCGGCGGCTGACGACGGTATCCGACGAGCCGCTGGTGCTCGCCGTCTCCGGCGGCCTCGACTCCATGACGCTACTTCATGCGATGATGGCGGTGGCACCTCATCGCATCGCAGCGGTCGCCACGTTCGACCATGGGACTGGGCGGCCGGCCACCCGTGCGGCCGCGCACGTCGCGCGGGTTGCGGGTGCCGCAGGCCTGCGCGTGGTGCGCGGGCGATCCGGTCTGCGCAGCACGTTTCCGGATGGCCGCGAAGCCGCGTGGCGGCACGCGCGCTACGGGTTTCTTCGCGATGCGGCGCGACGAACGGGTGCGCGCATCGCGACCGCGCACACGCTGGACGATCAGGTCGAGACGGTGCTCATGCGCGTGATGCGTGGCAGCGGCGCGCGCGGACTCGCTGGCCTTGCCTGGGGACGCGACATCCTGCGCCCGTTCATCGGCGTTCGTCGTGCGCAGTTGCTGGCGTATGCGACGGCTTCGGGCGTGGAGTGGGTGGAGGACCCGAGCAACGTATCTCCGGCGTTCGCGCGGAACCGGATCAGGCACGACATCCTGCCAGCGCTTCGTCGAGCCGATGCGTCGTTCGACGAGACGTTGCTGGCCCTGGCCCAGCGAGCGACGGCATGGAGGCAGGACGTCGAGCGCCTTGTGGACGCTACGCTGCGCCCGACACTCCGCGGAGATCGCGAGTTGGTCGTTGCCTCGGCGGAATTGGCGGACTATGATCGAGGAGCGCTTGCGATGCTCTGGGGCTCGCTGGCGGGCCGCGTCGGGTTGGCACTCGACCGCCGAGGAACACGGCGTATCGCGGCGTTTACAACCACTCGGCCGGGCCGCGGCAGCATTCCGTTGGCGGGTGGGTGGTGTCTCGAAGCCACGCACGATGCATACATTTTACGAAAGGACGCGGACACGGCGCGCGTTGCGGCGGTCTCGTTGCCGCTGGACGCGACCGGCTGGCTGGAGTGGGGCCGGTTCCGCTTTCGAGTGGCGTCGGCGTCTGACGTCGCGCTGCCAGACGCTTCTGCACCCTGGTCAGCCGCGATTTGTGCGGAGTCCGGCGGGCTCGTGCGGGGCTGGACCGCGGGAGACCGTCTGGCGCCAGCGGGTGGCCAACCGCGCCGGCGCGTCGCGCGTTATCTCTCGGACAGCGGGATGCACGGGAGCGAACGGGCAGGGTGGCCGGTGGTAACTGCCGGTGAGGACGTGGTCTGGATTCCAGGAGTGCGCCGCAGCGACGCGGCAACCGATCGGTCCGGGAGGCCGGTTCGACATTACATCTGTGAACGCATCGATCGCTGATCCACGCCTGGAGGGTCGCGCGCTCAAGCGCGTGGTGTACGATGCGTCGGACATCGCGACGCGCGTTGCCGAGCTCGGAGCGGAGATCACGGCCGCGTACCCGGACGGCGACCTGCTCGTGCTCGGATTGCTCAAGGGAAGCTTCATCTTCCTGAGCGACCTGGTGCGCCAGATCAACCGGCCCCTGCACGTCGACTTTCTGGTCGCGTCGAGCTATGGGGACGCCACGGTGTCGAGCGGAAGTGTCCGGCTCGTCTACGATCCGGAAACGAGCCTCGAGGGTCGGCACATCCTCCTGGTGGAGGACATCGTAGACACCGGGCGAACGTTGAACCGGTTGATGGAGTTACTGAAGGCACGGAATCCGCGGTCACTGGAGATCTGCGCGTTGCTGCACAAGCACATTGCCGACGAGCTGAAGCACGAAACGAAATTCATAGGGTATGATGCACCGCACGAATTCCTGGTCGGATACGGGTTGGATCACGCCGAGAGCTTTCGGCATCTGCCATACATAGCGAGCTTGCTGTAATGCCTGTCCAAACACCGCCGAAAAACGGCAACTCTGGATTCAATTGGGGGCGCTTCTCCAAGACGCTCTCCTTCTGGATCCTCATCATCCTGATCCCCGTTGCGCTGATCCAGTTGACTGGCGATCGCGCCGAGTCGGCGCCGGAGATCCGCTATGACTTTTACCGTCAGCAACTCGAGACTGGCAACATTCTCGAGGTGACGATGTCGGGCGGGAAGAACGTCACAGGGACGTACAAGGAGCCACGCACTCCGACGGCGGGCACCAAGCCCGCCAAGAAATTCACCATCCAGCTTCCCGCGGCCAACTCACCGCAGGAAGTGACGCTCCTGATGGAGAAGGGCGTCCAGATCACGTCGCAGGATCCGAAGCCGAGCGTCATGGCGATGTTGATCAACTTCCTGCCGTGGCTGCTGCTGATCGGATTCTACCTGTTCCTGTTCCGGCAGATGCAGGCCGGTGGCAACAAGGCCTTCTCGTTCGGGAAATCGAAGGCGAAGTTGCTGACAGGCGACACGCCGAAGGTGACCTTCGCGGATGTTGCGGGTGCCGACGAGGCCAAGCAGGAACTCCAGGAGATCATCGAGTTCCTGAAGGATCCGCAGAAGTACACAAAGCTGGGCGGGCGCCTGCCGAAGGGCTGCCTCCTCGTTGGGCCTCCGGGCACGGGCAAGACGCTGCTCGCGCGCGCGGTAGCGGGAGAGGCGGGCCGTCCCTTCTTCTCGATGTCCGGCTCCGACTTCGTCGAGATGTTCGTGGGCGTCGGCGCGAGCCGCGTGCGAGACCTGTTCGAGCAGGGCAAGGCGCACGCGCCGTGCATCATCTTCATCGACGAGATTGATGCCGTCGGCCGGCACAGGGGTGCCGGACTTGGCGGCGGTCACGATGAGCGCGAGCAGACGCTCAACCAGCTGCTCGTGGAGATGGACGGCTTCGAGAGCAATGACGGTGTGATCCTCATCGCCGCGACGAACCGCCCGGACGTACTGGACCCCGCGCTGCTGCGGCCTGGTCGCTTCGACCGGCAGATCGTGGTGGACGCGCCGGACCTGCGCGGCCGCGAGGGCATCCTCAAGGTGCACCTGCGCAACAAGCCGGTCGGCGACGATGTGGACATCACGACGCTCGCCCGCGGTACCCCGGGCATGGCTGGCGCCGACCTGGCGAATCTCGTCAACGAGGCCGCGCTGCTCGCCGTGCGCCGAGGACACGACAAGATCTACATGGACGACCTCGAGGAGGCCAAGGACAAGGTCATGCTTGGCGCCGAGCGGAAGTCGATGGTGATGAAGGAAGAGGAGCGTCGTCTCACGGCGTATCACGAGGCGGGTCACGCGCTGTGCGCCATGAAGGTGATCGGCAACGATCCGCTGCACAAAGTGACGATCGTTCCGCGCGGACGCGCGCTGGGCCTCGCCTTCACGCTGCCGGAGGACGATCGCGTGTCGATCACGCGCCAGCAGCTGCTCGCCATGCTCGTGATGACGTATGGTGGTCGTACGGCGGAAGAGCTCGTGTTCGGCTACGATCGCGTGACCACCGGCGCGTCGAGCGACATCCAGAAGGCCACGAGCATTGCGCGACGCATGGTGACGCAGTGGGGCTTGAGCGACGCCATCGGCCCGATTCTCGTCGGCGACAACGAGCAGGAGCTGTTCCTCGGACGCGAGATCCAACATCGTCGCGAGGTCTCCGAGCAGACGTCGATGCTCGTGGACGCCGAGGTGAAGCGCGTCATCACGGAAGCGTATGATCGCGCAAAGCTCGTGCTGAGCGAGAACATCGACCTGCTGCACACGCTCGCGGCGGCGTTGCTCGAGCGCGAGACGCTCACGTCGGAAGACATCAAGATGATTTCGCGGGGCGAGGCGTTGCCGCCGCGGATGAGTGGCCTGCCTCCGGCCCCGCCGGTGGTGGCTGAGCCCAAGCCGGCAGCTGTGCTGGAGCCCCGTCGGCCGCCCCTGCTGGGTGGGCCCGAGCCCAGTCCGGCGTAACCTGGTTTCATTTTCCAAGCGGCATGGGCACACCAGTGAATGGTGTGCCTTTGTCGTTCTGCGAGCGGGTTATCTTGTCCTCATGACCACCACGTGGACGGTTCGCGGTCGCACGGTGACGCTGGAGCGCCCGTTGGTCATGGGCATTGTGAACGTCACGCCGGATAGCTTCAGCGACGGCGGAAACTTCTTCTCGCCCGCCGCGGCGCTGGCGCAATCAGCTCGGCTGCTCGCAGAAGGGGCGGACATCCTCGACATCGGTGGCGAGTCCACGCGGCCGCAGCGCGCCACGCCAGTGTCCACGGAGGAGGAACTGCGCCGCGTGCTGCCCGTGATCCGCGCGGTGGCCAGGGAGCATCCGCACACGGTCATCTCGGTGGACACCGTGAAGAGCGCGGTGGCGGAGGCGGCCCTCGATGCGGGCGCTCACGTGGTGAATGACGTCTCCGCCATGCGGCTCGATGCCGCGATGCCCGAGGTCTGCATGCGATACGACGCGGGCGTGGTGCTCCTGCATTCGCGCGGCGGCGTGCACGACATGGCGACGTACGATCACGCCGAGTACGCCGCCGACCCGCTCGCCGAGGTGCTCGACGAGCTGTGCGGCCGCGTCGAGTTCGCGTTGGAGCTGGGCGTCGCTCGCGAGCGGATCGCCGTGGATCCCGGCATTGGTTTCTCCAAGCGCAGCGCGGACTCGCTCCGCATGCTCGGCTGTCTCGAGCGATTGTGCGAGTGGGGGTTCCCGGTGATGGTCGGCGTGTCGCGCAAGCGGTTCATCGGCGAGATCACCGGGGAGACCGAGCCTAACCAGCGTGTGTTCGGCAGCATTGGCGCGGCGGTGGCGGCATTTCACCGTGGCGCTTCGATTTTTCGCGTGCACGATGTCGCCGCCACGCGTCAGGCGCTGGATGTGGCGGCCGCAATCCGTGATGCGGGGCTGGCGTGAACGGCATGGAGCAGCTGCGACTGCTGCAACCCGGCTGGCGCGACGCGCTCGAGGTACTGGTCGTGGCCTATGCGGTGTACCGCGTGCTGCTGCTGTTTCACGGCACGCGCACCCTTCGCATCGTCGTCGGCCTGCTGATCCTGCTCGCGGTGTACGCGGCGTCGTGGCTGCTCAAACTGGAGATGATCACCTACCTGCTTGGATTCGTGTTCCAGTATGGTGCCATCGCGCTGCTCGTCGTCTTCGCGCCGGAACTTCGTGCGGCTCTGGCGCACCTTGGGGAAGCGCGCTTCGGCCTGATCTTCCAGGTCATGGAGCATCGCGAGGTGACTGAGGAGGTTCACGAAGCAGTGGAGCGCTTGAGCCGCTCCGGCATCGGCGCCATCGTCGCCATCGAGCGCGAGACGCCGCTGGACGGTTACGCCGAATCGGGCTCGCGGATGGACGCGAAAGTCTCGGCAGACCTCCTCACCACCATCTTTACGCCCTACTCGCCGCTGCACGACGGCGCCGTGATCATTCGCGGCGACACGATCATCGCTGCGGGGTGCATCCTGCCGCTGTCGCAAAAGGCCTTGTCCGATCGAGCGCTCGGCACGCGCCATCGTGCAGCGCTGGGACTTTCCGACGAGACGGATGCGCTCGTGCTCGTCGTGAGCGAGGAGCGTGCGACGATCTCCGTCGCCGATCGCGGCCGGCTGTGGCGTGACTTGACGGCGGGCGAGGTGCGCGGATTGCTTGCGGGGCACGCGCCCACGCGCGAGGCGCTGGAGCCATCGGGAGCAACGGGCTGAGCGCGCGGCGCACCGCGTGGATGGCGGGTGGCGTGTTGCTGCTCGTCTACGCAATCACGTTGGCGCCGGGTGTCACGTTCTGGGATGCCGGCGAGCTGATCGCCGCAGCGCACACCTTCGGCATTCCGCATCCGCCGGGCACGCCCCTGTACATGGCACTCGGCCGCGCGTGGTCGATGTTGCTGGGCGACGTCATCGGCGTCGCGCGCGCGATGAACCTGCTCTCTGCGGTGTGCACCGCCGCCGCCGGCGCGCTGAGCGCGAATATCGTCGGCCGCAGCGACGCGCAGGCGCAGAACGCCGCGTGGGGTGCGCTCGCCGGTGCGCTCTGTGCTGGACTCATGACCAGCGCGTGGGCGAATGCGACCGAGGCCGAGGTCTATGCCGTTTCGCTGCTGCACGTCGTTGCGATGCTGGCATGCGCGCAGCGCGCGGCGGATGAACACGACGTGCGCAGCCACCGATGGGTCGTGTGCACTGCGTACCTCATCGCGCTCATTCCCGCCGTCCACCTGAGCGCCCTCGTTGGCGCACCTGCCGCGGTGCTCCTCGCCTCACGTCGCCGCGAAGGAGGCTGGGATCTCTGCCGAGTTCTATTGCTGCTCGGCGTCACGGTGGCCAGCGCGGGAGTAGGACGCATGTCGGTGACGCTCACGGGCGCCGGCATTGCGATCGCGGGTGCGTCTATCGCGCTACGCGTGCGCAATTCACCTGCACGTCCGAGCGTACGTCATGCGCTCGCTCCCCTCATGCTCGTCGTGCTCGCGAGTAGCGCGCTCCTCATCATGTTCGTGCGCGCGCAATTCGATCCAGCGGTGAACCAGGGGAATCCCGCGTCGCTCATCTCCTTGGCCGACGTTGTGGCGCGCAGACAATACGACGTTGCCGCGATGTGGCCACGCCGCGCGCCCATCTGGATCCAGCTCGCGACCCTGGCGCAGTACGCGGACTGGCAGGCCGCGTTTGCGTGGGGCCGCGGAATCTTCACCACACCGGCGCGCGTGATGGCCACCGTGGCCTTCGCGATGCTCGGCATCGCCGGCTGGCGCGAGATGCGAAAGGACATGCCGCGCGTTGCAGAGGCCCTCGCCATGCTCTCGATCTGCGGATCGCTCGGCGTTTGCGCGTACCTCAACCTCAAGGCCGGCTCGTCCATCGGCTACGGATTCGTCGCCGCTGAGGCGCACGAGGCGCGCGAGCGAGACTACTTCTTTGTGCTTGGCTTCTGGGGATGGGGGCTGTTCGCGGGTTACGGCGCGCTGGCGTTCGTGCGCTCGCGGCGCTGGCCGGCGCCGCTCGCGATCACCGCCGCGCTCATTCCATTGGTGGGCAACTGGACGGCGCTGGACCGCCCGCGAGCGCTGGGTGCCTCAGCGCCACGCACCGTGGCGAGCGCACTTCTCGAGAGCGCGCCTCGCAGCGCCGTCCTGTTCGTGGCTGGCGACAACGACACGTATCCTCTCTGGTATCTCCAGCAGGTGGAGGGTGTCCGCCCCGACGTGGCGCTTGTGACCATCCCGCTGCTGCCGGCGGATTGGTACGTCGCCGAGATTGCGCGGCGAACGGGCCTGCGGTGGCCGGTGGGCGAGCATGTCGCCGGTGCCAGGTGGCAGCACGAGGAACGCGCTGCGCTCATCGCTCGCGCGGCGCGAGCGGCGGGTCGTCCCGTCGCGGTGTCGGCGGCGGTTTCGTCGTCGAATCGGGCGCTGCTCGGGTCCCGTTGGGCGCTCGCGGGTGCTGTCTATCTATCGGGCGGACCAGCCGACATGAGTCGTGAACCGCCCGTGATCGGCACGATTCCCATTTCGGCGGCGGCGCCGTCCGTGTCGCGACGACGAGCCAAACTGCCAGACGATGTGAGCGCGATGATGCTCGCGGTGATCGACTGCCAGCGACTGGGGCGCATTCCCGCGGGTCGATCGGCACTGCGGGACTCGCTTGAAGTGACGTGCAACCTTCGGTAAATTCTCATGTTATGCCATTTCAGGACCTGCCGGTCCGGCTCGCCCAGGTTACCGGGCTGATCGAGCAGGCCCGGGTGCGGGGCAGGCATGGTCAGGCGGTGACCGTGATTGCCGTGACCAAGACGTACGGGCCGGATGCGCCGCTTGCGGCGTTCTCGGCGGGACTGCGCGATGTTGGTGAGAACAAGGTGCAGGAGGCGCTGTCAAAGGCGCCGTTGGTGGATGCTCCACTGAATTGGCATCTCATCGGGCACGTGCAGCGCAACAAGGTGAAGCAGCTCGACGCGTTTCACCTGGTGCATTCGATGGACAGCGCGCGGCTGGCGGATGCGCTCCACCTGCATGGCGTGGCGCGCGGCCGGCCGATGGACGTGCTGTTGCAGGTGAACGTGGCTGGTGAGGACACGAAGGGCGGCTACGCGCCGGCCGTCGTGG
>JANOIJ010000291.1:0-1875 GCA_031407575.1 Gemmatimonadaceae bacterium | reverse complement strand
GCGCCTGGAAGTACGGCAGCGACGCGACGATCTCGACCTTCCGTGCCGCGAGCAGGTCGGGAATGTCGCGGTAGTTCGGCAGCAGGATGGCGGTGAGGTTGCAGCGGTGCATCACGTGCGCGCCGGTGTCCGCCGCGCGCGACACGAGCTCGCGAAAGTCCGGATGCAGCTCCGGCGCACCGCCCGTGATGTCGAACGTCGGGATGCGCTCGCGCGCGAGAAAGCCGAGCACCGCCTCCATGACGTCGCGGGGCATCGTCTCCGTGCGGTCCGGGCCCGCGTCCACATGACAGTGGCGGCACGTCTGGTTGCACTTGCGCCCCACATTGACCTGCAGCACGTCGACGCCGGTGGGCCGCAGCGGAAACAGCGACGACGACGCCAGCGATGCCTCGAAGCTCCGCGCAAGGGGAAGCTCGTCGAGCAGCGCGACCTGCGCGGCCGCGCTGGCAAGCACGTCGCCCGACTTGAGGAGCGTCGGCAGGATCCGGCTCGGCCGCACTGCAGTCACATCCCCGCCTTCTCGACGTGCGTCAGCATCTGGACGCCATGCACCAGCGACGATCCGCCCCGAATCGCCGCGGCGACGTGGATCGCCTCGGTCATCTCGTCGAGGTTCGAGCCTTTGCTCAACGCGTCGTTGCTGTATGCGTCGATGCAGTACGGGCACTGCACCGTGTGCGCAACCGCGAGTGCGATCAGCGACTTCTCCCGCGCCGTGAGTGCGCCTTCCGCGAACACGGCGTTGTACCAGGCGAAGAACTTGTCGGCAAGCGGCGCCGACCCCTTGGCGATCTCGCCGAAGCGGCCGAGGTCCGGTGCGTTGTAGTAGTGCGTGTGGTCAGCCATTACGCCTCGAGACTCCGTGTGGGTGGTGAAGCACTTGTGTCATCCTGAGCGGAGCGAAGGATCTTCACCTGCTAGTGTCATCTTGAGCTCTTCGACTGAACTCAGGGCAGGCTTCGCGGAGGATCTGCACCCGCTGTTGCGCGGTGCCGGTGCGCAGGGCCGACCCGAAGCCTACGCGCAACGCACGCAACTGGATTGCCCCGCCCCCGAACGGGGGCGACTTTCAGCCGGTGATCTCCCCGCGTCTGTCCATCCTGATACCTACTCTTAGTGAACAGGCGTCCCTTCCGTTCCTCTTGGGCGACCTGGAAGGGCTCGAGACACCGCACGAGGTGATCGTCGCCGACGGCGGCAGTACCGATGATACGGCGCGGGTCGCCACCGAGCGCGGCGCCGTAGTCGTGACGAGCCCGCCAGGTCGCGGAACGCAGCTGGCGGCCGCGGCGCGCGCAGCCTCCGGCCACGTGTTCTGCGCGCTGCACGCCGACGTTCGACTCCCGGTCGCGACACTCGCCGCGATCGATGCATACGCGGCGCATCCGCCCGCCGCCGCCATGGCATTCTCGCTCGCGATCGACGGACATGGACGGTCGCTCGCCCTCATCGCCGCCGGCGCGAACCTGCGCAGTCGCCTGCTCGGACTTCCTTATGGTGATCAGGGGCTCCTCATGACGCGCGCCATGTACAGCGCCGCCGGCGGGTATGCGCCCGTCCCGATCATGGAGGACGTGATGCTCGTGCGCGCGCTGGCACGCGTGGGTGGCGTCACCGTCACCATGAGCCCGCAGCGGGTGCTCGTCTCCGCACGCCGCTGGCAGCGCGACGGCCCGTGGCGTCGCTCGTTCCGCAACGTGGCGCTGTTGCTGGCGTTCCTGGCGGGCGTGCCGGTGGAGCGCCTCGCGCGGTGGTACGGCGCGTCCCGCACGGGCTCGGCGCATGTTCTGCCTTGAGCGAGCAGTCGGGGTCAGAGTCGGGGTCAGAGTCGGGGTCAGAGTCGGGGTCAGAGTCGGGGTCAGAGTCGGGGTC
>JANOIJ010000262.1:0-4397 GCA_031407575.1 Gemmatimonadaceae bacterium | reverse complement strand
GATACCCCGCATGAAATCTCCATTAGGAGCACGTGCCGTGCCGCAACGTCTTTGCTCGGTTTGTTCAACGAGCGTTTTAACGCCGGTCGGCGCGCGCTCGCTCCGCGAGCCCGCTTGCCGCCGCGAAAACGCTACTTCGTTAGCCAGCCTTTCCGAGATCCAGCTCCAGGTCGGGGAACATGATCTGGAGGATCCGACGAAGGTCATCGAAGGCGCTCTGGGTAGTCCTGAACCTCACCTCGATGTGAGCGGCCTGCTTGCGGCGCAGTTCCATGATGAAGCGGTCGCGAGTAAGGAGAGCCCGCTTGACGCGAACGTGTCCGCAGTACTCCTCGTCATGGGCCTCGACGTAGCAGTAACCCCCGTCCGGGTCCTCGAATTGGCGCTGAACGAGGAGGTAGTGGCCATCGTCGGCGTTAGTGTGAAAAGAGACCTGGAAGTAGTCCCCTGACTCGGTGGCCTTGACGTTATCCAGTTCCAGTTTCATGCAAGGGTGGGTCCGAGTTGAAGAGAATCGCCCGTGGTGCTCGAAATCGGAACGTTATCCAGCGCTGCGCCGTCCCGCGTCTCGTGGTGGCTTCGCCGTATTCACACGTCGCGATCCAACGTTGATGCTGATACCGCGGGTTTCAAGCCATCGAGCTGCCTCTTTGGCAGTGGCTACCTGACCGGCATGATTGGTCTGTGTGGAAAGGTGGCCGGCGCTCGCGACGTTTCTCGCCGTTTTCACCGCAACTCCGCCCAACGCGGCGAGCCACCGAATTGGAACTTCCATTCCGATTTCGATATCCCAACGCGCCCGCGCGGCAAGCAGAGCCAGCTCGATCTCAGTTTGGGCCTCGCCTGCTTTGCGATCGAATATGGCACGCGCAACCGGCGTAGCGGGTGGATAGCAAGTGCCAGAGAGAGTCAGGAGCACTGAGTTCGTTGCGCCCAGGATCTGGTCGTTCGAGAGTTCGGCGCCTCCGCCTTGAGCGTACTTAACCACTGTGGTCACTTGCTTCGCGATCGGCGGCGACCGAGGTTTTCCGATTCGTGCCCCAAGTGCCCCTGACAGATGGAGGGCTCGCTCGTAGACGTCCTCGGTGACCCTTTCGGCCAGCTTCTCCGCCGAGATTTCGCTTAACATGGCGCTCAGGATACCCGGGATATCCCATCGGTCAAGCCGCCTGTGCAAGTTTGACCGAAATCGTCCGAGCCATCGCGGAGCCACCCGAGGTGGGGTCTGGTATGTCCGACGGTCTGGCTAACGTGTTTGGCGTTCAGCTGCAAAAGCCGAGCGTAGCGAGGTTTTTGACAGCTGCAACGCCGAGTTGAACGAAACCGCGCCAGGCGCGGTAGCTCCCGGAGGCGGACTGACAGGCTACGTCTGGTTCGGGAACTTCGAGGTCCAGTAGCACAGCAGCAGTCTGCCAGACAACTCGCGTCTTCGAAAGGGGCATCACGCTTGGTCACGCACGGCAACGCAGTGTTTGCCGCGCAGACCAGGAGAGCGTGATGATTACTCTAAAGAATTGGCGGGAGCGAATGAGCGAAGATCTGCGGCTGCGGGACCTGCGTTTTCGCACGCAGGAGGGATATCTGCTTGCGACTCGACAGTTCGTCGAATGGGCCGGCCTGGAGCCGGAGGCGCTGACGGACGAGCACGTGCGCGCGTACTTTCTCTACCTGCGCGAGGAAAGGAAGCTCGCGCCGTCGAGCATCAACGTGGCCGTGTATGCGGTGCGGTTCTTCTGCATCCACACCCTTCAGCGCGACTGGAAGGTGTTCGAACTGTTGCGCGTCAACATGCCGAAGCGACTGCCCATCGTGTTGAGCCGAGCGGAAGTGCGCGTCTTGCTGCAAGCGGTTCGGCATCCGGTGCGGCGCATGGCGCTCACCACGATTTACGCCCTGGGCTTGCGGATTGGAGAAGGGCTTTCGCTGCAAGCCGAGGACATCGATAGTCAGCGTTTGGTCGCCTGGGTGCGTGATGGCAAGGGTGCAAAGGATCGTGGAGTAACGCTGCCACGGCCGTTGCTTGCGCGCCTGCGGCAGTACTGGAAGAGCGAGCGACCGGCGTCTGCTACGAAGTATCTGTTCGTGCCAACTAAGGGCAAGGCGGCGCTGCACGAGACCACGTTGCAGAAGACCGTCACGGCGGCGCTTCGGGACACGCGCATCGAGAAGCACGCGACAGTTCACACCCTGCGGCACAGCTATGCGACGCACTTGCTCGAGAGCGGCGTCTCGCTCCGGACCATTCAGCAGTTGCTCGGGCACAAGTCGCTCAGCACGACGGAGCTGTACCTGCATGTCACCCAACCCGGCATCGAACGCGTGCAAGAAGTCGTCGATCGGTTGATGGCCGATCTGTAGCGGGCCAGAGCCATGCTCGAGCTCGCCGACGTCGTGCGACGGCACGGCGCGGCATACCTGGAGACGCACGGTGCGTCAGTGTTGCCGAGCCACGTCCGCGCGCTGGACGCCATCGCGCAGTGCCGCACTGCCGCCATGGGCGGCCATCTTGCCCTGTGCTCGGAGTGCGGCCGTGAGCATGTCCTGTACCATTCGTGTCGCAACCGCGCTTGCCCGCGGTGTGGCTTCGACGCGACGAATCGCTGGCTCGCCAAGCAGCGTGAGCTCCTCCTGCGTGTTCCGTACTTTCACGTCGTGTTCACGCTGCCCGAGGAACTGCGGCGAATCGTGCGCTCGCATCAGAAGGCCCTTCTGTCGGTGCTCTTCCGAGCGGCGTTCGATGCGCTCCGCAGTCTGTGCGCGGATCCGCACTTGCTGGGCGCGCAAGAGATCGGCGCGTTGGCGGTGCTGCATACGTGGACGCGGACGCTCGAGTGGCATCCGCACGTGCACATGTTGGTGCCCGGTGGCGGGCTCGCAGCGGATGGCCAGACGTGGCTGTCGGTGCCGCGACGCCGCAAGCGCTACCTTGTTCCGGAGAAGGCGTTGGCGAAGCGCTTTCGCGGCCGCTTCCTGGCCCTTGCACGACGCGCTCTGCCGAATGTTCCGTTTCCAGAAATCCCTTGGGAAAAGCGCTGGGTCGTGTTCGCCAAACCTGTCGTGCACGGCAGCGAGCGGGTGCTCGAGTACCTCGGTCGCTACGTGCATCGCACGGCGCTGTCCGGCAAGGCGCTTCTCGGCTGCGACGAGCACACAGTGACCTTTCGCTATCGGCGTAGCTGCGACCACCAATCCAGGAGCATGACTCTGCCCGTGCACGAATTCCTGCGTCGATTCCTGCAGCACGTGCCTCCGAAAGGATTCCATCGCGTCCGCGCATTCGGTCTGTTGCATCCAGAGCATCGAGGCACGTTGCGGCGGCTCCAGCTTCTGCTCGCTCCGCGGGAACCGTCCGAATCGACGACGCTTGAGCCTTCTTCGCCCGACGCCCCTATTTCAACCTCGCCGACCCGGGCTACTTGTCCGCACTGCGGTCGGGCAGCGCTGAGCCCCGTGCGGCGTCTGTCCGCCGAGGAGTGCATCGCGCGCCAGATCTTCGCGGCCAATGGCGTAACCGGTACCGCGCGTGCGCCGCCGCTGTCGTGCAGCCGAGGTCAGCCAGAGGCGCGCCCGTGAGCATACCCTCGAGCGCCACCGATCCAAGAACGCCGTACGCGATGCGTGCTCCGCGCGCAGCTCCATCCGAACCAACACGACGACACGTTCGGTGCTCGGCACTCCGCCGCGATGGTCTCCAATTTTCGAACAAACCCACGTGGGCAAGCGCTCAAACCGTCGCGCCAGCCCTGCTGCCACGAGTCGACCTGTACGAAATACCCAGTCTCCCCTAGACACCCTCGTCCCCGGTTTGTTCAACGAGCGTTTTAACGCCGGTCTCCGCGCGCTCGCTGCGCGAGCCCGCTCGCCGCCGCGAAAACGCTACTTCGTTGGGCAGCGGCCGCAACGGCACGCTCCCGCGTCAGAACGGTTCCGGCGCGGACTTGGAACGGGTATGGTGAAGTGAGTTGCGTCGCAGATGAACTGCCCCAGATGTAAACATGGGTCTGTCCCTGTCGGGAGTGGTTTCTATTGCGTAAATTGTCGCGCTGGCTTCCTTCTGAAAGGAGCGGCCGTCGTTACCCAAGAGATGTTCGGCCGACTAGGACCCGAGTGTCGGTACGAGATTCGGCGCCGACGCAGCCCGGATCTGAGAGCATGGGCGGGCCTGGCACTATTTATTGTCTTGCTTGGAGCGGTGCTGAGCAGTGCCATGTCGACCCGCGGGTCCGGGTGGGGCGCCGTGTTCCTCTGTGGACTGGTGATCGTGCTCGGGTTGCGCGTGCTGCGGGACCAATTCGGGCTAGCCATAGTCGAAGTAGACGATGGTGATGTGGTAGTCACCCAAACATGGACGTTACTTCGACGACGTTTGGTGATCGAGAGCACGTCGATCGACGGGG
>JANOIJ010000239.1:0-53657 GCA_031407575.1 Gemmatimonadaceae bacterium | reverse complement strand
TCAAGATCGCCTGCTCGGCCGCGAGCTCACGCGTCGACCGGCCGCCGACGAGAACTGGCTGGAGACCGAAGTCGTTCCAGAGCACCTCCGCCGTCTCGGCCCATCGCTCGGGCATCCAGTCTTTCTCGGGCTTACTGGTTGCGACGACGATCGGCGCGATCGGCCGGTCGAATGTCGAGAGAAACTGCTGCTGCGCCGCGCGCTCGTGGTCCCACGGGCCGAGATCCCACGTGACTGGCTCGTGAGGGACGCTGAGCGCTTCGAGAAACTCGAAGTACTGGTCCTGCACGTGCTGGCCTTCGCGCTCGGGAATGCGATGCGTCGTGAACATCCAGTTCAGGTCGCGCGCGCGTGCGCGATCGAAACCGAGCTTGATTGGTGCGCTGGTGAACGACGTGACGATGCCGGCCTTGAAGTAGACCTGGAGCGCGAGGACGACGTCGAACTGTCGTGCGGCGAGCGCACGCCGGACCGCGGGGTAGGCGCGCCATCCGCGCGCGCGATCGAACTCGATGATGTCGTCCACCGCCCAGTGTCCGCGCACGAGGCTTGCCGCACCGGGCTGGAGCACCCAGGTGGTCTTGAGCTCGGGCGAATGCCGCTTGAGCGCGGTGAGGAGCGGCAGGACGTGCACCGCGTCGCCAACGGCGGACATCATCACGATCCCGACGCTGCGGAACGGAATGGAGAGCATCGGCGAAACCTAATCCGGCTTCGCGCCGGCGTGCCCGCGACCCGACGACGGACGGCTCAGTGCACCAGTCGTAGCGATGGTTGCATCGGCAAGTCGTCCACGACGTCGAGGATCTGCTCGGACGTTACGCCATCCGGGCTGCGGCGGAGCAGGAGGCGCGATTCGCCGGGCCCGTGCGGATAGGCACGCCCTGCATCGCCCGGGGTGAAGACCCCCGCGACCGGCACGCCGAGCGCCGCCGCGAGATGCAGGGTGCCGGAGTCGTGTCCGATGAAGAGACGTGCGAGCGAGATCGCCGCAGCCGTGTCAGCCAGCGTGCCGTCGGCCGGCCGGTCGATGTACGTCCATGCGGACGACCCCACGGCGCGACGCACCTCGCGCAACTGCCTCGTGCTTCCGATCCACAGCGGATCGAATCCCCGGCGCGCCATCTCCACTGCCACCCGAATCCAGTGCTTGATGGGAACGGCGTGCGCACGGTGGAGCGGGAAGGGATGCAGTGCGACCGGCCGCGGGCCAAGCGCTGGACGCATGCGCTCCACATGGTTCGTAAGCGGCTCCGTCCGGAGTTGATACTGGACGATGCGCGGCACGCGCACGTCGAGCGGCTCGAGAAGGCGAACCATCTCCAGGAGCGCCGACTTCGTGGCGTCGGCTGCTGGCAGCGCCTCCGTCAGCCACCGCGATCCCAGCCGCGATGCATGCCCGAGGCGGCTCGATGCGCCGGTGAGCGCGACAGCCACCGCAATTCGCGCCGGCGCAGACACGAGGATCGCGACGTCGAACGCATGGCGCCTGAGCCGCAGAAGGCTGCGCGTGAATGTCGCGAGGCCGCCGGTGGCGCGCTCAGCCGCGCTCTCCCAGCATGGATCCGCGGCTTCCACGTGATCCACTCCGGGCAACAACGAGGCAACCGATGCGGTATCGCGGCCGCACCACACCGTGATCTCGGCATCCGGGTAGCGAGCGCGCAGCAGCGGCGTGAGCGCGGAGGTGAACACCACGTCTCGCAGGCCGTCGAGCGCCACCACCAGAAGCCGCAGCGATGCGTCGGCGGCGACAGGAGGCGTCCGCCCACTCAGCGTGGGGCGGCTGAATGGAACGGTCGCAACCGGTCGCGGACGGCTCGGCAGGACAGGGAACACGCGGTCTCCAGGATTCCGCACACACTACGGGGCCCTGCCGCTTCGTCGCGTCGAGTTGGGCTCGACAAACTCTCACGTCACGTCCCGCGTCGCAAGAGCGCCCGGTGCACGGATGCCCGCGCCACCGGCGAGCGCCGCGCATGCGATACTGTTGAGTGCGAACGAATGCGAGCGCCGGCGCGACCGCGCGAGCGTTGACCAGAGGCACCCTGAGGAGCTCATGAACCTCCGATCCCTGAAGCAGCGACTACGACGAATGCTGCTGCCCTCTCGGCTCATGTCCGACCTGGAGGCGATCCGGATGGGGCAGGGAAAAATCCTTGCCGAGCTGAATCGCCAGAAGGCGGGACGCTCCATCCAGGACTATGAGTTCGGGATCTTTTCCCAGTGGGGCGAGGACGGGATTCTCCAGAAGCTCATCAGCGACCTTCCCATCCAGAACAGGACGTTCATCGAGTTCGGCGTGGAGGATTTCTCCGAGTCCAACTGTCGCTTCCTGATGATGAACGACCATTGGCGCGGCTACGTCATCGACGGCTCGGAGAAATGGATTAGCGCTCTGTTGAAATCGAACTGGCTCTGGAAGCACGATCTGCGAGCTCGCTGCGCGCTGGTGACGCGAGACAACGTCAACGAGCTGCTCCTCGGCAGCGGCTTCGATCGCGATGTCGGCGTGCTTTCCATCGACGTGGACGGAGTGGACTACTGGCTGCTCGACGCCATCGATACGTATGCGCCGAGGATACTCATCGTGGAGTACAACGCGCTCTTCGGATCGGCGCGTAAGATCTCTGTTCCGTACGACGCGTCGTTCTCGCGCCGGCAGAGGCACTATTCGGACCTGTACTTCGGCGCCTCATTGCCGGCGCTGGCGTACCTCGCGGCTCGGAAGGGATATACGCTGGTGGGGACGGAGAGCGCCGGCGTCAACGCGTTCTTCGTGCGCAACGATCTCGCAGCGCACTGTGCATTCGCGACGACTGTCGAGGCGGCGTTCACGGAGTCGCCAGTGCGGCAGAGCAGGGATCAGGCCGGTCGCCTGAACTATCTCGATCGCGCGGCGAGTCTCGATGCGATCAGGGGCCTTCCGGTGGTGAATGTGGAGACGGGAGCCACCGAGCTGCTGTGATGTGCGCTTGTCATCCTGAGCGACACATTGTCATCCTGAGCGCAGCGAAGGATCTGCACCTCTGTTGTGTCAGGTAGATTGCGATGCTGTTGAGTCAGCGCGTTCCCAGCGCCGCGATCTCCCGCTCGTCGAACACCGCGCCGCGTTCGTCCCGCCACTTCCGCGCCGAGCGCAGCAGGCGCGCCGCGTTCCCCTCGCGCACGGAGGCGTCGTTCGGAACACCAAACTCCACCCGGTCGACGTCGAGCACCCACGCCTCCAACCCACGCACGCCTGGCGCGATCAGCACGTTCTTGACGTTCAGGTCGTGGTGTCGCGCACCCGCCGCGTTCAACGCCAGCACAAGTGTCCTCGTCGCCGACCACGCGCGCTCGCGCGACGTCGCGTCCGCGTCCGGCATCATGTACGTCGCCAGGTCATGCCCGTCCACGATCTCGCGCGTTACCACGTCTGCCCGCCGGAACACGCCCGAAACTCGCTCGGTCCCGTACATCAGCATCGCGGGCGTGCGCACCTTCGCCTGCGCAAGACGCATCGACACGTCCAGCTCGTACGGCGCACGGGTTGGCGGAAGGAAAAGGTCGCGCGTGAGTGGCGCGAAGAGCCCACCGTGCCGGTTGCGCCGCACCACGGCGCGCGTCCCCGACGCTGGCAGCGCGAGCGCGTACGCGATGCCTCGGCCGGCCAGCGCGCGGGCGGACAGCATGCGCGCCGCTGCGGTGTAGAGGCTCCCGTCGGCCAACAACGCGCGCGCGTCCGCCGCTAGCTCTTCGCGCACCACCACGGAGCACCTGCCGGCCGTTACCAGTACGAAGCCGGCGGGAGGTGCGGCTGCCGTCATTCGTTGCGGACGCGGTAGACCTTCACCGGCTGGTTCTTGTTCTTGAGCACCATCGGCGGGCACTCGTCCAGCGGCGGCGGCGACGTCAGCGCGCGTCGCATGTCGTCCGAGATGAGGATCTGCGCGGAATCGGCGGCGCCGCAGAGCCGGCTCGCCGTGTTCACCGTGTCGCCGATCACCGTGAACTCGAGACGACGCTCCGAACCGATGTTGCCGGCGAACACCTCGCCATAGTTCAACCCGATGCCGATCTGCACCGTCGGCCGGCCTTCCGCCGCCCACCGCGTGTTCAGCTTCCGCAGCTCGGCCATCATCTCCAGTGCGGCGGCCATCGCCTCGTCGGCATCATCGGGACTGCCAATCGGCGCGCCCCACTGCGCCATCACGGCGTCGCCGATGAACTTGTCCAGCGTGCCGCCATGGCGGAACACGCACTCCACCATCTCGGTGAAGTACTCCGTGAGCAGCGACGCCATCGCATCCGGGTTCATCGTCTCGGACAGCGCCGTAAAGCCGCGGATGTCGCTGAACAGCACCGCCACCGGACGCTTGTCGCCGCCGAGCTTCAGTGCCTCGGGCGACCCCGCGATGCGCGCAGCAAGCTGCGGCGCGAAGTACCGCTCGAAGTTACTCCGCACGATGCCCTCGCGCCGGATGCGCTCGGCGAACTGCGAGTTCTCGATGGCTACCGCGGCGATGCCGGCGAATGCGACGAGAAACTCGAGGTCCTCGTCGCTGAACCGGTGCGTGAGGCTCGGGTTGTCCACGTACAGCACGCCGAGTGCGCGGTCTTCGCTGCCGATGAGCGGTGCGCAGATGGCCGATCGCACCGCCTGCATGAGGATCGAATGGCCGCCGAAGCGCTCATCCTCGCCCGCGTTGTCGGACAGCAGCGCGACCTTTTCCGCCACCGCCTTTCGCGCGATGGACTGCGGTACCGCGCGCGGCGCATCGCCGCCTCGCTTGTCGCGCGAGATCTTCGGCTGCAATTCGCCCTGTGCGTCCACGAGCAGGATCGCGACGAAATCCACTTCGAGCGTCTGGTACGCGTAGCCGACGATCTTGTCGAGAATGGTGTCGACGTCCACGGCGCGCGTCAGTCCCTTCGAGACTTCGAGCAGCGTGGCGAGCTTCTGCTGGTTCTTGTCGCCCTGTGGCGACGTCAGCGGCATCATGCCGAGCCGCGTGAGCCCACCCGGCGCCGTGTTCGGTGCGCCCAGCGCCGCCAGTGCAACGCGCTGGTCGCGCATGGGAATCTGGCGCACGATGGTCGCGCCCGCTGGCGCGGTGGACGGCGGCGTCACCCGATCGACCACCGGCGCGTCGAATACCGTCAGTCGAAATGGGACCTTCCCGAACGCCA
Source organism: Gemmatimonadaceae bacterium (assembly GCA_031407575.1). Taxonomy (GTDB): domain Bacteria; phylum Gemmatimonadota; class Gemmatimonadetes; order Gemmatimonadales; family Gemmatimonadaceae; genus AG11. Next base: position 48,485 of record JANOIJ010000239.1, on the reverse strand, counting down.
CCAGGTCGTCGATGGCAATGGCGGCCTGATCGATCTTGGCGCCGTTCAGGAACGTGCCGTTGCTCGACCCCAGGTCCCGCACGCGCACCGCGTTTCCCTCGGCCACGAGCTCGGCATGTCGCCGCGAGATGGTCGGGTCGAAGACGGGGAGGTCGCACGTGGGCGCGCGACCCACGATCAGCGGGACGCCGTCGCGCAGGTCGTACGATTGCGTACCGTCGGGGCTGATGAGACGTAGTGCCATCGAGGTCGAATATGGGCCGTGATGCCGAGGATGCCTAGACGCTGTCGTCCCGCGCCGAGCGAGGGACCTTGGCTTGTCCAGCCTGCCCCGAGCGCAGTCGAGGGGAGCGCCGCGAGGGATCTGCTTTGGGGCTTGTGCTACATACTTCTGCGCCGCTGCGCATCCCGCACACGCCCGATTGCCGTCAGCACCGCGCGTGCCTTGTTCTCCGTTTCCGTCCACTCGCTCGCCGGCACCGAATCCAGGACGATGCCCGCGCCGGTCTGCACCGACGCAACGCCGTCCGCGATGACCACAGTACGAATGGTGATCGCGAGATCCATGCGTCCACCACCGGCGGCGATGTAACCCACAGCGCCCGCGTATGCGCCGCGACGCTCCGGCTCCAGTTCGTCGATGATCTCCATCGCGCGAACCTTGGGCGCACCCGTCATCGTGCCGGCGGGAAACGTGGCGCGCAGCGCGTCCAGCGCGTCGAGTCCCTCGCGGAGCTGGCCGTCCACCTGGCTGACGAGGTGCAGCACGTGTGAATAGCGCTCCACGGTCATGTACTCGCTCACCTCGATGCTGCCGTACTCCGCCAGGCGCCCCACGTCGTTCCGGCCGAGGTCCACGAGCATCACGTGCTCCGCGCGTTCCTTCGCGTCGCCTGCCAGCTCCACCGCCATCGCCTCATCGGCCTCCGGCGTCGCGCCGCGCGGACGCGTGCCCGCAATGGGCCGCACGGTCACCTTTCGCCCGTCCACGCGCACCAGCAACTCGGGCGAGCTGCCCACGAGCTCCGTCCCATCAAGCACGAGGTGGTACATGTACGGCGATGGATTCAGCGCGCGGAGCGCGCGGTACAGCTCGTCCGACGCGAAGTCGAACGTGACGCGGATCCGCCGCGCGAGCAGCACCTGGAAGGCGTCGCCCGCGGCGATGTATTCCTTGATGCGGTCCACGTCCGCCATGAACTTCTCGCGCGCGTACGACGATACGCCTTCCGCCACGGGCGCGTCGGCGCGGAGGTCCAGCGGCGCCAGCGTCTGTGGCGCGCGCAACCGGCCGATCGTCCGGTCGATGGTCGCCGACGCCGCGTCGTGCGCCGAGCGCAGCGCGTCGTCGCTGATGTCGTCGCCGAGTGGGACGCCCACGACCACACGCGCCTGCGCACGCAGGTTGTCGATGATCACCAGCGCGTCGGTAAAGACGAACAGCGCGTCTGGCGCCCCGTCGCCCCGCGGCGGTGGTGACGCCAGCCGTTCGATGTGGCGAACCACGTCGTAACTGAAGTAGCCCACCGCGCCACTCCAGAAGCCACTCAGTTCTGGCACCTCGACGGGCGGGCACAGGCGCACGAGTGCGTCAAGGTCCTCGAGCGGCTGTGCGGGCGTGCGCTGGCTGTGCCACCCCTTGTCCGCCGTCCAGTCCTCCACCACGCCGTCGCGCAGCCGCCACGCCGACCTTGGCGCGCTGCCAAGGAACGTGTAGCGCGCCCAGGTCTCACCACCCGCTGGAGCGCTCTCGAGCAGGAACGCGAACGGCCCTTCGCGCAGTTTTGCGAACGCCGTCACTGGCGTGTCGGTGTCCAGCAAACAGTCGCGCCACACCGGCACGAGATGGTTCGCGCGCGCTCGTCGCCGAAATTCGTCGAAGCTCATTGCGCACCAATCGCTTGTCCGCTGCGCACACGCGGGCGAACTTTCATGTATGCATCGCCTGTTCGCCGCGGCCCGGGCCGCCTGCGGTTTGATGTTGATGGCCCTTGCACCCGCCGCGGCGAGCGCACAGAACTGGAATGACGCCCGGTCACGCGAGCTCGTCGAGCGTGCCACCGCGCGCCGCGCCCAGCAGCTCGCCGACACCGGCCTCAAGGACTTCAAGGCCACCGCGCGCGGGTACGTCACCTTCCGCGCGCAGGTCGGCGAGGGCCTCGCCGAACCGCCAAAGGTCGTGAAGGCCGACGAGTTGGTGAACGAAGTCTATTGGCTCGCGCCCAACCTGAGCAAGCAGCTCATCCTCGGGCGGCGCGACACGCTCCTGCTGCCCACCGACATCTCGTATCACCGCGATCACCTCGGCATTGTCCAGAACAATTTTCCCGCCATCATCCGGCTCGGTGACGGCGACGAAGTGCGCGACGTGCCGCATCCGCTCTCAGAAGCAGGCCTGGCGACGTACGACTTCGCGATCAGCCCGGATTCGCTCACCATGCAGCTGCCGGGACGCACCATTCGCGTCCTCGAGGTGAAGGTTCGGCCCAAGAACGATCGCCAGCCGCGCATCATCGGCGCGCTGTACATCGATCGCGACGACGCGCAGGTCGTGCGCATGGCATTCAACTTCACGCGCGCGGCGTTCCTCGACGCGGCGCTCGAGGACCTGTTCGTCGTCATCGAGAACAGCCTCGTGCAAGGGCGCTTCTGGCTGCCCAGCCGCCAGGAGATCGAGATCCGCCGCGGCGGCACTTGGCTCGACTACCCCGTCCGCGGCATTATCCGTGGCCGGTGGCAGATCGGCGACTACGTGGTGAACACCGGCCTCTCGCCCGCGTTCTTCAACGGTCCCGAGATCGTGATCGCGCTCCGGGGCGGCACAGAGGCATTCAAGTTCTCTGGCAAGATTCTCGACTCCCTTCCGCCCGACGTCCGCGCGGTCACCAACGCTGACATCCGCAACGTGCAGATGGAGGCGCGCTCCCTCGTCCGCGCACAGGCGCTCCGCCGCCCGCAGCGCGCCATGCTCGCCGCCACCGGCATCTCCGACTTCGTGCAGTTCAACCGCGCCGAGGGCTTCGTGGTCGGCGGTGGCGTGGCGTCACGGTTCGGGGGCGGCTTCGGGCTTCGCGCCACGAGTCGCTACGGCATCGATGATCGCACCGTGAAGGGCGGGCTCGCGGTGGACTGGCAGTCGCCAGCGTGGGGCCTGCGTCTCTTCGGCCAGAGCGACATCCGCCAAGCCGGCGACATCCAGGAACGCTCGCGCGTGATCAACTCGCTCGCGGCGCAGGAGTTCGGCGCTGACGCCACTGATCCGTATCGCGTGCAGGGCGGCGGCGCTGGCCTCGATGCGCGCGACGTCAAGGGCTGGCGACTCAAGTTCGACGCCTCCCTGGAGCGCCAGCGCGCGCTCACCATCCGCGCCGTACCCGCACAGGGGACGTTCGCTCCGCTCGTCCCCGCCACGCCGCTGCGTGCGCTGCGTTTCGCGCTCGGCGCAGAACGCCCGACGGCGCTCGCGGCGTTCGGCACGGAGGTGCGCGTCGGCGGCGAGGTGCGCGTGAGTCGGCTCAGCGCGGACGGAGCTGGTGCGCCGTATCCCACCACGACCGTGGGCCGTGCGTTCGCCACACTCTCCATCGAGCGTCCCTTCGACACCGGACGCCTCGCGCTCCACTCGGCCGGTGGTGTCGTGGGCGCCGACCGGGACGCACCGCCGCAGGAGTGGCTGTATTTCGGCGGGCCCGTGAGCTCGCCCGGCTATCGCTTCCACGAATTCGGCTCGCGCGCGGGCGCGACGAGTCGACTCGAATGGCGCACACACGTCCCCGCGCCGGCGTTTTCGCTTGGACGCTTCGGTCGCATCCCCGGTCAGGCGACGCTCGCGCCATTCGCGCAAGCCACCATCGCACAACCAGCCAGCAGCGCTGACGCGGCGCACCCACTCGGCGTTTATCCTGCGCTGGGCATAGCCCTGCAGCCCCTGTTCGACCTTCTGCGCTTTCAAGTCGCGCGCGGACTTCGCAACGGCCGCTGGACGTTCAACGTGGACGTCTCCCGCGACTTCTGGGGCGTGCTGTAGCCCACGCCGTTCTCCGTTCTCCGTTCGCCGTATAATGCTCCACGCTGCAGCCGATCGGTGACGTGTCGTACGCCACGCCGCGCTATGATCAGCGCGTGGCTACCATCGACCTTCCTCGCGCTGACTTCGCGCGCATCGACCCCCGCGCCGTCGCGCTGCTGCCCGAACGGTGGGCTCGTCGGCATCGCGTCGTCCCCATCTCGCTCGAGCGCGGCAAGATCGTCGTCGCCACGTGCGACCCCCTGGACCTGGACGCCGAGCGCGCCATCGCGTTTGCGACCGGGCAACGGGTGCGGTGGGCGCTCGCGTCCGCGGATGAGATTGCGCTGCACCTCGAGCGTGCCTATACCGACACGCCGCTCCCCCGCGATCCAACCCCTGCGCCCGTCGAAGTGCAGCACATCGCATTCAGCGCGGAATCCGCCGGCGCCCAACAAGGCAATGACGTGGGATCCTCCGTCATCCGGCTCGTCGATCAGTTGCTCGCGGAGGCGATCAACGTCGGCGCAAGCGACCTGCATCTCGAGCCGGAAGAGCAGGGCATCGCCGTCCGTCATCGCGTGGATGGCGTCATCCGCCAGGTGCGGTCGCTGCCGAGGTCGGTGGGGCCCTCGCTCGTCTCCCGAATCAAGATTCTCTCTGGCCTCGACATCGCGGACCGGATGCGCCCACAAGATGGCCGCGCTCGGGTTGGCATCTTCGGCACGGTCGTGGACCTCCGCGTCTCCACGCTCCCGGTGTCGCATGGCGAAAAGATCGTCGTGCGCGTACTGGATGGCAGCGCTGGCCTCCGCACGCTCGAATCCATCGGCTTCGCCACCGGGGACCTGCGCCGCATTCGTTCCGTGCTCGAGCAGCGTGAGGGCCTCATCCTTGTCACCGGTCCAACAGGCTCCGGCAAGACCACCACGCTGTACGCCGCGTTGCGCGAGGTGCAGGCACGCGGCGTCAACATCGTCACCGTCGAGGACCCCATCGAGTACCGGCTGCCAGGCATCGTGCAGGTGCAGGTGCACGAGAAGGCCGGTCTCACCTTCGGTGCGGCGTTGCGGTCCATTGTCCGTCAGGACCCCGACGTCATCCTCGTCGGCGAAATTCGCGATCGCGAGACGGCGGAGATCGCCATTCAGGCGTCGCTAACGGGCCACCTGGTCCTCTCCACCCTCCACACCAACGACGCCGCCAGCGCGGTCACGCGCCTCATTGACATCGGCGTGGCCAGCTATCAAATCGCCACCGCGGTGAAAGGCATCATCGCACAGCGGCTTGTGCGCCGGACCTGCGCCGACTGCGGCGGCGTCGGCTGTGCCGCCTGCGACGACTCCGGCTACCGCGGACGCCGCGCCATTGCGGAGATCCTCGTGAGCTCGCCGGAATTCGAGCGTCGGGTGGCGGCGGGTGCGCCAACGGAGGCACTCGTCGAGGCGGCGCGCATGGCCGGTTGCATCACGCTTTGGGAGTCGGGAGTGGCGCTCGTCCAGCAGGGCGAGACCACGATGGAGGAGTTGCGTCGCATCACGGCGGAGCCAGTCCGCTCGGTCGGCGAGCCCGCTGTGGTTGCCGCGAGACTCCCTACATTGGAAACCTCCGCCTCATCGCCACCGCACTTTCCCTCTCTTCACACGATGACCGCAGTGAACGTTGGGACCGTGGACGTCTATGTCGTCGCGTTGGACGCGGGCGCATGGCGCGTTCTCACGCTGCAGCGCGCCCTGACGACGCGATGCCCGTCCGCCTGGGAGACCGTGCACGGCCGGATCGAGCCTGGCGAGTCACCGGAGGACGCAGCCATCCGCGAGGTCGGCGAAGAAACGGGACTCGCGGTGCAGCGGTTGTACAATGTCACGGTCCAGCCGTTCTACCTGCATCGCTCGCAGACCGTGGAGCTCGCCGTCGTCTTTGCCGCCTTCGTCGATACTCGGCAAAGTGTCACGCTGGGCGACGAGCACCAGCAGTACGAGTGGCTCCCAGGAGACGCAGCGCTCACCCGCTTTTTCTGGCCGCGCGAACGTGCCGCGCTCGCAGAGGTCATGCACCTGTTTCGCGGCGGCGACGGCGGGGAAGCAGAGGACGTCTTGCGCGTGCGTTGACCCGCGGAGCCCCGTGCTCACGCTCGGCCCCGAGGCCGGCCGTCTAGCGCGACACCCGGTGCTCGGACGTCCGCAGGATCGTGCCGGGTTCCGGCGCATTCGGCTTGACACGCACGCTCTTCGCCGGAATGCCGACGTACACGTGGTATGGGCGCACGTCCTTCGTTGCCACTGCGCTCGCTCCCACCATGCCTTGCTCCCCGACGTGGACGCCAGCGAGCACCGTCGCGTGGTAGGTGATGCGCACCCCCTCCTCCAGCACCGTCAGCGCATTCGTCACGTCGCGCTGGTCCACGATGCTGTGCGTGTGGCTGTAGATGTTCGCGAAGTCGCTGATCGACACGTTGTTCGCGAGCTGGATGCCGCCGCGATCGTCCAGGAGCACGTAGCGGTGCACCACGACGTTGTCGCCCACTTCCATGTTGTAGCCGAACGAGAACTCCACGAACTGGAACGCCTTGAAGTTCTCGCCGCACCGCTTGAAGATCCGCTTCGCCAACAGCCGCCGGAAACGCACGCCGAGTCCGACGTTCTGCCCGCCAAGGACGGTGCGATCGAACGAGTACCAGAGCCACAACAGCGGTTTCACCGGCTGGAACAACGCATCGTCGCACTCGCCGTAATATTCCGGCTCCAGCGTGATGTTGCGCGGATCGAGCGCGGATAAGGCGAGTCGCGTGCCCAGCGGTAGCGTCTCGTCTGCCACTGCGGTCTCCCAGTTCGCTGCGTACTCGGGAAACGACAGATCGGCGAGCGTCTCGCGGCAGAGCAGGGCGCGGTCGGCCACCACGTCGCCTGACGTGCGCGCGAGACGGTCTTCGATGCGCTCCAGCCACGCGTCCGCGACGCTCGCGCTGGGGGTGGGCGGTATCCCGCGGAGAGGTAGGAATGGCATGCGCGAAATGTGGTCGATGGTAGCCCAAATGCAAAAACGGCAATTCAGGGAATCCGGTGGGCAGGCAATCACGTGTCCTGACTCAGATGCGATCGACGGTGGGCCGCGCGGCATCTGTGCTGGCGTCAGGCGTGGTGTTCGTACAGTGGCACCAGAGTGCTGAAACGCGGAGCGCCCATGGGAAGAACCGATCCCGCCGATACGATCAGCCTCATCGGCGTCATCCTATCGTGTTCACCGAATCGCGCGCCACTCGCGTCAACGAGATCTCGACGCGACCCGCGAGACGGTATCGTCGCCGCGTCATCGGCTGCCCGAATACGCGCAGAGCAGGTCGGCCGTTCTCGGATTCAAATCCTCCCCCGTCGCTGTTCAAGGAATCGCGAGCCACTCAACGTGCGGCGATCTTGCCGCGAACGATCGATCCGTCAGCGCCCCTGCGCTCGCGACCTGATGAGTGCGCGCTCGCGTTCGATCGAGCGCAGGATCTCCGCCCATGCAGTACTCGTCACGCCGCCGAGCGAAACGGTCAGCGGCTGGCTCGCGTCGAGCGCATCCTCGAACAGGTAGAGCGCCGTCTGCGTCTCGCGCGGCTGCAGACGCTGTTCGCCAAAGCCCGACGAGATTGGGATCACCTCGAGCGGACGGTATTCGCGTCCCAGCGACGTAACCGTGAGTTCGAGCGGCGAGAACCGCGCCTCGGGCGCCAGTCCGTAAAACATGACGTACCACACATTGCCGCGAACCAGCCCATGCTGCGCAGCGAGGCGAGTGAGCACCGGACGGCGGCTCTCCGCATTGTCGCGTAGCGCGCGATACGAATCCGGCGACAGGGTGCGAATCACAGCCTCGTCCAGCGGCGTTAACCGCACGATCACGTCGGGCAGGCGAAGCTCGATCGCAATCCGCTCCTGCCGTAGCGTCCCGAAGCCTGCCGGCACCAGCCCGGCCGCATTCGTGTCCGCCGCACCGATCGGCGGCGTCGCGGGCGTGGTCGCGGTGCGCGGCGGCTGCGCACAGGCAACCGCGCCGTGCAGTGCCACAAGTGCTGCCGCATGCGTGAACTTCACGGCTGCTCGTCCAGCGGAATCCCGTCCGCAGCGACGACCGGGTCATCGGCAGGCAGCGCTGAGACAGACCGCCACGACGGCTGCGTGACCAGTGACATCAACGCCTCCGCAAGGTCGTCGCGCCCCTGGTTGGTCTCGGCGCTGAAGGGGATGATCTGCGCGTCTTCGAGTCGCAGTGACACGGCGATGGCATGCACGCGCGTCGCGATCTCCCGCGGCCGCAGCTTGTCGATCTTCGTCAGCACCACAACCGTCGGCGCCTCGATGTCCGCGAGGAACTCGAGCATCTGCATGTCCTCCTCGGACGGGTCGTGCCGCACGTCGAGCAACTGCACCACCCCGCGCAGCGCCGGCGACGCGCGCAGGTAACCCTCGATCAGCGGAAGCCATTCCGCCTTGCGCGTCTTTGAGATCTTCGCATAGCCGTACCCTGGCAAGTCGGCCAGCACGAATGATCCGTTCACCTTGAAGAAGTTGATCTCGCGCGTGCGGCCTGGCGTGTTGCTCACGCGCGCAAATGCCTTGCGGCGCACGAGGCGGTTGAGCAGCGACGACTTGCCGACATTCGAGCGTCCTGCAAAAGCGACCTCCGGCAACTCGTTCGTCGGACGCCAACCCACAGCCGTCGCCATCGGTCCGATGAACTCCAGCGACCGGATCACCAGCGGATCCTTCGCCGCGCTGGTCAATGCGCTACCATCGTCGCCGTCTCATCCAGCGACGGCGCGATCAGCACGCGCGACAACGCGACAGCGAGCACTTCGTCCATCGAGCGCACGGGATGGAACTGGATTCCAGCCTTCACCTCCGGTGGCAGCTCATCCAGGTCGCGCGCGTTTTCCTGTGGCAGGATCACGTGCGTGATGCGATTCCGCAGCGCGGCCACCGTCTTCTCCTTCAACCCACCAATGCCGAGCACTCGGCCGCGCAATGTGATCTCGCCCGTCATCGCGACGTCGCCGCGGAGCGGAATACCCGTCAACGCGCTCACGATGGCGCAGGCGATCGCGATGCCCGCACTCGGCCCGTCTTTCGGGGTGGCGCCAGCGGGGATGTGCACGTGCAGGTCGCGCGAGCGCAGGAACTCGCGCTCCAGGCCAAGTGCGCCCGCGCGGGCGCGCGCATAGCTGAGTGCCGCACTGGCCGACTCCTTCATCACGTCGCCAAGGGTCCCCGTGAGCTGGAGTCGCCCGCGGCCTGGCACAACACTCACCTCGATCTCCAGCACGTCGCCGCCCACGCTCGTGTACGCGAGCCCCGTCGCGACGCCGACCTTGTCCTCGATCATGTTGGCTTCGGGATCAAACGGCGCGACGCCGAGCATCCGATGGAGCATGTCGCGCGTCACCACGTCCGCGTCCGCGCTCACCTCCTCGCCACTCGTGCTAGCGGTGCGACGCTCGGCGCGGGCGCGGGCCAGCTTGCGCGCGAGGCGCGCCAGCCGGCGTTCCAGCTCGCGCACGCCCGCCTCACGCGTGTACCCGTGCACGATCGCGGGAATGACGTCCTCCTCCAGCGTGACCGTCCCCGGATCGATGCCATGCTGCCGCAGTTGCCGCGGCGCCAGGAACTGCCGCGCAATCGCGTACTTCTCCTGGTCGAGATAGCCCGCGAGGCGGATGATCTCCATCCGGTCCCGCAACGGTTCCGGAATCGTCGCCAGCGAGTTCGCGGTCGTGATGAACAGGACCTGCGAGAGGTCGTAGTCGACTTCCAGGTAGTGATCGTTGAATGCGCGATTTTGCTCAGGGTCCAGGACCTCCAGCAGCGCCGCCGACGGATCACCGCGATAGTCGTTGCCAAGCTTGTCGATCTCATCCAGCAGGATGACGGGGTTTACGGTTTCCGCGCGCCGCATCGCCTGGATCACGCGGCCCGGCATCGCCCCGATGTACGTGCGCCGATGGCCGCGTATCTCCGCCTCGTCGCGTACGCCGCCCAGCGACATGCGCACGAACTTGCGCCCCAACGCGCGGGCGATCGAGCGTCCCAGCGACGTTTTCCCCACACCTGGAGGCCCCACGAGACACAGGATTGGACCGTCGAGCCGCTCGACCAGCGCGAGGACGCCGATGTAGTCGAGGACACGCTCCTTCACGTCATCGAGGCCGTGATGATCCTCGTCCAGCACCTGCCGCGCTCGCGCGACATCGAGCACGTCTTCCGTGCGATCCGTCCACGGCAATGACGCAATCCAGTCCAGGTAGGTGCGTGCCACACCGGTCTCGGGCGACATCGTCGGCAGGCGGCGCAAGCGGCGCAGCTCCCGCCGCGCACGCGCGAGCACCGGCTCTGGCAACCCCTTCGACTCGAGCAGCGCACCCAGCTCGTCCGTGTCGTCGCCGTCGTCGCCGCCAAGCTCGCGGTGAATCGCGCGCAGCTGCTCCTGGAGATAGAACTCGCGCTGGTTCTGGAACAGCGAGCCGCGGACGTCGTCGTCGATCTTCCGCTCGAGCTTGAGCAGGTCGATCTCGCTCGTCAGCGTCTCGCCGAGTACCCGGAGCAGCGTGGGGAAGTCCGCCGCCTCGAGCAGTCCCTGACGGCGGTCAAGTCGCGTCCCGAGATGCGCCGCGATGCCGAAGGTCTGTCGCGCGGGCGAGTCGGCACTCTGGATCAGTGCCACGAGTTCCGCCGGCAACCGGCGGTGCACGGCCACGTATTCCTCGAACAGCGAGATCGCGCGACGCAGGTGCGCTTCCGCATCGTCGTCTGCACCCTTCTCCACGACGAGTGGTGCCATCGGCTCGATGACCGCGCGGAGGCAATCGGTTCCGTGCACGTACCGGGAAACGCGCGCGCGCGCCACGCCTTCCACAAGGACCTTCACCGTGCCGGTGCCCAATCGCGACAGTTGCCGCACGCGCGCCACCACGCCGACGCGATAGAGATCCGCCGCGACCGGCTCCTGCTTCTCCGCGTCGCGCTGCGCGACCAGCAGCACCAGGTTGTCCCCACCGGGCGCCGCCGCCGCGTCCAGCGCGGCCAGTGACGCCGCGCGCCCAACCAGCAGCGGCATCACCACATACGGAAATACGACGACGTCGCGAAGGGGAAGCACCGGAATCCGGCTTCCGGTGACGAGCACGTCGTTGTCCACGGGAAAAGAGGGCATCGCGCAAGATACTGCGGTTCGTCATGATGCGCCCTTCGTGCGTGCTGATCCGCGCGGGCTACGGCGTCGTGAGAAGCTCCAGCCGCTTGCAACCACGCAGCAACGCCATCTGACGGAGCGAATCCGCCCGCAGAACGGTTCGGTCGCGCCGCACGCCGCATCATCGCGCAGGTACTTCACGAATCGCTCAGGGTCGCGAGGCCAGAATGCGATCCACGACGCAGAAGAGCCCGCCGAGGAGCAGGGCTCGCGCGGGAGCCCTTCGCACTACGCGCTCAGGCTTCCTTCTTCCGCTTCGTCGGGGCCAGCTCCAGTAGCGGCGCCGTGCCATTGAGCACGCTCGACTCCGTGATCTTCACCTCCACGACGTCTTCTCGCGTCGGCAGGTCGAACATCACGTCCGTGAGCAGCTCCTCGAGGATCGCACGCAGTCCGCGCGCACCCGTGCCGCGCTTGAGAGCCTTGCCAGCGATCGCCCGCAGCGCCGATGCCTCGAAGGTGAGCTTCACCTCCTCGAGGTCGAACAGCTTGGTGTACTGCTTCGTGAGCGCGTTCTTCGGCTCCTGGAGGATTCGCACCAGCGAATCTTCATCCAGTCCTTCGAGGGGCACCGTCACCGGCAGGCGGCCCACCAACTCAGGAATCAGCCCGAAGCGAAGCAAGTCGTCCGGCTCGACTTCCGAGAAGGCGTTCTTCGAGAGCGCCGCGATCTTGATCGGATCCGTCTCGAGCTTGGAGAACCCGATTTGCCGGCGCCCTGTACGTGCCTCGATGATCTTTTCCAGCCCATCGAACGCCCCGCCGCAGATGAACAGGATGTCCTTCGTATTGATCTGGATGTACTCCTGCTGCGGATGCTTGCGGCCGCCCTGCGGCGGCACAGAGGCGACCGTTCCCTCGAGAATCTTCAGGAGCGCCTGCTGCACGCCCTCGCCGCTCACGTCGTGCGTGATGCTCGGATTCTCCGACTTCCGCGCAATCTTGTCGATCTCGTCGATATAGACGATGCCCCGTTCGCACTCGGCCACGTTGAAGTCGCCGGCCTGCAGCAGGCGGACAAGGATGTTCTCCACGTCCTCACCGACGTACCCAGCCTCCGTGAGCGTCGTCGCGTCCGCGATCGTGAACGGGACGTCAAGGATGCGTGCGAGCGTCTGCGCGAGCAACGTCTTGCCCACGCCAGTTGGGCCGATCAGCAGGATGTTCGATTTGTCGAGCTCGACATCGTCCTCACGGACCGACGCCGAATTGATGCGCTTGTAGTGGTTGTAGACCGCCACCGCGAGCGCCTTCTTCGCCCGCTCCTGGCCGATGACGTAGCCGTCGAGTGTGTCCTTGATCTCCTGCGGCGTCGGGACCTGCGTGATCGCCTCCGCGACCTCGCGCTCCTCGTCCTCAGCGAGGATTTCGTTGCAGAGCGCGATGCACTCGTTGCAGATGTAGACGGACGGGCCCGAGATGAACTTCCGGACCGAATCCTTCGATTTGCCGCAGAACGAGCAGCGGAGGTGTTTGTCGTGCGACATGGCAGAGACTCTACGAGAGGCGCACGCCCCGGCAAAACGGGGGCGGGGAGGGTAACCGAGAGTTAACTGTGGCGTTCCAGTCGGTCAAGCAAAGGACGACTGGACCACCCGAAGGTTTTCCGGACGCGTTCGCGCTGGCTGAGCCCGCAACGGCGGTGGAACCGCTGCGGGCCGGTGGGTTTGGACCCGCGGCCCCCGTACCTGACCTACTTGATCGCCGCAGCCTGCGCGGCAATCACCTGCGGGTCCACCAGGTCGCCTCGGTGGCTGATCACGTTGTCGATGAGCCCGTAATCCTTCGCCTCCTCGGCCGACATGAAGAAGTCGCGATACATGTCGCGCTCGATCTGCTCCACAGGGCGACCCGTGTGCTTGCTGTAGATCGTGTTCAGCTGGTGACGCAGGAACAGGATCTCCCTCGCCTGGATCTCGATGTCCGCCGCGGTACCCTGCGTGCCGCCCGACGGCTGGTGGATCATCACGCGCGAGTGCGGCAGCGCGGAGCGCTTCCCCTTGCGCCCCGCCGCCAGCAGGAACGAACCCATGCTTGCCGCGAGCCCCATGCAGATCGTGTTCACCGGGGCCTTCATGTACTGCATCGTGTCGTAGATCGCCAAACCGGCCGAAACGCTACCGCCCGGCGAGTTGATGTACACGAAGACGTCGCGCTCGGGATTGTCAGCCTCGAGGAACAACAGCTGCGCGATGATGATGTTCGCGACATCGTCGTTGATCGGCGTACCGAGGAAGACGATGCGGTCCATCAGGAGCCGCGAGAAAATGTCGTAGGTGCGTTCGCCCCGGCTGGAGCGTTCGATGACGTACGGCGGATAGATCGTTGCCATGGGGTGGCTCATTGTGCGGTACCGTTGGAGACTTCGTTCCTGGCGGTCAACCACTCGAACACCTTCTCTTCCGTAATGCTGCGCTCGATCTCGGACAGGCGTCCTGCCTTCTGGAGTGACGCATAAACCTGACCCGGATCGGCCTTCCGCTGCTCGGCCACCTTGGCCACGCGGTCGTCCACATCCTTTTCCGTCGCGACCAACTTCTCTTTCTCCGCGATCGCGTCGATTAGCATATCGCGCCGTACCTGCTTCTCGGCCACGCCGGCGAACTCGCCCCCGAACTGTTCCTTCTGGTCGTCGGGGATCTGGTAGGCCTGCATGTAGGCGTCGATCACGCGCGAGACCCAGCTCGGTGGAACGTCGAACGGGTTGGCCTCCGCGACCTGGTCCAGCAGCGACTGGCGCACGAGCGCGTCTGCGTCGCGATTGGAATGCTCTTCGAGATCCGTCCGCACTGCCGCACGCAACGCATCGAGCGAATCGAAGTCGCCGACCTCGCGCGCAAAGGCATCGTCCAGTGCCGGAGCGGATTTGCGCTTCACCTCCTGCAGCGTCACGCGGACGTTCTTCGTCACGCCGCGCTGCGACTCGTCGGGAAACTCGTCAGGCCACTTGACGCTGCGCTCCTTCGTGTCGCCGGGCGTCAGCTCCATCACGAGTTCCTCGATGCCGGGAATGGCCTGACCGCCGCCCAGCACGAGGTTGTACGGTCGCCCTTCAGGCATCTCCGCTGTCGCGTCCGCGCCTTCCGGCGTGGCCAGCAACACCTTCACCATGTCTCCTTCACGCGGCTGCTCTTCCACCGGCGCCCAGGATGCCTTCTGGTCCCGCAGCGTCTCGATCTGCTCGACGACTGTCTCGTCCGTTACCGGCTTGGCCACGCGAGTCACGCGGAAACCCTCGACGCGCTTGAGGTCGATCGTCGGACGCACCTCCAGATGCAGCTCGAACGTCAGCGGCTGGCCTTCGGTGAACTTCACGTCGTGCACATGCGGCTGCGCGGCGACATCCAGCTTTTCCCGCTCCATCACTTCCTTGAACGCTTCCTGCACGAGCGTCTCCAGCACCTGCTGCCGGATTGCATCCTTGAACCGCTTCCGCACCATCGCCGCCGGCGCCTTGCCCGGACGGAAGCCGGGAAGGCGGACTGATGTGGCGTAGCGACGCGCCGTCTTCTCTTCCTCGTCACGAACGGTGGCGAGGGGGATGGAGACTTCCAGGAGACGTTCGACGCCTTCGCTCTTCTTGGTTGTTATCTGGATATCCATGGTGCGGAACCTAATACGACGGCGCGATGGACTGTACCGCCCGTCAAGCGTGTCCGATCAGCTCAGCGACGATCTTTCCCGACGACAATACCCCGGGTATGCCCGCGCCAGGATGTGTTCCCGCCCCAGCGAAATAGAGATTCGCAATATCCTCGCTGCGGTTGTGCGGTCTGAACCAAGCCGACTGCGTGAGAATCGGTTCCACCGAGAACGCGCTGCCCAGGTGGCTCGAGAGGACGTCGCGGAAATGACGTGGATCGATGATGCGCTCGGTCACGATGTGCTTCGAGAGGTCGGGCAGGTAGCGCGATTCCAGGTACGCCACGATCGCGTCGCGGTAAGGGCCGGCGACAACACTCCAGTCCGTCTCGCCACCAAGGTGCGGCACGGGTGAGAGCACGTAGAAGCTGTCGCAGCCCGCGGGCGCCAGCGACGCGTCGGTCGCGGTGGGACGGTGGAGGTAGAGCGAAAAATCCGGCGCGAGCACCTTCTTCCGGAAGATGTCGTCAAGCAACGCCTCATACCGCGGGCCCATGAGGATCTCGTGATGAGCCACGTCGTCGTACTGGCGATTCGTTCCGAAGTACATGACGAAGAGCGACATCGAGTATCGCATGCGCCCCAGGCGACGATCCGTATTGTGGCGCCGCACGGCGCTCGGCACGAGCTGCATGTAGGTGCGTGCCACATCCCCATTGCTCACCACCGCATCTGCCGCCACCACCTCGCCTCCCGCGAGTCGCACACCGGTCGTTCGGCGCGCGGTGCCATCGACGAGAATCTCCTCGACCGCGCAATTGAGGCGCAGCCGTCCGCCGATCTCGCGAAACAGCTCGCACAATGCGTGAATCAGCGCCCCAGTGCCCCCCATGGCGAACCAGACGCCCCAACGTTGCTCGAGCGTATGGATCAGCGCGTAGATCGAGGAGCTCTGGAATGGATTGCCCCCGACGAGCAACGGATGAAAGCTGAACACCTGCCTCAGGCGAAGATCGGTGATGTGCCGGTTGACGAGGGTCGCCACTGAGCGATCCGCCCGGAGCCGCACGAGCTCCGGCAGGACGCGGACCATGTCGGAGAACTTCTCGAATGGTGTGTCGATCAGCGCCATACCCGCCGCGAAGATCGCCTCAGTGGCGTCGGCGAAGCGCAGGTAGCCCGCGACGTCGGCGCGATTGAAGCGCTTGACCTCCTCGATCACCGCCTGGCGGCCGCCCGAGTAGCGAAACACGGAGCCGTCGTCGAATCGGATGTTGTAGAACGGATCGAGCGACACGAGCCGGACGTAGTCGTCAGCCCTTCTCCCGCTGCGCTCGAACAGCTCGCGGATGAGCCACGGCGCCGTGATGATCGTCGGGCCACCGTCGAACGTGAATCCGTCCTGCTCGTACACGTAGGCGCGCCCGCCTGGCTTGTCGCGCTGCTCCGCCACGACGACCTGGTGCCCCTGCTGCTGAAGCCGAATCGCCGCCGCCAGGCCGCCGAACCCGCTGCCGATGACGACGATGCGCATCGGTCAGCGCGCGTGCATCGAGCGGGTTGGTGGCGCCCCGCGGACCTCGCCGCCGCGCTGCGCTCGCCCCGCAACGGTCGACGCGCGCACCGCCGCGAGGAGCGGAAGCGCCATCGCGACTGCGCCGAGCACCACGGCCCACCAGAGGCCGTGACCGACGCAGATCAGGATGGGAAAGACGCCGTTCACCGCGTACAACACCAGCGGAAAGCGCGATGGTGAGACTTCGGCAGCCCAGCGGCTCGGCGGCACGATGGTGAGCAGGACGCGGGACACGATGGTCCCTGTCAACAGCCACCCCACCCAATTGGCTAGCGGCATGCCGTAGAAAAGGTCCGACAGCAGCACTCTCGCCACGGGCGATGCGTTCGCCGCTTCTGGCAGGTGCCACTGCCAGTGCGACGTTGCGACCATCGCTGGATCCATGGAGACGTCCCACGCGGTCAGCACACACGCCGAGATGACGGCCCAGCGCCAACGGCTCCGCCCGGAGTCGTCGGCTGGCAGCACTCGACCACAGATGGCGAGCGCCGCGTAGACCATGAAGAACCAGGACGCCGGGATATTGAACGGCACGCGACCACCGATCAGGTAGCCCAGCTGCGTCGTGTACGAATACGGACCGAACGGATATCCGGTCGCGGTGCCGATCAGCTCTGCGGTGAGTGAGATCGCGAACGCCGCGGCGAGAATGAAAAGCGCCGTCCGCCAGCGTAGCCGGCTGGCTGCGTGCAGGACGCCCGCAACCGCGCCGAGAACGACGGTGACCTGTCCGCCGAGGCTGAACATGAGCGATGCCACGCGCTGGCTGGTTGGCGTCATGAGCCAGGGCGGTGCGGGGGGTGCCAGAAAGGTGGCGAACGCCACCCCCGACACGACGAGCAGGAGCGCGTGGCCGAGGAGCGCTACGGTCGCTGCGCGCGCGGTGCCGCGCGCACCCGAGCGGCCGGTCTCGCTCATGCCTGCGCTGGCGTCGCGCGCTCGTCGCGCGCGCGTGCGCCCGCAGCATCTGCAGGAGTCGAGCTCCAGCGCCACGCGTTCCACAGCACACCGGCTCGAGCCACGGCTCCCAGGCGGGCGCGTGTCCGGAAAGTGTCATACCCGATCGATTCGATAGCGCCGAGAATGCCGGCATATCCGGTGGCACACGCAGCGGCGCAGCGTCGGGAATCGGCGGCAAGCAACGCGATGCCCGGTATCGCGCGGAGGTACAACGCGCGCGCGCGCTCGATCTCGAACCGCATGAGCGCCTTCCAGCGTTTGTCCTGCCCTACCTTGCCTGCCAGCACGTCATCACGCGAGAGACCAAAGCACGCGAGATCCTCGTCGGGTATGTAACAGCGGCCATTACGGCTGTCCTCCCCGACGTCGCGCAGCACGTTCGTCAGCTGCATCGCAATTCCGAGCGTGCGTGCGAGGCGCAGCGCGCGTTCCTGAGTCGCGATATCGCCATCCACGCCAAACACGTACGTGCACATCTCACCCACGCTGCTGGCCACACCTTCGCAGTAGCCAGAGAGCTCGTCCCACGTGCGGTATCGCGCGGGAGCGCAGTCCCGCGCAACGCCGTCGAGGAGCTCGTGGAGGACGCGGGCCGGGACCTCGAATCGGAGTGCGGCCGCCGCCAGTTCACGATGGACCGGACCCTCAGGCCGTCCCGCGATTGCCGCATCGAGGAGGCCGCGATATGCGCTAAGCCGCGCTATTACGTCGGTCGGCGACTCGCGCACGCCGACGTCGACCATGTCGTCTGCGACGCGGCAGAATGCGTAGAGGGCGAATGCCGCGCGCCGCTTCACTGGGGGGAGGAACCGGCTGGCGAGCCAGAACGTTCTGGCGTGTCGCCGCACGATCCCGCGACAGTGGCCCGCATCACCCAGAGACATCCGCGCACGATCCGGCGCCGGCGAGCCGGGGCCCTCACGCTCCACCGCCTCGGCGACCCGCCGCGCAGGGCGGTTCATTCCTGTCGCCAACGGGCGCAGGGCGGCTTCGCTGGCGGCGTCTCCGCCGGCGGGCACGGTCAGCGCCGGTAGATGAGTTGCCGTCCGCTGACGGTTTCCAGGATGATGCTGCCGCCCGCGGCCATGCCGGAGAACCGGTAACCGTTCACCGTATCACTGAACGCCAGATACGCCAACGGCCGCACCTGTGACCAGGTGCCAGACGATACGACCGGCGCGCTGGAGGTGACACCGCGGATCGTCGCAGTCACACCCACGGTCTCGGACCAGCCGCGTTCGGCGGTGAGAATGAGGTTCCCGGACACGACGGTGACGATTCCGCTGTCTGCGGTGATGATCGCCGGGAGGGCTGCACCACCGTAGCTGACGAGCTGATACGAGCCGACGACGTTCTCGGGTCGAGTGCTCTGGTCGATCTCGTTGGTGCAGGCACCGAGAACGGCGAGCGCGAAGAGGGGAAGCGAGCGTCTCATGCGAGGCAGTTTTCGAGGATGCGGAGTGGATGTCGACAACCTACAGGACCTTGCCGGGTCCGGACAGAGCCTGTGTCGTACGAGAGGCAGTAGTGTTGACAAAGCGCAACACATCCTGTGCGATTGGCAGCGGTGATGATGGTTCCCACATATCGCGTAAAGTATTGTTCAATAACGACTTAGTAAGTTTGAGCTCGCTGGCAAACTATGGCATTTGAATTGCCAACCAGCTCTGCAGGAAACTTGGGATAGAGCCGCACGGACACGCGATGATCACGACCGATCGAAGGGTGATCGGGGATGATTGCTGGGTCTCCGCTATCAAGGATTTGGTTTGCCGCAGCGCAATACCGCAGTTGTTTGCAGGACCGCAGGCCCCCGTCAAGCGTTTCATACCCCGTTCGGAGAAATTCCCCAATGCGTATCACCCCCCTGCGTTTCGTTGCGGTGGCTGCAACACTCGTCGTGTCCGCCTCCGCCGCTCAGGCGCAGACGCACATCTACCGCCTCAACAACTCGTTCGCCGATCAGTTGGCCGGCCCGTCGCTCGTCGGCAACGGCGCCTCCCTCAGCGCGTCTGGATACCTCTACGGCGTCGGGTCGTCGCTGTCGCTCTCCAACGTGTTCACGAGCTCTGTCTATTCGATCATCTTCCGCTCCAGGGTGAACAACCCTGTCGGCAACTACCACAAGCTGGTGGATTTCAAGAACCTCTCCACGGACAACGGATACTACTCCGACCCCACGGCGACGCCCGACTTCTTTGACGGCACCAACGAGATCCTCGGCGTTGCCGGCGCGTATACACCGACGACCAATCGACTGACGGCCTTCACGCGTGACGCCTCCGGGTTGTTCACCGTGTACATCAACAACGTCGTTCAAATGAGCTTCACGGATACCAACGGCGACGCGATCTTCAATGCGGCGAACAACATTGCATACTTCGGCACCGACGACAACGGTATCGATCAGGGTACCGGCCGAATCAGGCTGATCGTCGTGTACGACACTGCCCTGACGGCTCAGCAAGTCCAGGATTTCGAGCTCGGCCTGACTGTCGTGGCCACGCCTGAGCCCGCAACACTCACGCTCCTCGCCACAGGCTTGATCGGTGTCTTCGGCGCCGCTCGCCGCCGCCGCAAAGCTGCCTAACTGCCCAATGCAGTAGCTGCACGCACAACGCTCTGACGGGCGAATGCATGGGAGCCGAGATATCTCGGCTCCCATTGCATTTACGCCCAGCAACTACGACAATCCAGCGCCCGCACTTCCTGAGACCACGTCGACTTAACCGCGTGGTTCGCTATGCGAGAGAGGGGACTCGAACCCCTAAGCCTTGCGGCGCCAGATCCTAAGTCTGGTGCGTCTGCCAGTTTCGCCACTCTCGCGTATTCTGAACGTACAGAGCACCGGCGCATCCGGAAAGCGCACTGGTCGTCTCGCGCTGGGACTTCGCGACCCCCGAATAGCTTCGCGTCTGGCAGCTCGACATCGGATCGGGACCGACGCCATTCGGTCGCCTGCCCGTGCTCACCGGCTGATCCCTGTTGGCAAGCCAGCGCCGCGTCCGGCACCCCAGCGCATCACCAAGTCGCATCTCGTTCGTCCGGGCGGGACGATCTGCCGCGCTTGCGCGCTCGTCGAATCTCAGTAGGACGAACGAAACGCCCGCGGAGGAGTGAGTCTCCGCGGGCGTCCTGACGCTATTCAGTACTCTCCATCGCGTCGGCTACTGCACCTGCACAGACACTGCGCGCGTCCCCCGATTGATGTCGTACACCAGGAACGTCACGAGGTCACCAGCCTTCAGGCCCTTGAGCACCGCCTCCAGGTCAGCCGCCGAACGCAGCGCGCGACGAGGCGCGGGATTGAGGACTTCGACCAGGATCGTCTGGTCCGCCTGAAAGCGCCGATACGACGGTCCGGTGACGTTCACGTCGCTCACCATGAGCCCCGAGCGATAGGGAGCCTCGATGCTGGCCCGCGCGTCGGGCGACACGGGTTCAACCGTGATGCCCACCTTATCGAACTTGCGAGCTTCGTCTGGCGAACTTGATGGGGACGGAGCGCGCTCAGCGGATGCCACCACTGCGGGGTCATCCGGCGCCTCCGTCAGCTTCACACGAAAGCTCTTCTTCGAGCCGAATCGCATGACGTCGAACGTGACCGTCTCGCCCGGCTTGTGGCCGCGAACGATGCGCTGGAGTGTGCCCACACGATCTGTCGGCTTCCCATCGGCGGCGATGATCACGTCCGCTGGCTGAATACCAGCATTCTTAGCCGGGCTGACGCTGTCCGCATCGTAGCTATAGGACTGCACGACCACACCCGTCACACGATCGAGGCCGGCCGCGCGCGCGTCCTCCGGGCTGGCGTTGGCGATGGCCACACCGATGACCGCGCGACGAACCCTGCCGTGGGCGATCAAGTCGTCCATCACCTGCTTGGCGAGGGAGACCGGGATGGCGAAGCCGTAGCCCGCGTACATTCCCGTAGCGCTGGCGATCGCGCTGTTGATGCCGATGACTTCACCCCGAATATTGACCAACGGGCCACCCGAGTTGCCTGGGTTGATGGCCGCATCCGTCTGGATGTAGTCCGTGATGGCGTAGCGGCCCTCGAGCAGGCCGTTGAGCGGTCGGCCCTTGGCGCTGATGATGCCAGCCGTCACCGTGAAGTCGAGGCCCAGCGGATTGCCGATAGCCACGACCCACTGGCCGACGCGCGCCACATTGTCGTCGCCCAGCGCTGCGACCGGCAGGTCCGATCCGTCCACCTTGATCACGGCCACGTCAGTCGTCGGATCGCGACCCACCACCTTCGCCGTGAACGTCCGCTTGTCCAGCAGTGTCACAGTCACCTTGTCGGCGTCTGCGACGACGTGATTGTTCGTGAGGATGTACCCGTCCTTCGAGACGATGAAGCCGGTGCCGCTGCCCTCCTGTGGCTGCTGCGGCTGCTGCTGTTGGTCGAAGTTCCGGAAGAAGTCCTCGAGCCCGTTGGGCTGGCGAGGGTTGCGCGCGCGGACCTGACGCACGCGCTGTGTCTGGATGGATACCACGCTGGGTGTCACGTGGTCGGCAATCGCTTCGAAGGCGTTGCCAGTCTCCGCGAGCGATTGCACCTGTGCTGAAGCGACTTTGGCGGCCTTGCCGTCTTGCGCGAAGCTAAAACGGGTCAGGTCGAAGCCTGACGCGAAGAGCAACCCGCAGACGAAGGCGGTGACCACAGCGGCACCGAGGCGCACGCGAGAAAATCGTGTTGCCATTCTACCTGTCCTGAGAAAGTCGATTGAACCTGACAGCCCTAGTATGCTACACCCAAACGGGCGCCCCGTGTTCCTTTATAGACACGTACGGCGCCCGCCTGGTTTCCGATGCGCCCATTGTCGGAGCGTGGAGCCCTACTTCTTGTCGTCCACGATCTCGTAGTCCGCTTCTACCACGTCGTCAGCGGGCTTGGAGCTGCCAGCGCCGCCGTCCGCCTGTTGCGCTCCCGGCGCGTCGGCGCCGCCTGCCGCGCCTTCGGCCGCCTGGCTCTGCGCATAGAACGACTGCCCAGCCTCGCCAAAGGACTTGCTGAGCTCCTCTTGCGCCGCCTTGATCTCGCTCAGGTCATCGCCACGAAGCGCCTTCCGTGCGCGCTCCACTGACGCGTCCAACTTGGTCTTCAGATCCGCCGGGAGCTTGTCCGACCACTCCTTGGCGTTCTTCTCGACCTCGTACGTCATGGAGTCGAGCCTATTCCTCGTATCGATCTCCTCTCTCCGCTTCTTGTCCTCATCCGCGTTCTTTTCTGCGTCCTTGACCATCTTGTCGATGTCGGAATCGGAGAGTCCACTCGACGCCTCAACGCGGATCTTCTGCTCCTTATTGGTCGCCTTGTCCTTGGCGCCGACATGCAGGATGCCGTTGGCGTCAATGTCGAACGTGACTTCGACCTGCGGCATGCCGCGGGGAGCGGGCGGAATGCCCGTCAGCTGGAACTTGCCGATCGTGCGGTTGTCTCTGGCCAGTTCCCGCTCGCCCTGCAGCACATGAATTTCGACCGTGGTCTGGTTGTCGTCGGCCGTACTGAAGGTCTCGGACTTCTTGGTCGGGATCGTGGTGTTCCGCGGAATGAGCACCGTGGTCACGCCGCCCAGCGTCTCGATGCCGAGCGAGAGGGGCGTAACGTCGAGCAGGAGCACGTCCTTCTGTTCGCCGGTGAGGACGGCGCCCTGGACTGCCGCTCCGATGGCCACCACCTCGTCCGGATTGACGCCCTTGTTCGGTTCCTTGCCGAAGAACTTCTTGACTTCTTCCTGGATCTTTGGGATACGCGTGGAGCCGCCGACGAGCAGCACCTCGTCGATATCCTTTGGCTCGAGGCCAGCGTCCTTGAGCGCCTTGCGCATGGGCTCGAGCGTGCGCGTGATGAGGTCATCCACGAGCTGCTCGAACTTGGAGCGCGACAGTGTGTAGTTGAGGTGCTTCGGGCCGCTTTGGTCCGCGGTGATGAAGGGCAGGTTGATGTCGGTCGACGTGGTGCCCGACAGCTCCATCTTCGCCTTTTCTGCCGCTTCCTTCAGGCGCTGGAGCGCCATGGGGTCCTTCGAGAGGTCGATGCCCTGGTCGCGCTTGAACTCGCCGACGATCCAGTCCATGACGCGCTGGTCGAAGTCGTCTCCGCCAAGGTGCGTGTCACCGTTGGTCGACTTGACTTCAAACTGGCGCGAGCCGTCGACGTCGTAGAGCTCGAGTACGGAAATGTCATAAGTACCGCCACCAAGGTCGAAGACGGCGACCTTCTCGTCCTTCTTCTTGTCGAGCCCATAGGCGAGTGCGGCCGCCGTCGGTTCGTTGATGATGCGCAGCACGTCGAGCCCGGCAATCTTCCCGGCGTCTTTCGTCGCCTGCCGTTGAGAATCATTGAAATAGGCGGGGACCGTGATGACCGCCTTGGTGACGGTCTGTCCCAGGTAGTCCTCAGCGGTCTGCTTCATCTTCTGGAGGATCATCGCCGAGACTTCGGGGGGCGTGTACCGCTTGCCCTGCACTTCGACGGTGGAGACGTCGTTGGCGCCCGGCACGACCTTGTACGGCACGCGCTTCGACTCCTCGCTTACCTCCGTCATCTTCCGGCCCATGAAGCGCTTGATGGAGAAGACGGTATTCTGCGGATTGGTGACGGCCTGGCGCTTGGCGACCGTGCCCACGAGGCGCTCGCCGTCCTTGGTGAAGCCCACGACCGATGGAGTGGTTCGCCCACCCTCTGCATTGGGAATGACGACGGGGTCGCCTCCCTCCATGACGGCGACCACCGAGTTGGTCGTTCCGAGGTCGATGCCGATGACCTTATCAGCCATTGCTTCCTTAGGATGGGTGGTTGATCAGGGCGGCCGTTCCGCCGCGCATACCACTCGAAAGCTGGCAAGTCCGGTACCGCGTAGCTGCCGCCAGACTGGCAGCGTGTCGGGCGGATGAGGGCAAGCAAAACTGCCAAGCTTGCCGGATTGACGCGCTCGGCCGAATTGGCAGCTGTGAGGACGCGTCTCGGTCTCGTAAAAGCTGCGCGTCGAACAAACTTCTGGTTGGACTAACGGTTCTAGCCGCGCTAGCTTGCAGCGTCCGCCAAGTGCCTTTTCCCTCCCAGAGAGTCCGCCCAGTGCCGTATCATCCGTTTCGTTCGTTCGTGGTCGCGGCACTCGTGCTCGCACCCTTTTTTGCGCCCGCCTCTGCGCAGCAGACCGGCACCAACGGCCCCCTGTCCGGTAGCACCGTCATCGACTTCGAGTCGCTACTGAACGCAGTGCAGATTTTCAGTCCGCTGGCCGGCGTTACTGTCACTGGCGGAGTGTGCGCCAACGACAAGTTTGGTTCGGCTCCGTCGGGTCCCGGATTCTTCGCGAGCCAGATTCAGGCGTCGAACTTCGCTGACTTTGGTGATGACTGCGGCTCCGCCGCGTTCCAGCCGTTTACCTTTACGTTTTCGCAGGCAATCACCTCCTTCGGCTTCCTGGCACTCACCGCGGGGGACCAGGACGAGAACGACATTGGTGGCCCGATCCTGTTCACGACGACGTCCGGCACGATCACCATCCCGACGAACTTCGACCTGAACACTCAGACGGCGGGATGGGTTGGCTTCAGCGATTCATCGCCGTTCACGTCGGTGACGATCAGCGTCGCAGGCAACGGCGCGATCGCATTCGATGACGTCGCGTTCGTGACGGTGACTCCGGAACCGTCGTCGGCCGCATTGGTGGCGAGCGGGCTGATCGGCGTGGCGGCGTTCCTGCGTCGCCGTCGAAACCGTTCGGCGTAGACCACTCGGCGGGTTTGGGGATGCAGAGGGAGCCGGCCACCAAGGTCGGCTCCCTTTCCGCATGCACTCGCGAGGCAATCGACCGCGTAGGGCTCCCCGCCGTTACCGCGCGCTCTCCGTGCCGCTAGCGTCGTACGGCATCGTTACCTCCTCGCTCCCGATCCCAACCGCGCCCAAGCTTGACCGGCTCATCCCGCGCCGGTTTCGCCGCCGAGACCGTCGGTGCGATCGCGATCCAGATTGCGACGCACTTCGGTATTCCGGTGAGCATCACCCACACCATCACCGGTTCGATCGTCGGCGTGGGGGCCACCCATCGCCTATCCGCGGTTCGCTGGGGAGTCGCGGGGCAGATTGTCTGGGCGTGGGTGTTCACGATTCCGGCGGCGGGGCTTATGGCAGGAATGAGCTACTTCATCCTGTCGCATATCGTCGCCCTGCCGTAGCCCGCGGTCGGCGTTCTCGCGCGGCGAGCGCGAAAACGGGTCACCCACGGGCTTCAATGGAACGGCGACAATCCCTGCGCCGCTTTCGACGGCTATTCGCGGCCGAGCTGGCCAGTGACCCGGTCGCAGCGTCACGAGCGTTCCCCCCGCGGAATCGGCAATTGTCGCGATTCTGTCACAGCGGGCGAGACAACCGCTTTCGCGCGCCATTCGCTGCGATCTTGCATAATAGATCGCACCCCCTTGGAGATCCCATGCATCGCTCGCTTGCAATCGTCGTGGCGCTATCGTTCGCCGCAGCCTGCGCCGACTCATCGAAGAAGGCCGATTCCGCCGCGCCCGGGACGCCTGCGACGTCCACGACGTCAGGCGCCGACCTGACCGGCGCCGGCGCCACGTTCCCGAATCCGATCTACTCCAAGTGGTTCGACTCCTACGCGACCGCGACTGGGGTAAAGATCAATTACCAGCCGATCGGGTCAGGTGGCGGGATCCGGCAGTTGTCCGAGCAGACCGTGGACTTCGGCGCGACCGACGCTCCGATGTCGGACGAGGAGCTCGCGAAGGCCAAGGGAGGCGCCGTCCTGCACATTCCAACTGTGCTTGGTGCCCTGGCGATCGTGTACAACTTGCAAGACGTGGCCAAGCCGCTGAATCTCACGGGCGACGTGCTGGCCGCCATTTTCCAGGGGCAGATCACAAAATGGGGAGACGCGCGGATTGCGACGCTCAATCCCGGCGTGACACTGCCTTCGACGGACATTCTCGTTGTGCACCGCTCGGACGGCTCGGGTACGACCTACGTGTTCACCGACTACCTGGCCAACGTGAGCCCCGCGTGGGCGGCGAAGCCTGGCAAGGGCAAGGATCTCCAGTGGCCCGTGGGCTTAGGCGCCAGGGGCAACGAAGGCGTCTCCGGACAGGTCAAGCAAACACCGGGTGCCATTGGCTATGTGGAGCTGGCCTACGCCACCCAGAATAAACTCTCCATGGCGCTCATGAAGAATGCGGCGGGTGAGTTCGTTGCGCCCGCGATCGCGGCCATCACCGCAGCGGCCGCCGGCGCAGTTGCAGCGCTTCCTCCCAATACCGACTATCGCGTCTCGATCGTGAACGCAAAGGGCGCAGGCGTCTATCCAATCTCGTCCTTCACGTGGATCATCCTCTACGAGAAGCAGGCCGATGCAGCGAAGGGAAAGAAGGTGATCGATTTCCTGCGATGGGCTCTCGGTGAGGGGCAGGGCATGGCTGCCGCGCTCGACTATGCGCCGCTTCCGGAGTCGATGCGGTCCGCCTTGGTGACGAGGCTCGACACGGTGAAGTAGCGGACATCGATATGCCCGACACACAGTTGCCGACGTCCCTGTATCTGAATCGCGAGCTGAGCTGGCTCGCATTCAACGGGCGTGTCCTCCACGAGGCCGGCGACCCGCGGGTTCCGTTGCTCGAGCGGCTGAAGTTTCTCGCCATCTTCAGCAGCAACCTGGACGAGTTCTTCATGGTGCGCGTGGCGGGGCTGCGGCGGCAGGTGCAGTCCAGCATGTCGCACGTGACCCCCGACGGACTTACCGCTGCGGAGCAACTCGAAGCCATCCGCAAGCGCGTCGCGTTGCTGCTTGCCGAGCGACGCAGCTGTTTTGCGGAGCTGCAGCGCGCGCTGGAACCGCACCGCGTCCGCATCGTCGGCATGGCTGAGCTCACAGGGGCGGAGCGGCGCGCCATAGATGAGCAGTTCGAGTCGCAGATCTTTCCCGTGCTCACGCCACTCGCCGTTGATCCGGGACATCCTTTCCCAAACGTCTCAAATCTGTCGCTCTCGCTCGCGGTTGAAGTCCGTCATCCCGAGCACGACACGGTGCACTTCGCGCGGGTCAAGGTGCCGAAGCGGTTGACGCGCTGGCAGCTGGTCCCGGGTCGGACGCATGAGTACGTGCCCCTCGAGCAGGTGATCGGCGAGAATCTCGAGGCATTGTTTCCCGGCATGGAGGTCATGGGATGCTACGCCTTTCGAATCACGCGCTACTCGGACCTCGAATTCACCAACCTCGAGGATCCCGAAGACCTGCTCGCGACCATCGAAGAGCAGGTATTCGAGCGGCGCTTTGGTGAGGTGATCCGGCTGGAAGTGCAGGACGACATGCCGGCGCACCTGCGCGCGCTGTTGCTGGAAGAACTGCGCGATGCGGATTTCCCAGCGAAGACGTCGCTCAGCGAAGCGGATATCGAGGAAGCGGGTATGCTGCTCGATCTCGCCGATCTCATCGAGCTGAGCCAGCTGGATGTGCCCGAGCTGCGCGACCCACCGTTCGTGCCGAGCGTTCCGTTGGAACTGCGGGACCCCGACCGGTCCATCTTCGACGTGATTCGCGAGCGCGACCTGCTCGTGCACCATCCGTTCGATTCGTTTCCGGCCACCGTTGAGCGATTCCTCCAGAGCGCGGCGATGGACGAGCATGTGCTCGCGATCAAGCTCACGCTCTATCGCACATCTGGCGACACAGCGATCGTGCGCGCGCTGACGGAAGCGGCACAGCGCGGCAAGCAGGTGGCGGTGCTGGTGGAGCTCAAGGCGCGGTTCGACGAAGCGAACAACATCTCATGGGCGCGCACGCTGGAAGACGACGGCGTGCACGTGGCGTACGGATCAGCGCTGCTCAAGACGCACACCAAGACCGCGCTGATCGTGCGTCGTGAGCCGGACGGCATTCGGCGCTACGTACACGTGGGAAGCGGCAACTACAACTCGCGCACGGCGCGTCTGTACACCGACATCGGGCTCTTTACGTGCAGCCCGTCAATCGGTGCGGACGTGAGCGACCTGTTCAACTCGCTCACCGGCATTTCCCGCCAGCGCATCTACCGCAAGTTGCTGGTGGCGCCGGCGAACATGCACGAGCGCTTCCTCGAGCTCATCGCGCGCGAGGCGGACCACGCTCGTAACGGCCGGGACGGCCGGATCATCGCAAAGATGAACTCCCTCGTCGATGCGGCAGTGATCGATGCCCTCTATCGTGCGTCGCAAGCCGGCGTGGAGATCGACCTGATCGTGCGAGGCATCTGCTGCCTGCGGCCCGGCCTACCGGAAATCAGCGAGCACATTCGCGTGCGGAGCATCATCGGCCGCTTCCTCGAGCATTCGCGCGTGTGGCACTTTGGCAACGCGGGTGCGGACGAGTTCTACATCGGCTCTGCGGACTGGATGCCGCGCAACTTCCAGCGCCGCGTTGAGGCGGTCGCGCCCGTGGAGGCGCCTCGTCTACAAGCTCGGCTGCGCAGCCTGCTCCGCACGTGCCTGGAGGACAACCGGCAGGCGTGGGAGCTCGGCGGAGCGGGCAACTGGACTCAGCTCAAGCCCGAGGGTGAGATCCACTCGACGCACGAGCGCTTGGTGGCGCATTCGTGGGGCCAATCGTCGGACGCAGCGTCGCGTACGCCTCTGGGAACTCTGGTCCAAACACAACTCTCCGGCAACGACTGACCGTCGAGTGGGGCTACTCGTCGTCAATTGCGACGTCGTTCGACGAGAGCACGGCGCCATCGGGTGACACGATCTCGACTGGTACGCCGGCAAGGGTCGCGAGCAACTGTGACTTGCGATGCGCGCCCCACAGCTCGAGGCGCAACGGGCCGGCGCCGCGCGCGGCCACCGGCGTGACGCGAATAGCGCGCTTCATCCACCGGACCTTCACCGTTTCCACGGCGCACACGTGCCCGCGGTCGAACCCGTCTGCGACGCGAAGGATGGCCGACAGCCGCTCGACCTGATCGCGCAGCGGCTTGTCGAGCGTCCCGAAATTGCGATGCTTGCGCTTCGGAGGCGCCCCGCGGTGGTACCGCGCCACGTTGGCAATGGCCACTTGCTCGGCTGGCGTGATGCCGAGGAGCTCGGCGTGCACGATCAGGTGATACGAATGCTTGTGGTGTCGGTCGTAGTTGATGTGGTAGCCCACGTCATGCAGCAGGGCCGCGTCCGAGAGCGTCTCCCGATCCTGCGCAGTGCAGCCGAGTCGGGCGCCCAGCACGTCGAAGAGGCGAAGCGCCAGGCGCTGGACGTGCGCGGCGTGCGGCTCCTCGAAATGGCAGCGCTGCGCAAAGTCGCGCACCGACCGCTCGCGCGCGGCGCCCGGGTCCGCGACGACGGGAACGACGCGCGCCGCCTGGAGCAGCAGTCCCTCGCGAATGCCGTAGCGAGAAACCGTGACCTCCTTCGCTTCCACGCGCGCAATCACCTCGGCGGCAACAGCGAGGCCGGCGACGATGATGTCGGCGCGCTCTGGGTTGAGGCCAGGCACGGTCCGACGTTCGTCTGCGGGCATGAGCGCGAGCGCGTCGAGAATGTGCTCAACGTCAACACGTGGCACGGCCGTGGCGTGCACGTTGCGCGCGGTGACGATGCCGCGGCGCGACAGGTGCATGCCCGCCAGGTTGGTGAACGTGCCGCCCGACCCGATGAGCTGTGCGCCACGCCAATCGCGCCGGGGGAGGATATCGCGGAGCTCCCTGCGCACGTCTCGGCGCAGGCGAATGATGGCCTTGCGCGTCGTTCCGCCCTCTCGCAGGTAGCGCTCGGTGGAGCGGAGCGCGCCAAACGGGAGCGACACGAGGTTGTCGAGGACGCCGTCTGCGGCGAGCGCGAGCTCCAGCGAGCCTCCGCCAATGTCCATGACGACGGTGCGGCCCTGCCCGAGATCGAAGTGCGCGAGTGCGCTGAAATACGAGAGACGCGCCTCCTCCTGGCCATCGATGATGCGCAGCGTGATGCGTGCCTCCTGGCGCACGCGCGCCACGAACTCGCTGGCGTTCGCCGCGTCGCGGACGGCACTTGTCGCGACGGCGTCCACACGGGACGCACCGAGCTGCCGCGCCAGCGTCGCCATTCGACCGATCGCCTCGGCGGCGGCCTGCATCGCGTGCTTGCCGAGCACACCGGTCTGATCGAGGTCGGCGCCGAGGCGCGGCGCCGCCTTCATCTCGTCGACCACGGTGATGGTGCCTTCCGGCGACACATCGGCAACGATCTGGCGGACGGAGTTGGAACCGACGTCGATGGCAGCGATGCGCCGCAGTGGTGCGGTGCCGCGTTTCTTCGCGGGAGAACGACGAGGCGGCGGGCTGCTCATGGCGCGCAATCTAGCGATGAAACCATCGCTGCCTGCGACGGTCGAGCACTGAAGTACAGCTCAAGAGGGCCAGCGGGGTGACAGCAAACGTGGGACCATGAGCAGGTCTCGTTGGCCGTGTCAGCGGCGGTTGTCGCTGTTCAAATCTGCAGATGTCGCGGTAGAGAATTTGATGCGACTCTCTGTTCCGCCACTCCAGTCACAGGAGCCAAACTTCTGTCGATTTGAAGAGCGTGTACGCATCAGGAGGTGAACGTCCCCGCTCGTGCCTCGCCGCCGCCGTGCTTGATGTTCTTGCCCTCGGCGAGGAACACCGCGTCTTCCGAAATGTTGGTGGCGAGGTCGGCGACCCGCTCGAGGTTGCGACTGACCAGCAGGTACTCGAGCGAGGGGTTGATCGTGCGCGCATCCGCCATCATGTGCGTGAGCAGGATGCGGAAGACGGATTCGTGCAACGCGTCAACCTGGTCGTCGCGAGCGCAGACATCACGCCCAAGTGCGCCGTCGGCGCGGAGGAAGGCGTCGATCGCATCGCTGAGCATCGCTCGCGCGCGGCGGGCCATGTCCTCGATCTCTGGATCCGGCGTGATGTTGGTGCGCTGCGAGATGAGGCGGAGCGCCGCCTGTGCGATGTTCACCGCGTGGTCGCCGACTCGCTCGAGATCGCTCGTCACCTTGATGGTGGTGACGATGAAGCGAAGGTCGCGCGCCATGGGTTGCTGGAGCGCGAGCAACTCCAGCGCAGCGGCCTCAATCTCCAGCTCCATGCGGTCCAACTCGTTATCCGCGTCGATGACGGCTTCCGCCTTGCCGGCATCCTGGCTCAGCAACGCGTCCACGGAGAGCTCCACGAGCGACTCGGCGCGTTCCGACATGGCGAGGAGCCTCCGGTTGAGCGCAGTGAGCTGGTCGTGAAAATGGCGAAAGGGCGCTTCAGGGCTCATCCGAATCTCCCGGTGATGTAGGCTTCCGTCCGCTCCTCGCGCGGGCTCGTGAAGAGCCGCTGCGTGTCATCCATCTCGACGAGCTTGCCGAGATAGAAAAACGCGGTGCGATCGGAAATGCGTGCCGCCTGCTGCAGGTTGTGTGTGACGATGACAATGGTGAGCTCACGCTTCAGCTCGTAGACCAGCTCCTCCACCTTCTGTGTCGCAATGGGATCGAGCGCGGAGGCTGGCTCGTCCAGCAGCAGCACCTCAGGATCGTTGGCGAGCGCCCGTGCGATGCAGAGCCGCTGCTGCTGTCCGCCCGACAGCGCGAGCGCGCTGTCGCGCAGGCGATCCTTCACCTCGTCCCAGAGTACCGCACGATGGAGTGCCGACTCGACGATGACGTCGAGGTCGGCGCGACTCGGGCTGGAGTTGATGCGTGGACCGTAGGCGACGTTGTCGTAGATGCTCTTGGGAAACGGATTCCAGCGCTGGAAGACCATGCCGACGCGCTGCCGCAGTGTGACGACGTCCATCCCCTTCTGGTAGATGTTCTCGCCGTCGAGGCGAATCTCGCCCGTGCGCCGGGCGCCGGGAATGAGCTCGTTGAGCCGGTTGATGGAGCGCAGGAAGGTGGATTTGCCGCAGCCGGACGGGCCAATCAACGCGGTGACCGCGCGAGGCGCGATGGCCATGTCGATATCGAACAGCGCCTGCGTCCTGCCGTACCAGAAGTTGAAGCCATCGACGTCGATGCGGCCGATATGGTCGACGACCGCGGCCGACGGTGCCGTCGCCGCGCTCAACCGAACCGTCCCGTGATGTACGCTTCGGTGCGCGGGTCCGACGGCGTCGTGAACATCACTCGGGTAGGGGCGATCTCCACCATGTCGCCCGACAGCATGAACGCCGTGCGATCGGAGACACGTGCCGCCTGCTGCATGTTGTGCGTCACGATGATGACCGTCATGGTCCTGCGCAGCTCGTACACCAGTTCCTCGACCTTCTGCGTGCTGATGGGGTCCAGCGATGCGGTGGGCTCGTCGAGCAGCAATACGTGCGGTGCCGTCGCCAGTGCGCACGCAATGCAGACGCGCTGCTGCTGTCCACCGGAGATACTCGTCGCACTCGTCTTCAAGCGATCCTTGACCTCATCCCACAACGCTGCTTCGCGCAGCGCGCGTTCGACGATCTCATCCACCTGCGCGCGGCTTGGCTTCGGCCCCGGGAGCACACGCAGCCCAGCCGCGACGTTGTCGCGGATGGACATCGTCGGGAATGGTGTGGGTCGCTGGAACACCATGCCGACGTGCCGCCGGAGCGAGATAGCATCCACGCCGCCGGCATAGATGTCCTGTCCATGGAAGAAGACCTTGCCTTCCACGCGTGCCACCGGCACCGTCTCGTGCATCCGGTTGAGGCAGCGGAGCAGTGTGGACTTCCCGCAACCCGACGGCCCGATGATCGCCGTCACTTCGTTGGTCGGAATGTCCAGCGAAACGTCGTGCACGGCGTGGACGTGTCCGAAATACGCATTCAGCCCCTCCGTGCGCATCGCGAGCGGCGCCACGACAGCGCCCGTCGCGGGAGCGTGCTCGACGGCCTCAGTCATGCCCGCCTCCGTGCCGCGCGCGGGTCACGAACCGCGCGATGACGCTGATCGCGAGCACCAGCGCAATGAGTACGAGTGCGCCGGCCCATGCCTGGCGATGCTGGTCGTCGTACGGACTGATAGCGTAGATGAAGATCTGCAGCGGAAGCGCGGCGATCGGCTCCGTGACCGAGGTGGACCAGAACTGGTTGCCGAACGCCGTGAACAAGAGGGGCGCCGTCTCACCCGCAACGCGCGCCACGGCCACGAGTACTCCAGTGACGATGCCGCCCAGCGCGGTTCGAAGGACAATCTGCAGCGACGTGCGCCAGCGCGGGTAGCCGAGTGCGAGAGCGGCCTCGCGGAGCGACTGCGGCACGGTGCGCACCATCTCCTCGGTGGTGCGCGTCACGAGCGGGATCATCATCGCGCCGATGGCAGCGCCGCCAGCGAGGGCAGAGAAATGGCCGAACGGACGCACCAGAAACTGCCACGCGAAGATGCCCATCACAATGGACGGCAGTCCGTTCAACACGTCGGCGAGAAAGCGCACGACGGTCGCCAGCTTGGTCCCGCGCTGCTCGGCCAGATAGAGGCCGGCGCCAATGCCGACAGGGAGCCCGACGGTGGACGCAACGCCAATGAGGATCAAGGTGCCGAGGATGGCGTTGGCCATTCCGCCGCCCGATTCACCGGCCGGACGCGGCATATTCGTGAAGAAGCCGAGCGACAGGGAACTGGCGCCCTGCTTGAGCAGGTAACCGAGGATCACGACGAGCGGCACCACAGCGAGAGCGGCTGCAATGCACGTCAGCGATACCATGACGACGCTCACGCCTCGGCGCCGCGCGAGCCCGCGCGCGCGCGGCCGCGCGTATGCGCCGTGCGAGGATACGCTGGTCGTCATGCGCGGCCCTCGCGACCGACGCGCCAGACGAGCCACCGCGCGATGGCGTTCACGATCAGGGTGACGAGGAACAGAACGAAGCCCACCGCCATGAGCGCCGACAGATGGATGTCCGTGGTTGCCTCGGAAAATTCGTTCGCGATGAGTGAGGCCATGGTGTAGCCCGGCGCGAACAACGACGCCGAGATCTCGTGCGCGTTCCCGATCAGCATCGTGACGGCCATGGTCTCGCCGAGCGCTCGGCCGAGTCCGAGAATCACGCCGCCGAAGATGCCGGTGCGTGCGTACGGAATCACCGCGCCGGTGATGGCTTCCCAGCGTGTTGCGCCCAGCGCGAGTGCGGCTTCACGTTGCGAGCGGGGCACGGCCATCAGCACTTCGCGCGACACGGCGGCGATGTAGGGCAGCACCATGACGGCGAGAATCAGTCCCGCCGCGAGCACGCTCGGACCGTAGGCGGGCCCGGAGAAAAATGGTGTCGCGCCAAGATGCAGCGTGTCGCGCAAGAACGGCATGATCGTGGTTCGCATGGCGGGCAGGAGGAAAAACACGCCCCAAAGCCCGTAGACGACGCTGGGTACGGCGGCCAGCAAGTCGATGAAGAACGACAGGGGCTGCCGCAGCCAGGAGGGCGAAAACTCCGACAGGAAGATCGCTCCGCCGAGCGCGAGCGGGGTCGCGAGTGCGAGAGCGATGATGGAGGTGAGGAGTGTGCCGACGATGGCGGGAGCGGCCCCGAAGTCGCCCTTCACCGGATCCCACGTGCTGGACGTGAGAAACTCGAACCCGAACTGCCTGAGCGCGGGCCACCCTGCCCGGCCGACTTCGGCGAAGATGAGCAGG
Source organism: Gemmatimonadaceae bacterium (assembly GCA_031407575.1). Classification (GTDB taxonomy): domain Bacteria; phylum Gemmatimonadota; class Gemmatimonadetes; order Gemmatimonadales; family Gemmatimonadaceae; genus AG11. The sequence continues at coordinate 13,554 of JANOIJ010000239.1, read as the reverse complement.
AGCAGCACTGGGACGCAGAGCGCCGCGACCAGCAGCGACGTCCGATAGATACGGTCCGCGATGACGCTGCCCTCTATGGAGGAGGGAAGGTGACGCGGTTGCCCGCTCGCGACGGAGGCGTGCGCTGGCACGGAGATCGTCGGCAATGGACGGGGCTGCTGACCGGGCACTGCGGGCGAGGGCGGGGAGGGTGGCATACTTCGATGGAAGGTCACCTTCCGCCGTCTCGAAGTCCTGCGTGAAGTGTAACGATTCGGTCACGCGGATGCAGAGCTCGCGCCGTTTTGGGCTCCATCGCAACTACTGTTACACGAACGAGACAACGCCCGGAATCAGCCGTGATCGAAAGGCGCCGCGCAGCGTCGCATGATGGTCTACCCATGGGGCGCTTTCCCTTCTCCCGGAACCGGTTCGTCAATGCATTGTACGCGCTCGTTTTGGGTCGCCACGACGCTGACTGCCATGGGGGCGTGTCCCGTCCTCGCGCAAACAACGGCGGCCACGCCGGCCGCCCCTCCGGCGAGCATTTTTTCTGGGCTGATCTTCGGCAGCTACAACCGTCAACTGCCCACGTCGCCGTCGCAGCTCGCCGGACAGGCCGACAACCAGTTCGCCCTCGATCGCGCGTACCTGAATTTCCGGATGCCGGCAGGTGACCGGGTCAGCATCCGCATCACGACCGACATCTACCAGTCGACGGAAGCGACGCCCAACGCGTACACGATCCGGGCGAAGTATGCCTACCTCCAGTACGATCATCCGAAATCTGCGAATGGGGCCTCGATACTGGCGCGCATCGGCATCCTGAACAACGTGGTCATTGACCATGTGGAATCGTTCTGGCCGCGATACCTCAGTCAGTCGCCCGTAGAGCGCGCCGGGTACTTCTCGTCGGCGGACGTGGGGTTTGCCGGGCAGCTCACCTTCCCTCGCAAGATGGGAGAGGTCTACGGCGCGATCGTGAACGGACCGGGGTACACGTCCCGCGAACGCGACCGGTTCAAGGATATCGGCGTCCGACTGTCGCTCACGCCGCTGGCGAACATGACGGAGACGCCAATCCTCCAGACGTTCACCATCACCGGCTGGGGCTACGCGGGAGCGACGTCCAGTGCATTCGTCAATGGAGGCGCGGGGCAGCAGGGCGCGGTGGGAGACGCGCTGGACCGCAGCCGCGGAGGCGTGTTCGTGGGACTCAAGGATCCTCGGCTGGTGCTCGGCGGTGAGTACTCGCAGCGCCACGAGGATGGGGAGCAGGGGGCCAACACCACAGCGAGTCCGCGTATCCGCACTGGCGTCACTGGCCGCTTGCTTTCCGCCTTCACGGTCGTGCGTCCCCTCGCCTTCGCGAACCCCAGAGGCAAGTCGCGATGGGGTGCGGTCGCGCGCTACGACGCCGTGAAGCCGACATCGAGCGCGACAGGTTACGTGTCCCCGACTGCACCGGCGACCTCCAACGCGTATCACGTGCTGATCACCGGACTCTTCTTCGACCTGTCGCAAAAGGCGCAGATTGCACTGGACTACCAGGAGTCGCTGGCGTCGAACAACGGCACGTCGCTGAGTCCGCCGATACCATCCAAGACGTATTTCGCGCACTTCATCGTGAACTTCTGACGCGGTGTCGCTGGATCGTTACACGGCTGTGATGTGCCAGGACGCCAACCGCGTTGCGCTGCACAGCCGGGTGGTCCATCCTTCTCGGACCTACCGGGAGGAGCAGCTGGCCATGATGGACACCGAGATCGCGGGCTCAATCGCACCACTCTCGCCGCGGCAGGACCGTCTCGAGACGGCCATCATCGCCACGCTTCGGAGCCGAGGTACGCGCAATTCGCTTCGCGTGCTCGTGGAGGACTACGCTGACCGTACGCGTGTACAGGGCACACCACTCGACGCGGCGGTATCGACCATGAAGGCGATCGCCATGCGCGCGGGGCCCGACCTTCAGGAGTACGGCGACACCATCGTGGGAGAGTCGATCTCCGACCGCATTACGCTGATGGTGCGGTGGCTCCGATGGCGGTATCAGCGCGCGGACTGAGCGCGCTCAACTCACGCGGGCGGCGGGGAAGAACGCGCTGATCGCCGTGCCGCGACCGAGGACGCTTGCCGCTTCGACGCGGCCACCGTGCGCGTCCATCAGGTGCCGCACGATCGCGAGACCGAGCCCTGTGCCGCCCTGCTCTCGGGACCGCGCGGAATCGACGCGATAGAAGCGCTCGAAGATGCGGGGCAGATGATCCGCCGCGATGCCGACGCCCGTGTCACGAACGTCGACCCACACGCCGCCGTCGCCGACGCGAGTGTGCAGCGTGACAGACCCTTCGCGAGTGTAGCGGACCGCGTTCTCGACGAGGTTGGTGACGACTTGGCGAAATGCGGTGTGATCGGCGCTCAGCTTGGCGGCGTCGGGCGAGATGTCCGCCGCGAGCTCGAGCGCCTTTGCATCGGCGGCTGGTTGCACCGCCATGAAGACGTCGGCCACCACGCTCTTTACATCCACGACACCGACTTGCGGCCGCCAGCCACCGCTCTCGATGCGCGAGAGGTCGAGCAACTCGTCCACGATGCGCTGCATCCGCAGCGCATTGTCGCGAATGGTCTCGACGAATCGGCGGCGCTGCTCCGGCGGGATGTCGTCGTCAAGCAGCGTCTCGGCAAATCCATTGACTGCCGTGAGCGGCGTCTTGAGCTCGTGCGAGACATTCGCGACGAAATCGCGTCGGATGGTCTCGAGCTTGCGCAGCATGGTGAGGTCGAGCACAGTGACGACCGCGCCCGCCGTTGGTAGTGGACGCGCGGAGACGGTCACCGTGCGGTCGTGCAGCGTCATCTCCCGTGGAGCGGTGGATTCGCCAACGAGCGCGTCCGCGACCGCGGCGCGCAGTGCGGCTTCGCGGGGCAGGTGCTCCAGCGTGAACGGCAACGACGCGGTGACATTGAGCAGCTCGCGCGCGCGCTCGTTGATGCGCACCACGGCGCCGCGCTCGTCGAGCGCGAGGACGCCTTCTTCCAGCGCCTCGATAAGGCCGGTCATGAGCAGGTCGTCCTCCTGAAGCGACAGCAACCGATTGTCGAGTTGCTCGGTCATGCGATGCACCGCAGTCGCCAGGTCGCCGATCTCACCGGGGGCAGAGAGCGCCGGGCGGCGCGAGAGATCGCCGCCCGCGATGGCGCGTGCGACATCGCGCAGCTCGACGACCGGCTGCGAGATGCTCCGCGCGAACAGGTACGCGAGGGCGAGCGCCCCTGCGAGCGCCACGAGTCCGCTCGTGAGGACGTCGCGTTGCGCGCCGCTCACCACGCGCTCGAGGCGCGACGTCGTGAGCGACACGCGCACGAATCCGCGCGCATGACGAATCGCCACGTACAGCTCCTCGTCACCGGCAGACGCACTGTGCCGGATCGCCGAGCCCACGCCGCGCTCGCGCGCCATGACGATCTCGGGACGATTCGCGTGATTCTCGAGACGCCGGCGCGCCTCAGCCGCGAACTCCGCGTCGCCCACGACGACACCGGCGCTGTCGACGAGCGTGACACGGTAGCCGAGCCCGCTGCCGGCGACACGGGCGAGTGAATCGGGATCGACGCCGGGGCCCAGTTGGGTCGCCACGAGGCGAGCGTCGCGAGTCAGCGCGTCGACCTGCACCTCGACGAGTCGCTCGCGCAGCCGGCCGCCGGCAATAAGGACGATCGCGGCGAGGAGCGTCGTGACGACCACCGCCGCACCAGCGAGCAGCCGGCTCGCCAGAGTCACGCGAGTCGCGTCTGAGGTGCGCGAATGCGGTAGCCGAAGCCACGGACGGTCTCGATCAAGTCACCGGCGGGGCCGAGCTTCGCCCGCAGGCGCTGGACGTGCATGTCCACGGTGCGCGTCTGGATGTCCGGCGCCGCCTCCCACACCGTCTCGAGGAGATGCGCACGCGCCTGCACACGGCCGCGACGCTCGGCCAGCGTGAGCAACAGCTTGAACTCCGTGGGCGTGAGTTCCACGGGCTGCGCGTCGACGTGCACCAGGTGCGCCGCACAGTCGATGACCAGCGGCCCGATCTGGATCTTTTCGCCACTGTTGGTGCCACCGGCACCGACGCGACGCAGGATGGCGCCGACGCGGAGCACGAGCTCCTGTGGGCTGAATGGCTTCGTCAGGTAGTCATCGGCGCCGAGCGCGAGGCCGTGGATGCGATCCGGCTCTTCGCGGCGTGCAGTGAGCATCAGCACGGCGGTGTCACGGGTGGTCTCGCCAGCCCGCAGTTGCTCCAGCACCTCGAAGCCCGACATGCCAGGCAGCATGAGGTCCAGCACGATAAGCGATGGGCGCTCGCGCCGCGCGGCGTCGAGCGCCTCGGTCCCGGAGCTGGCCGTGGAGACGCGATACCCGCTCTTGGCCAGGTGATAGGCGACAAGCGCGACGATGTCGGCTTCGTCGTCCACCACAAGGATGCGCTCACCAGAGGTGGCCGCGGGCGCGGTCATGCGTCACCCGCCTGGATCCGTCTAGAAATCTTCGCGACGATCATCTCGATGGCCACGGGGTTGTGCCCTCCGCGCGGAACGATCACGTCGGCGTAGCGCTTGCTCGGTTCCACAAACTCCAGGTGCATGGGTTGGACAGTGGAGAGATACTGCTCGATGATCTCCGCGAGCGGCCGTCCGCGTTTGGCCATGTCGCGACGGATGCGCCGGATGAGCCGCACGTCGGCATCGGCGTCCACGAAGACCTTGACGTCACAGAGGTCGCGCACGCGCGCGTCCACGAAGAGGAGGATTCCGTCGATGACGACCACGTCGGCGGGGGGAATGCGGAGCGTCTCGGCTGAGCGGGCATGGGTGACGAAATCGTAGATCGGCTTGTCGATGGCGTCGCCACCGGCCAGCCGAGCAAGCTGGCTGACGAGATGTTCCCAGTCGAACGCGTTCGGGTGATCCCAGTTGACTCGCTTCCGCTCCTCCAATGGCAGGTGGGCGTGGTCCAGGTAGTAGGCGTCCATGTCGATGAACGCCACCGACGCATCGCCCAAGGCGGCGGCGACATTGCGTGCAACGGTGCTTTTGCCGGACCCGGTCCCACCCGCAACTCCGATCACCAGCGGCTTCATAAGTTGTGCGTCCGGAGACGCGTCGTGTGGGACGCCAGAAAGGTCGCTGTCCCGTGCGCTACGGCGCAGGGTGTGCGTGTCACGGTCCTGTATAATGTGGCGGGGCGTGCCGACACTCCATGGTCGGTCACGGGATCACCCACCGTGCTCTGCCGTTATCATTGGCTTCAACCGCTTCAACCCTCACCGAACGCCTGTATGCTCCGCGCTGGTTTTTCCACTGGACTATTCCTGTTCGTCGCCGGGCCGCTGGTGGCGCAAACTGCGACGCCGAGCGCAGCGCCGGCGACGCCAGTCGTCATCTCTGGGCAGATGTTCGGCAGCTACAACTATCAGGTGCCGACCACCTCGGCGCCCCTGGCGAACCAGGCGAACAACGCGTTCGTGATCGATCGCGCCAGCCTGCACTTTCGCGTGGGCCTGGGGGACCGTCTCAGCGCGCGCGTGACTACCGACATCTACCAGAGCACCGAAGCGACGCCGAATGCCTACACGGTGCGCGCCAAGTACGCCTATCTCCAGTACGACGCACCTGCGAGCGCCAACGGCGGCGCGTTGAACGCGCGGGTGGGAATCGTGCAGAACGTGGTCATCGAGCACATGGACACGTTCTTCCCGAGATACCTCAGCCAGTCCGCGGTGGAGCGAGCGTTCTACTTCTCCGTGGCGGATGTTGGTCTCGGAGCCCAGTACGTGCTGCCGAACAAGATGGGCGAGGCGTACGCCACGATCACGAATGGTCCTGGCTACGCGTCGCGCGAGCGGGACCGCTTCAAGGATTTTGCGGCGCGCCTGTCCCTGACGCCCCTGGCGAACAGCGGCGCGAGCCCATTGGTGCGCAGCCTGACGCTAACGGGGTGGGCATACAAGGGAGCCACGTCCAGCGCCTTCGTGAACGGCGGCCCAGGGCAGACGGGCCCCGTCGGCGTCGCGCTCGATCGCAGCCGCGCGGGGGTGTTCGTCGGGGTGCGCGATCCGCGGCTCATCATGGGTGGCGAGCTCTCGCAGCGGCACGACGAGGGCGACCTTGGCGACAATACCGCAGCGTTTCCGCGCACGACCACGGAGGTGACCGCGCGGGTGCTCTCCGGCTTTGCCGTCGTCCGCCCACTCGCCTATGTAGAGCCGGACGGCGCATCGCCGTGGGGTATACTGGCGCGGTACGACTACCTGTGGCCCACCGCCAACACCGCCGGATTTCCCCAGCCGCCACCAACGTCGAACACGTACCACACGCTCATCGCCGGCGTCTTTGCCGACCTCTCACCCCGTGCGCAGCTGGCGCTCGACTATCAGGAGCAGTTGACGTCGAAGGGCACGAGCTCGCCGCCGAATCCGATCAAGGGCTACTACCTGCATTTCGTAGTCGCCTTCTGACGGCGGAGAGGGCAACGCGCGTCCTCCCCGAGCGCGCTGCCGCCCGCTAGGTTCTTTCCATGCAGAACCGAATGCCACTCATCGCCGCGATGGTGCTCGTCGCGGCGTCGTGCGTGCCACCCGCGTCGACAGGGGGAAGCCCCGACGTCGCCGACATCATCATCGCGGGCACCACGGACGTTCACGGGCGCCTGCGCGGCTGGAACTACGAAACGAACCAGCCGGACACGCTCCGCGGACTTGCGCGGGCGGCCTCGATTGTCGATTCGCTCCGCCGCGAAGCGCCAGACCGAGTGGTGCTGCTCGATGCCGGCGACCTGCTCCAAGGCAACTCGATGACGTACGTCGCAGCGCGCGTCGCGCTGCAAGGCGACGAGCATCCCGTCATGGCCGCCATGAACGCGATGCGATACGACGCCGCGGCGATTGGAAACCACGAGTTCAACTACGGCGTGCCGTTTCTCGAGCGCACTATTGCGCAGGCGAAGTTTCCGTTCCTCGCGGCGAACGCGTACCGCACCAACGGGCGACGCGCATACCCCGCCTGGACGATGGTGGACCGCGGCGGCGTGCGTGTCGGCATCGTGGGCGCGACCACGCCTGGCGCCATGGTGTGGGACCGCGACAACCTGAAGGACCAGCTCGTCATTCGCGATATCATCCCCGACGTTCGAGCCGCGGTGAACGACGTGCGCGAGGCGGGCGCGGATCTCGTCGTCGTGACGATGCACTCGGGGCTGTCCGGCGCGGCCAGCTACGACACCGTGGTCGCACAACTGCCCAGCGAGAACGTCGCAGCGCGCATGGCGCGCGAGGTGACGGGTGTCAACCTGATCCTCTTTGGTCATTCGCATCAGGAAGTTGGCGACACGGTCATCAACGGCGTCCGCCTGATGCAGCCGCAGAACTGGGCCGCGAGTGTGGCGGTCGCGCACGTCTTTCTCCGCAAGATCGACGGCCGCTGGAGCGTCTCGGGAAGCGAGTCGCGTGTCGTGAAGTCGCGCGGCCATCGCGAGCTCCCTGCCGTGCTCGCCGCCACCGACGCGGCGCACAGCGCGACGTTGCGCTATGTCTCCGCTCCGATTGGTCGCACCGCCGTCGCATGGCGCGCGGATTCATCCCGGGTCATCGACACGCCGCTGCTCGACCTTACGCTCGAGGTGATGCGACGCGCGTCCGGAGCGGACTTGGCGTCCACCGCCGCGTTCTCGCTCGATGCATCGCTCGACTCCGGGGCGATCACGGCAGCGCGCATGCAGGCGCTTTACCCGTACGACAACACGCTGCGCGCCATTCGCATCACCGGCGCGCAGCTGCGCGAGTACCTGGAGCAGAGCGCGACGTACTACCGGACGTCCGCCGCGGGAGAGGTGACGGTCGATCCGACGATCCCGGGCTACAACTACGACGTCGTTGCCGGCGCGGACTATACGCTGGACGTCTCGAAGCCCGCCGGCAAGCGCGTGACTCGCCTCGAGATGCGCGGACGCCCGGTTGCGCCGACCGACAGCCTGACGCTCGCGCTCAACAACTACCGGCAGACCGGTGGCGGCGGCTTCTCCATGCTGCGCAATGCGCCCGTGGTGTACGACAAGCAGGAAGACATCCGCCAACTGCTCATGGACGAAGTCCGTCGCCGAGGGACGATCGTACCCGCCGACTATTTCACGCGGAACTGGCGCATCGAGCCAGCGGCCGCGGTGGCGTCACTCCAACTTCAGCTGCGTCGCAACAATCGCGACGACGCGCACGCGGTCGGCGCGGCCGCAGCCACGTCGGCCATTGCGCGACCACCTCGTCCGACGACGCGCCTTCGCGTCATTGGCACAAACGACTTTCACGGTGCGCTCGAGCCCCGGCCAGACGCCACGGGCAGGCGTCGAGGCGGCGCTGCGTACCTTGCAACGGCCATCCTGCGCGCCAAGGCAGAGTGCGTCGCGCCCGCCTGCGAGTCGATCCTCGTGGACGGTGGCGATGAGTTTCAGGGAACCCCGGCGTCGAACCTCGCGTTCGGCCGACCCGTCGTCGCGATCTTCAATCAACTCGGTTACGCCGCGGGCGCGCTGGGGAATCACGAGTTCGACTGGGGTCAGGACACGTTGCGCGCGCGGATGCGAGACGCGCGGTACGGCATCCTTGGAGCAAACGTCCGCCACGCCGACGGCAGCGACGTCGCATGGATCCGCGACGACACGCTCGTGACGCGCGGCGCACTGCGCGTTGGCCTCATCGGCATCGCCACGCGTCTCACGCCGACGACCACGCGTGCGGCCAACGTCGCCGGTCTGCGCTTTCTCGATCCCGCGCCCATCGTCGACAGCCTCGCTCGGCGGCTGCGTGCGCGCGGTGCGCACTACGTGATCCTGATGGCGCACGACGGCGCGTTCTGCGATCGCGATGGGGCGACGTCGTGCAGCGGAGAGATCATGCAGCTCGCGCGTTCGCTGCGCGAGCCGGTGGATGCGATCGTCAGCGGGCATACGCATTCGCTGGTGAATGTCTCCCTCGACGGCATCCCCATCGTGCAGGCGCGCTCGAGCGGCACGGCGATGGACGTCATCGACCTTGGGCCGGACGGCAGCAGCCACAGCGTGCGAGACGTATTGCCGGATTCGTTGGCGGCGGATCCCGCAGTCGCGGCCATCGTCGCTGATGCCGTGGCACGCGTGGCGCCGGTCGTGAGCCGGCCGGTGGCGACCATCGCCGACGACCTCGTTCGCAGCGGCACGGAGTATCCACTTGGCAACCTGATCGCCGATGCCGCGCGCGCCGGAGGCAAGAGCGACGTCGCCGTGATGAACAATGGAGGTATTCGCGCCAACCTTCGCGCTGGCGTTGCGACCTTTGGGAGCCTGTTTGAGCTCCAGCCGTTTGGGAATGTCCTGTACCGCGTGACCGTGAGCGGCACGAGCCTCCGCGCCTACCTCGAGAAGCTCGTGGCGCGCCGGCCGAGTGTGCACCTCAGTGGCGTGACGATCTCCTACGACTCCACGCGCGCCGCCGGCTCGCGCCTCGTGACCGCGAGGCTCATCGGCGGCGGTGAGATTCGCGCGGAGTCGCACTACACGCTTGTGCTCAGTGATTTCCTTGCCACCGGCGGGGATGGACTCGGCGTGACAACAGGTGCGTTGCGCACCGAGATCCTGCCAGTCGAGGATCTCGACGCGCTGATCGAGTACCTGAAGGCACAGCCCCAGCCGGTGCGAGCGCCGACGGACGTGCGCATCGTGCTCGTTCCCCCAGCGCGATGACCGGCACCGTGCGCGTCTTTGTCAACGGCCGCGGATACGACGCACCGTCGGGCGGCACCGCCGCGGACGCCGTGGCCGTGCATTCACCGGCGGACGCCGACAAGGTCCGCTCTGGCGCGCTGCTGGTGACGGATAGTCGAGGGCTCCCCGTTCCCGCCGACAGTCCGCTGCACAACGGCGCGCTCTTTCGGCTCATCCCCAACCGGGAACGCGACGCTGCGGACCCGGCCGCGCAGTTCGACACCTCATGTCACTCCTGAATCGCGACGTGCTCCGCCGGTTGCCGAAGGCGGAGCTGCACTGCCATCTCGATGGATCGCTGCGCCCCGCCACACTGCTCGAGCTGGGCGTGGAGCTGGATAGGCCGATGCCCGCGAGCGACGAAGCGTCGCTGCGGGAATACATGACGGTGGATGACGCGCGCAATCTCGAGGATTATCTCGAGCGGTTTGCCATCACGCTCTCGGTGATGCAAAGCGACGCCGCGCTGGAGCGCATCGCGTATGAACTCGCGGAAGACGCGCGGCGCGACGGCGTGCGCTACATCGAGGTACGATACGCGCCCGTGCTCAATGTGCGTGAAGGGCTATCGCTCGAGCAGGCAGTGGAAGCGCCACTACGTGGGCTCGCCCGCGCCGAAGCGCAGCACGGCATCATCGGGCGCGTCATCGTGTGCGCCATTCGGAACATGGCGCCAAGCGTCTCCCAGGAGCTGTCTGAACTGGCGGTGGCCTACAAGCACCGCGGCGTAGTGGGCTTCGATCTGGCGGGCGGTGAGCTCGGGTACCCCGCCAAGGCGCACGTGAAAGCGTTCGACTTCGCACGCTCGCACGATCTGGCGTGCACGTGTCACGCTGGCGAAGGCGACGGCGCGGAATCCGTCCGCGAGGCCGTACATGTCTGCGGGGCGCATCGCATTGGGCACGCGACTCGACTCATCGAGGACACGTCGCTGACGGATTTCTGCAACGATCGTCGGATTCCACTCGAGATCTGCCTGACGAGCAACGTGCAGACGCGCGCGGTGGAGTCGTACGCCGCGCACCCGTTCCGCGAGTATTTCGATCGCGGACTGAACGTCGTGCTCAACACCGACAACCGCCTCATGAGCGACGTCACGCTCACCGACGAGTACGTGCATGCCGCGCAGTCGCTCAATTTCAGCTTTGACGAGCTCGCGCGAGTGGCGCTGAATGGATTCGAGAGCTGCTTCCTGCCGCACGAGCAACGCACGCGTCTCGTGGCGGACGCACAGCGCGAGATCGCCGCGCTCCGGAGCGCTGCGACGTGAGCGCAGCGTATGGCGTCGATGCGGCGCGTCGAGCGGCGGATGTGATTCGCTCGCGGATCGGGGACGTCGCACCCTTGGCGGGTATCGTGCTGGGGTCTGGACTGGGTGGGTTGGCGAATCGGATCACGGATCCTGTCGTCGTTCCTTTTGCAGAGGTCCCTGGATTTCCCACGGCCACGGTGGTCGGTCACGCAGGGAAGCTCATCGGCGGACAGCTTGGTAGCAGACCGGTCGTCGCGCTTGCGGGCCGCTTTCATATGTATGAAGGTCACGACGCTGCGCTCGCCGGATTCCCGGTGCGAGTGCTGCACGCGCTCGGCGCGCACGTGCTCTTCGTCTCGAACGCCGCTGGCGGTATCCGTCGGACGTTTCGCGCAGGAGATCTCATGTTGATCCGCGACCACGTCAACCTGATGTTCCGCAATCCGCTCGTCGGCGGGGTAGAGCAGGGGGACGATCGCTTTCCGGACATGAGTGCGCCGTACGACGACGCGTTGTGCGCACAGCTGCGCGCGCATGCGATCTCCCTGGGCGTGGCGCTTCAGGAGGGCGTGTACGGCGGATTGCTCGGCCCCACCTATGAGACGCCCGCCGAAGTACGTATGCTCGCCGCGCTCGGGGCGGATGCGGTTGGTATGTCGACGGTGCCCGAAGTGATTGTCGCGCGCGCGATCGGCATGCGGGTCGCTGGTATCAGTTGTGTCACGAACCTCGCGTCCGGCATCTCGCCGCATCCGCTGTCGCATGCGGAAGTGCTGGAGACCACGAGGCACGTTGGCGCGCAGTTCGAGGCACTGGTCGAGCGGTTCGTGGGCGGTCTCTAGAGCGGTTTGTGGTGGGGAGACGCGTGCTCCGTTACGTGTCCGTTGCACGATCGCGGCAGAATGGAGACGGGACGCGGACAGGCTTAGGAACAGATCTGGTGGCAGGAGTTCTTTGGAAACCTGCCGTGGATGTTCCTCTAGACCCTACCGACGCCCATGCGACGTCTCTCGTTCGTTTTCGTAGTGCTGCTGTTGCTCGCCTCGTCCTTTTCCCCCGCGCACGCGCAGCCCGCGGCGACCACTGGACGCATCGTCGGCCGAGTGCTCGACGCGGTGACCGGCGTCGGCATCGCCGAAGTTGGTGTTCAGGTTGTTGGAACCAGCATCGGCACCATGTCTGGCGTCGATGGACGCTTCACGCTCGGCGCCGTGCCTGCGGGTACCGTGACAATCCAGGCGCGCCGGCTCGGCTTTGGCGCGAAGAGTGTCACGGGACTGTTCCTCGAGGCCGGAAAGACGGTCGAGCAGAACATCGCGCTGACTGCGGCCACCGTGCAGCTCACCGCGATTGCCGTGACGGCAGCCGCCGAGCGTGGGACAGTCAACGACGCGCTGGATCGACAGAAGAACGCGACAAACGTCCAGAACTCAGTCACCGCCGAGCAGATCGCGAAGAGCCCGGACGGCGACGCGGCGCAGGCGGTGCAGCGCGTCAGCGGCGTGAGCGTGCAGGATGGCAAGTATCTCCAGGTGCGCGGCCTCGGCGAGCGGTACACGACGGCGTCACTGAATGGCGCTCGGCTTCCGAGCCCGGAGCCGGAGCGCAAAGTTGTGCCCCTCGACCTCTTTCCGGCGGGCCTGCTTCAGGAAGTGACGACGAGCAAGACGTTCACTCCCGATCAGCCGGGCGACTTCGCCGGTGCGAACGTCGACATCCGCACGCGCGAGTTTCCGGCGGTGCGCCAGATCACGTACTCAATGAGCGTCGGTGCCAACACGCGGGTGCTGGGATCGTCGCTGCCGACGGCGCCTCGCGCCGGCGGCGAGTTGTTCGGCGCGGCGAGCGGTTCGCGCCAGATTCCGCTGTCGCTGGCGAACGCGAATTTTCTCGGCTCGGTGACGCAGCAGCAGTTCAACCAGATCGCGCGCGACCAGCGCAACGTCTGGTCGGCGCGGCAGTCGAACGGCGGCCCGAACGGTTCGTTCGGCGCGTCGGTCGGTGGCAATACGATGCTCGGCAAGCAGGTCGGTTACCTGCTGAGCGGCAACTACACGTTCACGCAGGAAGTACGGCAGGACGAGCGCTTCGCCGTGGGCAATCAGGGTGCGAACAACACCGTCGTTCCCCTGACGAGTCTTGCGGGCGCCACGGGCCGTTCTGCTGTCTTGTGGGGCGGTATCGCGAATCTCTCCACCATGCTCGGGCGGAATTCGCGGATCTCGCTCAACACAACGGCAACGCGTAGCGCCGACAACGAGGCGCGCATGGATCGTGGCTTCGACGAAAACCTGGCCGACAGCATCGCACGCACGACGCTCCGGTACGTGGAGCGCAGTGTGATCACGGCGAACCTGCAGGGCGAACATCAGCTGGGTGGGCGGAACAAGACGACATGGGCGGCGACATACGGCAACACGTCGCGCCGCGAGCCGGATCGTTCCGACGTCGTCTACTCACGGAATGCGAACGGCAGCTATCAGTTGCTCGGGTCACTCGACGGCGCGCGCCGGCTCTACTTCGACCTGCACGAGAACACCAGCGTGGGCCA
>JANOIJ010000232.1:0-29205 GCA_031407575.1 Gemmatimonadaceae bacterium | reverse complement strand
TCCTGGACGCTCGGCGCTCCCGGTGGCGCGAGCGCGCGATAGCGGTCGTAGAGGTCGTAGACGAGTCCCGCCATGGACACCTGCCCCTGAAACAGGGAGTCGGTGACGGCGGTGAAATGCGCATGTGCGGCCTGGATGGGGTCCAGGCGCGCGCGCATCTCGGCGCGCGTCTGGATTACCTGCGAATCAATCGACGCGATTGCCGCGGTCATGCCCCGTCGTGGGATATCCAGGTACAGCAGTTGGCCCGAGTTGTTGAAATGAGTGACGTAAAAGCCAGGGTTCATCATTGGATTTCCCGGCCTGGCACTGTTGTACGCACTGAAGATGGACGGATCTCGCGTGAGGGTCGAAATCAGCGACAGACGCGCCGTGACGATATCCGGAAGCGCATCGCGGAGCGAGAAGTAGTACGGGCTGCGCACGTTGCTGAGCCACCAACTCCTGAGATCTGCCTGACTCCTGTTGAATTCCGCTTCCCTCTGCGCGAGAAAGATCAACCGATGTCGGTTCCACGACTTCGCGACGGCCAGGTACTGAAACTGTTCGGCGTAGAGCCGTTCGGTGGCCAGGCGGGCGCCGTCGAATGTAGATAGCAGGGACATGACGGATCCGGTCCCGGCCGTCACCGCCGCGTTCACCTTTGTCATTCCTTCGTCGAGCGCCTTGGCCTGCGCGAGCACTCGGGCCGCCAGGGCGTTGACGTCGGCCTCATAGCGCGTAAGCGCCGTAACGCTGCGGGCAGCGGCCGTCGGATCGATGTCAAAGCCTGGACCACTGTCGAGCACCTTCATGGTGTCAGTGCCCTGCACCACGATGTGTGAGACCGGTAGAACCGAAATGGATGCGTCCAGCACGGGATTTCCCGGCGTTCCCTCGAATGCGATTCCGCTCACCTGTTCGACTACGGAGGTGGCACTCTTCAACTTGCTCTCGGCCAACGATGCCTCCGCGCGCAACTCTTTCCACAGGCTGTCAGCCCGGCCTCTCAGCGAGCGAAGACGGACGCTGTCTGCGACCGGCTTTCCGGTGATGAGCATACTGACGTACTCGCGCTGCAAGTTCGTGTCGAAGTCGCTTGGAGTGGCTTCGAGCTCCAGGGTGACCACCTCGCTGATCCGCCCGCTTTGCCTGGCCTCGGTGCCGAGCACCTCGTACGCCGACAACAGTTGCGCGTCGGAGAGCGTGAACTGGCTGGACGCCGTCTTGGCCGAGGCGATGGCGTTGGTGACCGCCGTGCGGGATGTCTCGATGTCAGCCCGCACGCGCTTGGCGTCCGCGAGTGCCGCATCCAGTGCGGCGTCGCGGCCAAAGCCGCCAGCCACTCCGCTCGGCGCGATTGAGGCCCAGACGCTCCCGGACCAGCTCCCAAAAAAGGTGCTGACGCCGACTGTCCCGACCATCAGGATCTTGGGATCGGTTCCAGAGAACACGAGTGCGCCTTCGAGGGAGCCACGCGCAGTTGCGATCAGCACGTCAACCGAGACATCAATTGCGGCGAACACTCCCCAACTCTCCGTCGGAGTGTAGTACCAGATCATCGCGCGATATCCGCCTCTCGCCGTGATGATGCCCACAAAGGTGAGCGTTCGCTCGACCTTCAAGGTCGCCATGAATCCACGCGGACCGATGTAGAAGGCGCCGTTCGTCTCCATGGCGAGCTTGGTGCCTTGACCTCCATCGGACGGGAAGACCACCATGCGCGCATCACCCTGGATGCCCCACGCGTTGGCGCCATACGCATAGAACGCCACGGTGGCCGTCGCCTTGTAGACCTCAGGCTCGGCGAGAATCAGGTCGATCGTGCCTTCCGTATACCCGCGCTGGAACCCGACCACCATGGAGACGCGGCCGCTCATCTCCTTGGGCTTGTTGAGGAGCGCCATCGTTCCGTCCATCCTGAACACGCGATCCGTGAGCATGAGGAGCACGCGCCCCTGCGCCGTCTGCTTCGCGATGATGGACGCTTCACCGAAGAGAAACACCGCAAACTTCGCCGGCTCGGACGAGAGCTGTAGCCGGTTATCACCCGGGATCGCGGCATTGCGGACCAAGGTGAGCATGGCCTGCGTCGGGCGCCAGAAGAACCCACCGCCCACCTTCTCGATCGTGACGGGGCCTACCCTGATCATGGTTTGCAGGGCGAGAAACGCGCCAATCCGCAGGTCGTCGTCCCCGATTTCCAGCTGGCCTGCGGCGATGAGGCTCTGCCCGGTGGCCATCATGGTTCCACTGCCCGCGAACGCCACACCGCCACCGCCGGCCACCTGATCGTACCGGAACGACAGTTCGAGTGCCATCAGGTCCTTGATCACCACATTCGCCTTGTTGATCACGAATGTCGTGAGGCCGGTGGCCGCATCCTCGTAGAGTAGCAGGCGGTCCATGCCGCCCCCCATGATGCAATTCGAGGCATCGCTCGGAAGGGGAGATCCCGGCTTGGCGATGCAAATGCGCCCACCAAGGGAAAAATGGGAGTTCACCGCGATCGTCTGGTACGTCGCCTGCGTCGGCATCTGGCCGGGCGGTGGCGGTGGTCCGATGACGTCGATGGTCCCTGGCTTGCTGCTGTACGACGCTCGCTGAACGTCCAGGATGAACGCGCCATCGAACATCGCGAGCATGCCGCCAGTGACCCTGAAGTGTTCGAAATCAAGTCCGCCTTCGACGAGGCCGAGCCCTGCAAATCGAAGCCCTGCGCCGGAGAGGTCGGCCTCTGGGTCCATCGCCATGTTACCCGTCACGCCCGCGGCGGTTTTTTTCAGGGGACTGAAATTCATCCCCATGTAGCCCGAGATCTGGAGATTGAACGCTTCGCCATCAGCCGCGCTCACCGTCGCGACCTGAAGCTCCACAAGCTTCCCGAGGTTGATGCTGAGGGTGTCGGCCGCATAGATATTCTGCCACGAGGCCTTGCCGGAAAACGGAATGGTGAAGCCTGGCTTCACCACGCCGCCAAGATCGTTGCCGACGAAAATTCGGTTGAACTCCATGTTCCGCAGATAGACATCCGCAATGACATCCACGCGACCGCTCCGCGATCCGCCATTCGCGGCGGCCTCGGACAGCGTCATGCGCACCACGCGGGTGTGCATCTGCACGCCGGTCGGATAGGTCATCGTCGCTGGCGGCGTCATGCCCAGCAGCTCGTCCCGTAGCAGGATGACCGAGCGATCCGGCGTACCATCAGCTCCGATGGTGACGTCCACCAGCATCGGCGGCTTTTTCGAGTCCACCAGTGGCGTCGGAAGCTGGACAGCAAACGATGCGACCAGCCTGCCGCCCACGACTCGCAAGGTTGGAATCTTGATGCTGCCCTTGGACGCGTTGCTCTGCGGCGGAACGTCAGCGATGATGTTGTTGTCCTTGAAAGCCCCGTCGGTGCGCAGGTGCAGGTCCTTGACCCCGCCTGTGAGGCCGTAAATCGAGATGTTTCCGGCAATGTTGATGTCGATTGCGTTGTCGGAATAGCTGGCAAGGGTCTTGGCGGCATCGACCGTGATCGTCGCGCCGAAGATCGTCAACACTTGATCCGGCGGTTTGACTGCTCCCGAAGCGCCCTGTTCCTTGTCGAACGACACACGCTCCGGCTCAATGCGAAGTCCGGTGAGCGTGAAGGCGGCATCGTTCAACGTGGGAAAGCGGAGCACGCCATTGCCGATCAACGACACGGCGCTGGCTGTCGCGACAAGCGAGAGGCCGGCGCCACTTCCAATGGCGCCCGGTGCGAAGTTCGCCTCACGCTGCGGCAGTGTCCCTCCCGCAACCGCCCCGACAGTGAACACCACGTCGGCATCCTTGAGCGTTGTTTCGAACGGGATCCGGGCCGGCGGAGTGATGCTCAGATCGCGCGCGAACACGGGGGTTCGCGCATAGCCAACAAGGCGCGCCGTGCTCGACGCGCCGTTGAACTCGGCCTTCATGCCCACAACGAAAAGCGAGAGCGTAGCGCCTGGTGCCGATGCAATCACCGTCGCCAGCGTGTCGGACGACGGCGCGCCGCGAGATACGGTGTCAACCAACCCCCTTGCAGTGACACGCACGCCGGACACGTCGAGCGCAAGGGACTTGATTGATGCGGGCATGGCAAATTGACCGCTCGCTCGCAGCGCAAAGCCGCTGCCGGAATCCGCGTAGACGAGGCGACGAATGGCGAGCCGACCACTTTGCAGCGTACCCGCGCTTACGTCTCCAGTGACGGATCCCGCTTTCACCTGAAACGTTTTCGAATCGACGGTCAGGTCAACCATGACCGGTATCGAAGGCGCAGCCGCGTTCGGAGCGGCCAAACCGGGCACCACCATCTGCACGGGCTTGCCACCGAGACCGATTATCTGCGCGATGCTGCCCATTGGAACCAACTGCACGAGTGGCTTGCCGGAAGCGTCCTGCAACTCGATGTACGCCACGCTCTCTGTAGGGAGGCCAAGACGTCTAGGCATCGGCGGTGTACTGAACGCCAAACCCGGTATGAATCCGAACCGGTCGGCCGTTCCTACCGTATCCGCACCACGCATCCACACCGCAGTGCCTTGGCGCATGTTGCCAGCGCCGAGGGCGAAGCGGGCGGCACCCAGCATCGTTACCCCCAGGTCGGAAAACTCGCGCCCCTGGTACGTCACTCGGCCGCCGCCACCCGTTGGGCTGGAAATGCCCGAAGAATCAATGACCGCTCCCGGCGTCAACACGGCACGCAACTGGTCTCCCGTTGCGCTCCAACCGCCAAGCGTGCGTGGGGACCAAGAAAGCGCTCCGCGTTCGCCGATGGCGGAGTAGAGCGCCAGCGAATCGACAAGTGCCATCGAGCCGCCGGTTACGGCGGCCGACGGAAGGCTCGATACGAGCGAACTGTAAGCAATCCTGGCGAGGCTGTCAGCGCCGGAATAAAGGGCACCCTCCTGAAGAAAGGTCAGGCCCGCCGCGTCCAGCCGCGCGGCGCGGACGCTGAGCATCATGACTGGACGCTCGATGGGATAGGGCCAGCGGAACGCCTGCGCGATGGCCAGGCTTCCGGCCGTGGGACGCAGCGTCGCGAAATCCACGGTGAGCGGACCGCTCGCGCGCACGCTGTCGCCGGTGGACGCGGGCAGTGCAACCGATACCGTACCTGCCAGCGAAGCGGATTGGCTGCCGACAGTTCCGCCGACCGTGAGAGTTGCGTCTGCAATGCGAAGTCCGAGCGCGCCCATCTGGCGTCCGCACGGAAGTGTCACGCCGGTCGCCGTACCAGACACGGCGCCCGTGACGGATACGGCGAGCGTGGACGTGACGAGTGGGATCTCGCCGGAAGCGTTCGCGGCACAGCGCATGGCATTCGCCATGACCAGCGAGCCTGCAACCGTAACCGCGGGGCGTCCGGCGAGCGCGCCGGCGAGCCCGGTCGCGCGAAGTGATGCCCCATCCGCACCGAGTGAGACGTCCACCGGCGATCCAAGCGTGAGCGGTTCGATGGTCCCGTCAAGCTGGCCGTTGCGAATGCGCGCATCGAGCACGCTCAGGTGAACGTCGCGCAGTGGACCGCCTGCATTGGGGAACCGAAGCTCAACGTCAGTGGAGAACGGCCAGTCGCTTCCGGCCGCACCACCAAACCAGTCGACTGTTCCACCCACCGAGCGGAGCGCCAACGGCCGTATCGTGAACGCGCCGCTGTCCACGGCTACGGAGTTGAGCTCCGGGAAATCGAAGGCCGGCATGTGCAGGCCGCTGCGATCGAGCGCGACATCCGCGACGCCGAGCGCGCCAGTGGATCGCAGTTGGTCAATCGTGATGCTCGTATTGAGCAACAGCTGGTAATCCCAACTCCCGGCGACGTAGCTCAGTCGTGGAACACGCATCTCGCTCAGCGTGATCGCAACGCCGCCGAGCACGACAGGTTGTGTCATCGCGCTCTGCGCCGCTATGGCAAAGTTCGTCAGCGTTACCCCGCTCGGCGTAACAGTCAGCGTGGCCGGCGTCCGAAGAGCCTGCGTGGCTGATGCGCGAAGCTCGAGCGCACCAACGAGATCCCACGCGAATCCACCGATGCCGCGCACGGCATGGGTCTCCACCGCACCACGCACGCTGTCCGCGAGAAACGCGAGCTGCCGCGCACCTGGCGCAATGACGATCGTGGCCGCCGCCGGAATGGCAACCGCACCACGCACCGAACCGTCGGTCGCGACGACAAGATGCGCGGCCCCGTTCGCGCCGCGCGGCGCGCCGAACACCACGGGGCGCCCTGCCACCGACCACGAGCCATCGGCCGGCGAGTAGGAAAGGTTGTCGACCGCGAACGCGAGTCCGGTGATCGTCAGGCCCGTGCCAGGTGCGTTCGGTGTGGCTGAGGCACCAGCCGACGAAATGGTGCCGGATTGAACGACGGTACCGGAGAGATCCAGCACGACGTCTACGGTGACGGGAATGGCCGCGCCAGCCTGACCAGCGAGTGCTGGAATGCGCATGGGGAGCGTGCGTCCCGGCAGCGTGGTGATGTGCTGACTGCCGTCTGCCTGGCGCTCCACCCGCGCGTCAATGACGTTCGCCGAAGCGAGGTCGAGATACGCGACATCCACCGACGGCAGCGGCAGCCGACCAGGCAAACCTGCGCCGACCGATGTCAGGCGGTCGGCATGAAAACCACTCGCATCGATGAGTGCGAGCCGCTGCGGTCCCTGCTTCACCTCGATCGAGCCGCTGCTGACTCCGAATGGCGCTGCGCCGATTTGCAGATCGCTGGAAAAGTCGACACTCAGCCCCTGGAGCCGCAGCGAGTCGTAGCTGATCGCACCGGCCGTTGCACCGCGCGGCGCAAGTCCGTTCTGGTCGAGCGCCAGCCCCGAGGGAAGGTCGAGCCGAACATCGGTCGCAGCGCCTGGCGTCGCGCCGGCCATCATCGCTCGCCAGCGCAGCGCGCCGTCGGCTGATACGCCAACCCCAAGCGCAAAGGCCTCGTCGAAGTTCACCCGGCCACCGCGCACGCCGAGCGTGAGCAGATCGAGGTCGAGATTCACGAACGTGGCGCCGATGGACTCGCTTGCGGAGAGCGCGAGCCTGCCCCGCCCGTCGATCTGCAGTCCGGTGGTGTCGAGCGTCGCTCGTGGCACGCTGAACTGAAACGTCGGTGCGCCGGCAGGGAGTCCAAGAGCAAATGGTCCCGCGAACGTCACGCTTCCAGGCCGCAGGCGGCCGGTGATCAGGTCCACGGCCAGCACACCGTTGCCGGCCACCGGCGTGCTCGAACCGTTGAACGTCCCCAGAACGGCGCCTGACAACACGGCCGATGGACGCTCGGATGCGACGATGTTCAGCGTCGCGCGCTCCATGGTGAGCGACACAGCCGGCAGCGTGAATGGGCACGCCACGGTCGGCATTCCGGCTCGCACCGACATCGAACCGCGTCCATCAAGCGTGATCGCCGACGCGGCCAGGGGGAGCACACGGTCCGACGCACTGCACACAAAGACGGACGGAAGAACGAGCGAGCCACGTACGTGTGGACCCGTGACGGTCACGAGGGTCTGCGACAGGTTCGCACGAATGGAACCACCGATGCTGTCGAGCCGCACGAGCGTTCCCCCGCCGACGACGATGTCGCATTCCGGACCCAACGCCCGTGATTCGACCGCGACGTCGAGACGCCGCTCAGCGAGTACGCCAACGGCGTTGAAGGGCGCCGCGAGGCAGGCCGGCGAGCTACCACCGAGTGCCGGCATGCCTACCGTGCCGCTCAGCGTGATGCGCAGTGCCGAGGAATCGCGCGTCGTCCACGGGCGGACGGTTGCGGGTGCGGTTGCCTGGCGCGGACGGAACGTGTACGCCTGGAGATCCAGCGCGACATCTCCAATTGGCCCGTCCATCGCGGCAAACGAGAGGCCGGCGGACGTCAGGCGCGTGCCGACGTACGATGGCAGGCGCAGCCTGGGAAACGCGACGAGCTCCGGCTGCGCATCCACCGCAAACGCAAAGTCAAAACCCGTCGCCGACGCGTATCGCAGGTGGTCCATCGACAGATTGCTCAGCGCGAGCGCGAGCCCGCCGAGATTGTAGGTGCCGCTACCGTCCTCGCATCGCGGCGAGAAGGCCACGCCCTCCGTTCGCGCGCCATCGACGGTGATCGTGACCACGCCGCCGCATCCGCTTCCCGTGTCCGTGTCCAGCAGCAGCGACGCGGTGATCGAAAGTCTGGGTGTCGGCGATGCGCCCGCCGCGCCGGTCATGAGACTTCCATCCACGTGCAGGATACGAAGACCAGGTGGCGACGCCGTACCCACGAGGGGGACGGTGCCCCTGCCGACGCAACTGATCGCCGAGCTGAGTGCGCCGGTGGAATCGGCCGACACGGTGACGTTGTCGCAACCGGCAGGGCGACCGAACAACTGCAAGGCGCCCGTGAGCTGAATCGTTCCGGCCGGCAATGTGACGGTGGCGCCGGTGACGACCAGTGTGGCAGCGCCACTGGCCACTCTCCCGAGCGGATTCGCGATGGTCGCAGTGGCCGTCAGAATTCCCGAGAGGCCGGCACCCGTCAACTCTGCCTCTCCCGTGAGGGGAACCGAGCGCAATCCCGGAACGGACAGCGATCCGTTGAGGCGCACGCCGGTGTTCGTGGCGTAGGTCACGCGGTCGAACCTGAGCACCTTGGCGACTGTGACCGCAGCAAGCGATCCAGTCAGGGATCCGCCCACGACACCGCCCTCGGGCAACGAATTGATGTCGAGCGCGATACCGGTCATGGCCACGTTAGTGCTGAACGCAGGTGCACCGCGCACCTGAAGCCGCGCCCGTCCGGTGTACGTCGCGCGTCCGTTGACCTCCTGGCGCCTTGCCCCGTTCAACCCGCTGATTACGGCGACGCCGGGGATGAGCACCGCAGAATCGGGACGCGCGCGCGGGTCGAGGGCAAGCCCGGCCTCGCGCGTGAACACCCACTGTTCATTCGTCGATCGTGCGGACGTGAAGGGCTGTCCCGAGCCATCAACCGCATCGACGCGCCACACGTATTGTGATCCCTCGCGCAACGGGAGCGCGTCGATCGGGTACAGCAGGCTCGCGGAGCCTTGCACGAGTTGGTCG
This sequence comes from Gemmatimonadaceae bacterium, assembly GCA_031407575.1. Lineage (GTDB taxonomy): Bacteria > Gemmatimonadota > Gemmatimonadetes > Gemmatimonadales > Gemmatimonadaceae > AG11. Next base: position 20,154 of record JANOIJ010000232.1, on the reverse strand, counting down.
AGCTGGAGGCGATTGCCTCGCAGCGCGGCGTCCGGCGTCTGCCCCGCGTTGAGCTCCACCATCTTTACGCGATAGGACACACCGAGGACGAGCGGCGCGACGACGGGCGTCCATTGGAACAGCGGTTGTTCCTGACGCACCGACATCCCATTGCCCGGATACAGGAGCCGCGGGGAATCGGGGAGCGAAATGGTGAACGTCTGCTGCGTGCGCGTGACTTCCCTGTTGTTCTCGAGCACGCGGATGGTCAGTGTGTACCGATCTTCCGGAATCATGCCCGTCCGAATGATCTGCTCCACGAACCCCTTCACATTCTCCGCTGCAAAGCAGTTGAGCTGCGTGGAGGAGATGAGCTGCGTCGTGGGACCGAACGCCACCGGGTACGGCCCACTCGTCGAGGTGGAGATGACCCTGCGCTTGTCACCGGTGATCTGTGCGGCGATCGTGTAGCTCGTGGGTGAGCGTCCGCCGTACGTGACCACGAGCGTTGCGAGCTGCGGATTGCGCTCCCATTCGCTGATGAACGGACTTGGCGCGCCGGGTACGAGCAGTGATGACGACCACGTCGTTGCTCCGGCCTGCGCATGCGCGGATCCCGCCGCGATCAGGTACGTGATCGCGGCGCACGCCAGGCGGAGACGTGAGAAGTTCACGAGGGTCACTCGCGCGGCCGAGTCGTCGTCGCGGGGGAGGCGGAGTCAGTTGGCGGAGGGCCACTGCGCAGCAGCAGTGCTTCGATGTCGCGTAGCCGATTCTCCTGCGCGGTCATCCGCGCCGAGAGCGCGGCGTTGGCGGCGGTAAGCTCGATTTCGCGCGTCCTCGTGGAGTCCAGCGCCGCGCGCAGCGTGCCCAACTCGGCCGCCGCGGCGCGCAGGTCATCCGTACGCTTGGCGAGCGCTTGAATGGCCAGCATGCTCACGCCGTCGGCGTCAATGGTGGTGATTGTGGAATCGCTCTCGCCGAGCCCGAACGTTGCGCGGAAGTCCTGCGCCATGGGGCCAACGTGCCGGATGGCCGGCGCCTGTGCCTTGTAGCGCCAGCTGGTGAGCGAGAGTGACTGAATGCCGCGGAGGTAGCGCTCGGGATCTTCGGTGAGGAAGTCCGATTTCCGGCGGCGGTCGGAGATCGTTGCCCATGCGCCGGAACCAGGGGCGAGGCTGACACCTGCCGAGTGTGCCGCATCCGAGTAGAGGAAGAAGCCGCCACTCGCGCGCGCGATGAAGCTGTTCGTGGCCGCAGTGAGTCCCGAAGCCGAGCCGTCACCAAAAGCGAACGAACCGGCGACTGCGGTGACGCCTTGCCCGGTGGCCACGGCTCCGGTGCCCGTCGCGTTCACGCCCGCGCCCAGCGCGATCGACGCCAACGACGTTGAGGTGTTTCCGGAACCAACCGCCAACGCATTTGTCCCCGTGACCGTGTGGTTTACTCCGACGCGCAGGGAACTGGTGTTCGCGTTCCAAAGCATTTGTCCACCACCAAGCAGCGCGTTGAACGTGGCGTTCCCTCCGCCCACCAGGAGCCCTGCCTGGGCATGGACGAGTCCTGCATTGATACCGCCAGCCTGGTTGCGAAGCACGATCGCGTCGGCAACGTTGCTGGCAATCGCAGTCGTCGCGGAGTTCGCGACCTTGCCGGGCGTCGTGATTTGCGCAAGCTTGTCGTCGGTGACAGTGTTCAGGGTGATGTGATTCGTCTTGATGGCGTTGTTCTGGATCTGGAATTGTCCGACGGTGTTGAAGTCGAGATAGCCCGCCTTGATGCAGCCGATGCACGGGAGCGGAAAAGTGCCGGCGGGGCCTTGTGGTCCAGTCGGGCCGGCGGGGCCATCTGCGCCAGTCGCGCCAGCCGGGCCAGTTAATCCTGTCGGGCCTGCGGGACCGGTCGACCCGGCCGCTCCCGGGACACCGTTGGCACCGGTGGCGCCAGTTGGACCAGCGGGTCCGATCGCCCCTGCGGCTCCGGCTGCGCCCGCCGGACCAGTGAGCCCAATCGGTCCCTGACTGCCTACGGCGCCAGCTGCACCGGTCAAGCCGATCGGACCCTGCGCGCCGACTGCCCCGGCTGCACCGGTGAGACCGATCGGTCCCTGACTGCCTACGGCGCCAGCGGCACCGGTCAGGCCAATCGGACCCTGCGGGCCGAGGGCTCCGGTGGCTCCCGTTGCACCGGTCAGTCCAATCGGTCCCTGTGCGCCGACGGCTCCTGGTGTACCCGTTGCACCGGTGAGCCCAATCGGCCCCTGTGCGCCGACGGCTCCCGCTGCGCCGGTAAGGCCGATTGGTCCGGCCGCGCCGGTAAGTCCAATTGGCCCCTGTGCGCCGACCGCTCCGGCTGCACCGGTGGGGCCGATTGGTCCGGCTCCGCCGACCGCGCCGGTGAGTCCAATCGGCCCCTGCGCGCCAACGGCTCCCGTTGCGCCCACCGCTCCTGCGGCGCCGGCAGGCCCTGTGTTACCGGTCGGTCCGATGGGCCCCACGCCGCCGGCGAGACCTGTTGCGCCGGTGGGGCCAGTTGGCCCTGCGGCGCCCGTTGGACCTATCGGCCCCGTCGCACCAGCGGCGCCCGTCGCACCTGCAAGGCCGGTTGCGCCGGGGGCTCCCACAGGCCCGATTGGCCCAATTGGCCCAACTGGCCCAATCGCGCCGGTTGCCCCCGCGACGCCTGCAGGACCCACCGCGCCCTGCGCACCGGCCGCACCTGTCGGACCTGCGGCCCCCGGCACCCCGGTCGCTCCCTTCGAGTTCCACGCGAGGTGAACATGCGCCGGCACGAAACACGCCGTGCCCGTCACGCGGTAGAGTGTACCCGTGCCCGGGACGGTGCACGCGTGGATCGTGTCAGCCCCAGTCTGCGCACGGAGCGATCCGACCATGGGATGAAGCACCACGCCGGCAACGACAACAGCCTGGATGGTTCGCGCGCAACGAATGAGCGACATGCTCCGTGTCTCCAGATAAATTTGCGAAGGCACTCACCGACGTCGGCGACGGCGGAAGTCATGCTCGAATTCGCCGGATCATCCGGCGGCGGCGATCAGCGTGTTCCGCAGCCGGTGGATGCGGCGAATGCCAAGACCGATGTGGGGGCTGCCGACGCTACCGAGTTGCTCGCGCACGGCCGCTGTATGCCTGCGGCCACGTAAATGAGCGCGAGGTCGATCGCGCCCAGGTCGGGCGCGTCACCCGGCGATGCATCCGACGACTGTCGATAGGCGTCATACGCCGCACGCGCTTCGGTGAGCGCACGGTCGGCCGCCGGCGCGTCCGTTGCCCTGAGGGCGGTGGAGACTGCGCGGAGCAGCACACGCATGCGCGCTCCGGCCTCTCCGCTGAGCGTGGGTGCGACGCGATCAGTGAGATCGTCGACAATGCCGATGAGAACAATGAGCTCGGCGCTGGCCGGAAGGATCACCGTCACCGCGTTGGGATTGCTCACAAGATCGCCGCACGTGGTGGTCAGTGCGCACACGATCAGCGTGACGGCGGCGCGCGAGTAACGTGCCCACTGCCTTGCGACGATCCCAAGCGCATGTTGCTGTGCGAGGGCCAACCTGGTGGGAGAGCGAAACACGAGAGCACATCGAGTCTGAACGTGATGTTCGCTTCGGCGACGTGCCGCAAGGGTGTCCAGAGGATCGGAGACGCCCCGCTCCCTGGGTTCAACACGCACCGCCAAGCTGGACCGCGCCTGACGAGTTCGCAAGGGTTGCAGGTTGTGGAAGCGTAGCGACGCCGTAAGGAGTTGAATGCTAGCGAGAATTCATCGAGCACCTCTCGATGAAGGGCCATTCGTTTGTTTATTGGCAACACCGGCCTATCTGCACCGGTGCTGGCGAACGTGTTGCTGGACGACGTGGACAAGGCCATCGCGGAGCTGGACGAGCGCACCATTGCCGCCGTCGAGACGGCACTGCGCGCAGGCGGACACAACGTCGTGCGGCGCTGAGGCGCAGTCAATACGCATTCCACTCCACGAGATAGCGCCGGAGCTCGCCCGCGACATACGGGAGGCTTCAACCGCCGGGCCGCATCGTGATGACGCGGATGCGCTCCTTCATTCTTCGTCAGGGCTTTCGGTGCCACCCGGCACTTCACGATCTGACCGGGCGCCCGCCAAAAGCTGAACCCCAGAAAGGATCGATCCCACACCGGCGCCACCGCACTCTTGGCGACGTTGACCCGAAGCTTGAGTGCCGCATCGAGGCCGACCACGCCCTCCATCACCATCGATGAACTCTTCGATCATGACTGGCCCGTCATACGTCGAGTGGAGCGCTGCGAGCCGCTGGGCGCATCGTCCACCACCGAGGCGCGTGGGCGGAAACCACATGAGCACGGAAGCGCCGTCGGATCGCGGAACGTGCTTCGACCTCGGTCCGCTCGAACGCATTCCTCTCGGAGAGGGACGCACGTTCCATCTCGGCGTGCGCAACGTCGCGGTGTTCCGGACGCGCGCCGGTGTGTTCGCCACGGTCGCCATGTGCCCGCATCGCGGCGGTCGTCTTGCTGACGGTCTCGTGGGCGACGGCAAGGTGATCTGCCCGCTGCACGGCTACAAGTTCGCGCTCGCCACGGGCGAGGCGTTGGGCAATGCGTGCACCGCGGTCGCCACGCATCGCACCGTCGTTACGAGTGCAATGCACGTCGAAGTATGGATCGACGACGCGGCGCCGGCATGGAGCGCGGAATGATGACGACGTTGGCGGGCGCACGCGTCGGGCTCGAGCCTGTATGCGCGCCGGCCGTGTACGAGGCGCGACTGGATGCCTCGTCCCTCATTCCCGCGCTCATCGACGACATTCGCCTCGCGCGGATCTCGTTCGTGGTCTTCCTGACGGGTGCGGGCGTATCGTCGCTGCTCGCGCAGGCGGAGGAGATCGGCAGTCTCGAGAGCCTCATCGGCGCACTGTCCATCGCGACGAGCGTGTGTCGAGGACCGAAGCCCTCGGCGGTGCTGAGACGCTATGACATCCCGGTCCGCATCGGCATCAGGCCGCCGCACACGACGCCCGAACTGCTCGCCGGATTGGCCGCGTTGCGAGTGGAGGGTCGAGGCGTGGTGGTGGTTGGTGACGGCGGCCGCAATCACGCGCTGCTCGCGTCACTCGCCCACCGCGGCGCACGTGTGCTGGAGATCCGCAGTTACGAGTGGCAGTTGCCCATCGATCGCGCACCGATTGAGCAGTTGGTTCGCGCGCTCCTCGACGACCGCCTGGATGCCGTGGCGTTCACGACGCAGGTGCAGGTGCGGCACTTGGTCCGCGTCGCGGAGGACATGCAACTCCGCGACGCGATGCTCGATGCGCTGCGGCATCGCACGACCGTCGGGTCGATTGGACCGACGTGCACCGCCGTGCTCGAGGAGTTCGGCGTCACACCACACGTGACGGCGTCGCCACCGAGAATGCGGCCGCTCATCACGGCCATCGGGGCGCGGCTCGCCGAGCGCCGCCACACTTCTGCTTCGGTGATCGTTCGATGACACGAGCCCTGCCGCAACAACGAACCGATGGAGAGGTGCCGATCGGCCACAAGCCGACGGTGTTCGCCGCATTCCTGCATTTCGATCTCTGCTTCATGATCTGGGTGCTGCTGGGCGCACTCGGCGTCTCGATTGGAGAGAGTCTCGGACTGAACGCGGCGCAGAAGGGATTGATGGTTGCGATTCCGTTGCTCAGCGGATCACTGCTGCATTCCGGTCGGGATGCTCACCGACAAGTTCGGCGGGCGCCGCGTGGGAATCGGCATGCTGGCGTTGCTCTTCGTTCCCCTGACGCTCGGTTGGCAGGCGGGGACGACATTGCCGATGCTGATCGGTGTCGGGCTGATGCTTGGCGTCGCTGGTGCGTCGTTCGCTGTCGCGCTTCCGCTGGCGAGCCGGTGGTATCCGCCGGAGAGGCAGGGGTTGGTGATGGGCATCGCGGCGGCCGGAAACAGCGGCACCGTGGTGGCGAACTTGTTGGCGCCACGGATCGCTGCGGTGGTCGGATGGAATGGCGTCCTTGCGTTGATGATGATTCCATTGGCGCTGGTGCTGGTGGCTTTCACGCTGCTCGCCAAGGACAGTCCGCGTCCGCGCGTTCAGACGAGCGTGAGCTATCTCGATGCGGTGCGCCAGCCGGAGATGTGGTGGTTCTGTTTGTTGTATAGCGTCACGTTCGGCGGTTTTGTTGGTCTCGCGAGTTTCCTGCCGGTGTTCCTGCGCGACCAGTACGCGGTCACGCCGGTGAATGCCGGCTACCTGACGGCGCTTGCGGCGGTGGCGGGGAGTGGGCTTCGGCCGATCGGCGGGTATGTTGCTGACCGGATGGGGGGAACGCGTCTGCTCTCCCTCATGCTCGCCGGAGTGTGTGCTACGTATTTCATGGCGGCCGGATTGCCCGCGCTGCAGCCGATGATGGTGATCCTCGTCGTCGGCATGATGTGTCTTGGTCTGGGCAATGGCGCGGTGTTTCAGCTCGTGCCGCAGTGCTTCCGGAACCAGATCGGCATCGCCACTGGTTTGATCGGCGCGATCGGCGGGCTCGGCGGCTTCTTTCTGCCGACGCTGCTCGGGCAGATCAAGCAGTCGACGGGGTCGTTTCAGATTGGGTTCGTGGTGCTCGGGAGCGTAGCGTGCGCGGCGTTCGTGTTGATTCGCGTGTTGATGCGAACGAGTCCGGCGCGGGCGTCGTCGTGGCGTCGCTCTGATGAGGCTGGCGCTGAGGTGCGTCGCGCGGCGTGAGGCATTTGTCATCCTGAGCGAAGCGAAGGATCTGCACCTGCAGTTGCAAACGCGTCAGGATCGCTGCATGACCAAGTGGCGCGAGTTTCTAGAACTGCCACAAAAGGCCGATCGGGAGCCGACGTACGCGGATTTGCTCCGTGTGCATTCGTGCATCCATCACCACTTCGCAATGAAACCCTTCCTGCTGCCGCCCTGAGCGTAGTCGAAGGGGCCGTCTCGGTGAGTTGGGCTTTTGATGCTTTCTCGCTGCCAGTTGTAGATGTGTCTGCAGGTGCGCTGTTTCCGCGGCTGTTTCCGCTCATGATCGGCCTTTTGTGGTCGTTTCGGAATCGCGCACCGCTTTCACTCGCGACGCAACGCGACGCGGGCGGTATCCGGCATCCGCCTCAATGCACATTGCGAAAGCGTAATCTCCACCTCACGCTCCCTTCATCGCAGCATCACCGTGGGGTAATCGGCGCAACGTATCGTAGGCTCACCTACACCGGAGCCTGCGATGAGAAGCCAAGCGCGTCACCTGAATGCGGACATCAACGTCACCCCGTTTCTCGACGTCCTCCTCGTCCTGATCATCACCTTCCTCGCGGCCGTGTCGGCCAGGAAGTCGCTGGACGCTGTGTTGCCGGTTCCGTGCACGGGTAGTTGCGTGTCGGACGGCGTGCCCATCGTGCTCGAGGTGCTCGCGAATGGTTCATTCCTGTTGAACCAGCAGCCCGTGAGCGGGACGTCGCTGTCCGCGTCGCTGCACGTGGCGTTCGATGGGCGTCCGGACAAGATTCTCCAGGTGGCCGGCCATCGGGACGTCAGCTACCAGGGCGTGTTGGCCGCGATGGACGCGGCGCGCTCGGCCGGCGTGACTGTGATTTCCATTCCGCCAAGCGAGAGCTACCTGCCGAGGTAGTGCGTCAGCGCCCGAACCATCCAAGCTGGAGACTCAGCGCAACGCCGCGAAAACTCGCGCGACCGGCGCCCTCGGCGCCGAACAGCTCTGCGGCGATGCCGACTATCCTGTAGTTCACGCTTGCCTGGAGTGAGTACGCCAGCCCGTTGGCGTCCGAGTTCCCTGGGCGAACCGAGGCACGACCGTATCCAAGTGCGCCGAGGAAGACGGCCCGACGCGCTGGCGTGCGCAATCCGATCAGGGCGGCGACATCCTGCACGACGTCATCCGTGGACGACACCAATCCCGACCTCGATGTGCTGGCTGTCCTGACACCCATGGCGACGGGACCGACTGTGTACCACGCGGACGCCACTCCCGCAAAGCCGGAGGACATGAACGCGTTCGATCCGGTGCCGAACCCAAGGCTGACCCAGCCGTTGTGCGGCCAGCCGTGCGCAAGGGTATCGGTGCTCGCTTGCGCGCCCGCGCGCGTGCTCAGGATCGCGAGCAGCAGCAATGCAGCCGGCAGTCGCATGGGAGTCCTTTGGAGTATCTCGCGTCCTTGATCCTTCTGGATTGCAAGCGACAGCGCAGGTCCGGCAACAACGTAGAGGCGACGCTTCACGATCTCGCCAGCTGCAAGGCGGCGCTCCCATCCCATGCCTGCTTGCAGTCCGCTGTCACGGGCCTCGGTTACTGCTCATCAAGGTTCAACAAGCCAGTGGGGGCGATTGAAGCGGACAGTTTCGATGAGCCGCTCGACGAAGTCAACGGGACAGGAATCAACCATGTTGCCAACCGTGAGCTTTCGGATCATCTCACGCAACCACGGTGCCTTGTAGTGTGTGTGGAAGTTCCAACCGTCATCTGCCTCGACCGAAATGTCTCGCTCGAAGAAGCCCTGTTGGAATCGAAGCCGTGGTGTTGCCAACCCGTCGCCGAGCAATCGCTCGTTGACGATGATGAGCATGTGCTTCGCAGTGTCCGCAGCTTCTGGGACATCGTCTCGGCGTGCTGCTGACAGGTAGCCCATGGTCGTCCTTTGTCCAGCCAGCACCCATTGGGCAAGGACACCGTGAGGGTGTTCGTTGACGCCCCTCCCTTTTGTCTCTTCAGCACGAAGCACTGCCCCGTGTCGCACGCGGACTCGCCATAACCAGTCGAATCTCGCGCTGTCCCACAGCAAGAAGACTCTCTCACTGTCCGTCTCATCGGGCTGCACATTCACACTCCTTCTTCAGGGCGTCGCCCGTACCATCACATGCGGGCGAACACGGGCGCCGATCACGAAACGGGCAGAGTTCATCGCTCGCCTTTTACGCTCGTAAAGGTTTCAACGAGCCACTGTGGGCGATAGGAGCGGACAGCTGCGATGAGTCGCTCGACAAAGTCCACAGGGAAGGAATCAACCATGCCGCCGCTCGTGAACTGTCGAAAGGTCTCACGCAACCACGGCGCATTGTAACGAGCGTGGAAGGTCCAGCCGTCGTCTGCCTCGATCGAAATGTCTCGCTCGAAGAAACCCTGTTGAAATCGTATCCGTGGCGTGGCGTACCCGTCGCCGAGCAATCGCTCGTTGACGAGGATGGTCAGGTGCTTCGAAGGTTCTTCTGGGCGATCGGCTTGCCAAGCGTCAAATATGAAGCCCATGGTCGTTTTTTGCCCCGCCAGCACCCATTGGGCAAGGACGCCGTGGGTGTCTTCGTTATGGTCCATCATTCTTATCTTTTGAACACGAAGCACTGCGCCCTGTCGTACGTGGACTCGCCAAAACCACCCGAACCTTATGCTGTCCCACAGCAAAAGGACTCGCTCGCCGTCCGCTTTATCGGGCTGCACACTCACACTCATTCTTCAGGGCGTCCCAGACGCTTTTGCCTGCCTTGGCAAGGCCAGGGCCAATGATGCCCGCGGTCCAGCCCCGGTCCGTTTTGCTGGACCGTGCAATAACGCTCGCGGCATCGTCACCGTTCCTTCTCACTAGTTGCGCAGCGGTGCTGTACCCGAATCATGGAGGACGAGGCATACCTCCCAGACGGCCGCCGTCGCCTCCGTCACTCTTCACGGACTATTCAGGCAGTAGCAGACCTAGCTGGGGAAAGCATTTCTCTGCAGAAATGCCTGTAGACTCGACCGCAGATCGCGGCCAGCTTCGACAGGCAATTCGAATTCTGGGCTCAAGTGCCAGTACTTCGTGCGGTCGTCGCGTCGCAGCGCGAGCAATTCCCCATTCGGGCTCTCCGCGATGACCGCAAACTCTCCCTGCTTCACAATCACTGTTCGCAGCGAGGATGGACCGTGAACAGTGATGCCAGCCACCAAGAACCCACCTGTTACTTGGAATAGTTCTTTGAGGTCGGTGGGCAGCGCATATCCTGGCTGATTCAGTTCGCTGGCTTGCAGATCGCTTGGTGCGGGCGCGAGCGCCTTGGAGATGCCAAAGTGTTTCGCGTCGACATCCAGCCAGCGTTCCAGGTGGTCTTGCTGAGCTCTACTGGCAGCGATTGCGATAGGGTGAGTCTCCCGCTCCATCGGGTCCGCCGACAGTCTCACGTTCTCGCTTGTCCACGACACGTTGGCCCACAATCGTGGCGCGCAGCTGAACGCGATCGAGAAGACGCGGCCGTGGGCGAGCCATACGTCGGCGCGCACAAGCTCTTTCATGCCGGTTGCGCGCATAGTCACCGCCGCAAGACGGATTTCGGGTGCCTTGTTCGGAAAGCACAGCCGCTCATCGAACTGTGGTTTTCCTCTCTCGATGTGGTACATGTTTACTTCCATATCGTCCGCAAATCGTTGGACCTTGTTCACCGAAGCCACTTGCTGCCGGAGCTTGTCGGCACCCGATGGTGACAATTGCCCAGCTACTTCAGACAGCACCCATGCCTCGTGTTGGCGCAGAGTTGAGCTGCCGTTCCACAGAGAGTTGAGCCAGCCCATCACTGGCACCCGCAGTCAGGGTCATTGAGCGACATCCCCGCGCTCCCAATGCCGACACCGAACAGTGATCCCTTTAGGACGTTCGGGATGCGCACGTATTGTTGAATCAATCTATTTGGCATGGGATTCAGTGCTTTCCACGCGCGCTTCATGAAACGGTAGCGATACGGGTCGGAGAGGGCGTGCTGCGCCGCCGTCACAAAGTTTCCGTTCAGGAGTGATCGCGGACCGCCCAGCCGCTTGGGCAGCCAATGGGAGAACTCCTTCCCGGCCTTCTTGATTCCGGCGGCCTTGATGCCTCCGCCGAGCCCAAGCGCGAGATCCGCTGCGAAGCCGGTCCATTCCCCAGCCTTGTAAAACGCGCTGCATTGGTCGAGCGTTCCGTTCGCATCGATCAGGCCGCGAATCCACTTGGTTGCGCCGAGGGTGACTACGTCCCCAAAGCCAGCTGCAAAATCAGCAGCGTCATTGATGTCCTTCCCAGTTGGATCCGTATGGGTTGCGGGATTCCCTTCCGCATAAACAAATACATTTGCGCCTGCGACGAGCCCGAGCGGGTCCCTTTTCGTAAACCGACCCACCCGAGCGTCGTAGTCCCGAGCACCGAATCGCACCAATCCGGTTGCATCGTCGAACAGCCCGCCTGCATAGCCGAACGGCTGAAACCCTGGATTCGTATTCGCCGCCACCCGTCCGTATTCATCATAGTCAAGCCGCTGTTGTACCGCGCCGGTGGTAGCATCTACTACGAGTCGCACTGAGCCGAGATGATCCGTGACAATTCGATAGCGCGTTGAGTTGCGTACCATGTACTCGGGTACATTTGCCCGCGTCCCGTATACGAAGCGACTCAACACCGCACCGCTCGGTGTAAGCTCCGCCGCGATGCGCAGCTCGCTCTCGTACACGAAGCCCTGAGTGAGTACGCCATTCACTCTCTTCCCGATCCGCCGGCCCAGCGCGTCGATCACGTAGTCGATGCGCGTTCCGCTTGGCAGCGTGACCCAACGGAGCGCTCCCATCGCATCGTAGTGATAAGTCGTGGTATCTGGTCCGGTGATCGCGAGCCGCAGCTCACCTGCGTCGGTGTACTGATAGCTCGTTCCACCGTATGAGTTGAGTCGGTCCTGCGCATCCGTCACGCCTTGCTCGACGCCGGTGACCGACGTGCGACGAGTGCGATTGCCATTCGCGTCGTACTCGTATGCTGCCGACGCGGCTCCGTCGCGGGTGACGGCGCTGAGCCGCCCCGCAGAGTCGTAGGCAAATCCCCAGTCGATCGTACCTCCGCCAATCGTCTCCACCTTGCGGACAATGCGGTCGAGCACATCACGCGTCAGCGTGTACGCGTAAAGCGTGGTTGCGGCTGATGACGTTGTTGCTCCGTTGACGACACCGGCGGAGTCATACGCAAACGTGGTTGTCACCCCATCCACGACCGAGGTGGTCGCCAGCCCGTTCGTTGCGTTGCGCGTGAAGGCGAACGCACCCGCTGTGAGCAACAAGCCGTCCGAATCGTATACAAGTGCCACCGGACTACCGTTGACCGACACGGACGAAGGTCGGAGGAACGCGTCGTATGTGAAGTTGACCGTCCCGCTAACCGGACCTGAAAGGGTGGCGCTCGTGACCAACGGGCCGTCGTACGTGAGTGCGTAGCTACCGCCGGCGCTGGTACTCGCCGTCGAAAGCGCGCCGGTCACTGCACTGTAGCTGAGCGTTGTCGTCCCGTCCGCGTGCGTGAGTGTCGTGGGGCGGCCCGCGGCATCGTAAGTCGTTGTAATCGAGTCGCCCGAAGCGCGCACCACACTGCGTAGTCGCAGATCCGCGTCGTATCGGTAGCGTGTCGTAGTGCTGCCGACGCCCGGAACCATTGGCGCGTCGTAGGTGAGCGGCAAGCCGCCAAGCGTGTACGTGAAACTGTGGGCTGGTCGGCCGGCTGGAGTCAGCGTTCGGAGGTTCCCCGCGCTATCGTATGCGAACCCAACGGTGCCGGCCGCATCCTGGATGGAAAGCGGACGCCCGACCGAGTCGTTGGCGAACTGAACGACGCGACCAAGTGCATCGGTGATGGTGGCAAGCCATCCGGTTGCATCGTACGACATGGTGGTGGAGCGTCCAGCATCCACGACTTGCTGCACTCGGCCACGCGGATCGTAGCTCAACAGCGTCGTCGACAATCCACCGGTCGAGGCGCGGACGACACGACCAAGGGAGTCGAGGAGCGTAGTCGAGACTCGCCCGAGTGACGACCGCGAAGTCATGCTTCGTACGGTGGCATCGTAGACACTGGTCGAGACAACGCCGTTGTCGATCAGTGAATCGGTTTGCTGCACGAGCGACAACGGATCGTTAGGGGTCGCCAGGATGGTCCCCTCGGCGACGCGCACAGTGCGTGTCAATCCACTCGGCAACGTGAGCACTGTCGTCCCGCCTGGCGCCTGCATTCCAAACCGGCTATCGGCGGAGGCGACGGACGTGATGACCGTTCCGTTTGGTTGAACAACTCGTGTCGAATCCGCCGCTGTCGCAACGGTGGTTGTCGACAGTCCTGCGGCATTCGTGGTCGTCCGCCTATAGGCGTCGTTTGGAAGCGTTTCTACCGTGAACGATCGGACTTCCGATGTGCCCGATGAGAGAGTCACCTGCTTCCCCGTCGCAGTCGGTGTGGTCGTGAGCGTCTGCGTGAGACCATCGGCATTGATGTCCGAGACAAGCTGCCCAACGGCGTCGTAGGTGAACTGATGCAGTGCGCCGTTGTTCTCCGTTCTCGTCGCCAGTAGCCCCGCCACACCGTAGGTGAACCGATCGGTTTCGCCCCCTGGAGCGCGAATCGCGGATAGGTAGCCATCCGTTCCGATTGTCAGCGTAGTGCGCTGTCCATATGGACTCACGATCGCGAGCGGTGTTCCATCTGCCGCGCGATCAATAGTCGTGACATCGCCATCTGCGGAGGTCATGCTGATCAGGCGGCCGGTGGCATCGTACGCAAAAGTCATTGCCACGACACCGGTCGTCGCATCGATCGTAGTGAGATGCCTCCCTGCGCCGTCGAAACGGTACAATTCCGCGCCGTCTGCGGACGCGAGCAACATCGCATCGCCATCGAAACCGGGTAGCGGTTTGGTCATTTGAAACACGGCCTTCAGTTGGTTGTCACCAATGAAGAGGACGTTGTCCTGAGAGACCGTGATTGCGTAGAGACTTGGCAACGGATCATGAAGCGCGTTGCGTCGATCGCCGGTCTGACATGCGGGCAACGGGCTTGATCCACAGGATCGCCCGTTTCCTGCGACCGTTGTGATGATGCCCGTCGGGTCGATGCGCCGGACGACGCCTGAGAATAGCGCGACATACACGCTGCCATCCGGGCCAATGGCCAATGCTGTGGCAGAACCGTCAAAGTGCGCAAGCCGCGCAGGACCACCATCTCCGTCGTTTTGGTAGGTTCCATCGTCGATGCCGGCAAATCGCGTCCGGACGCCACTGGGATTCACTTTCCAGAGCACCAGAGTCTGGTCGTCCCAGATCAACACGCTTCCGTCTGGGTGAATGGCGAGCTTGTAGGCGAAGCCCATCGGCTCGTTGAGCGCCGGAACGCTGTCTCGGCACAGCATCACGTCCCCGAAACCGCAGGAACGACTATCATCGCCGGCAAAATGGGTAACCACGCCGTCCGGTCCGATACGTCGCACGCGCGCCGACTGGCTGTCAAACCCGGTGACATACACGCTACCATCCGCGCCAACGGCCAGCGCGTCAGTGGTGCAAAACCCGGCGAGAATGGCTGGCCCTCCATCACCCGCGTCGGTGCACGCGCCGTTGCCCCCGATCGTCGTGATGATGCCGTTGGGATCAATGCGTCGAATGCGGCGCGCGACGTCATCGGACACGAAGATGCTGCCGTCCGGACCCTTCGCGATCCAGGTAGGGTTCATGCCGGCCTGCAACGCGGGACCGCCGTCACCAGAGAATGTCGACGAACCGTTGCCTGCGAACACCGTCTTCGTGCCGTCACGTGCAATCCGGAAGATCTGCCCTCCTGCCGTCCCGGTCCGATCGTCAGCCATGAGAATGCTTCCATCCTCATTGGCCACGAAACTCGCAGGGTCCAGCACCCCGCCCACACGCGAAAGAGTGTGGTTGAGATTGCGCGCACTCCGATGCTCGCCATCACCGGTGTAAAGGATTCCCGAGACCGGGTCGTAGGCGTGATGTGTCGAGAGGCTCCATCCTCCGAGCGATAACGGCACGTTGCTCCAACTGCCGACGGGCTTCTCGAGCACCGTCTGCCACCGTATCTCGGGCCACAGCATCAACTGCTGGAGTGCGGTGCCGGAGGATTGCCCAAAACTCGCGCCGCTGGACACAGGTCGACCGTATGCGGCTGAATCGCGTAGAAAGCGATATCCCAGTTCGATTCGCATCATTGCCGGTCCCTGGACGACGCGCCCATACGCGTCGCGTCCGTCCCACTGCACGGGTACATGCAGATTGGCGACCGGTGCGAAGGAGTCTATGACGACCCGCCCCGCGACTTCAACACGAAGAAGAATGTGGGTGATTATGTCCAGCGCCGTTTGTGGCACGCCATCGCTCAGTGCCACATCGAACACGTACGCTGGACGAAACCCTGCGGAACGCTCGCTGGCGTATACCAGCACGGCGGGCGATCCGGTAAGACCGATTGTTTCTCCAAGCGTGCGTCGATCACAGCCGATAATTGACCCCTTGCACTTCGGCTGGTCGTCGGAGCGCTTCCCATCCTTGTCCTGATCACCAGATGTCGGCGGCTCTTGTTGCGGCTCGAAGTTCTTGTCCAGCGGCGCCCAATTGCAGTCAAACGGCGTGAAATGACGTGTCGTGAAGCGCCACAACGTCTGCCCCGGTTGATATAGCAGCGCGAGTCGGCCCAACTCTGCAGAGGTCACGCCGAGCGAGTCCAACGCCGCCTGGCTCGCGGGGGACCCACTTCCATCGACGTCGAGTGTCGCGGTTGAGTTACTCACCGTCAGCACCTTCACCACGCGACCATTCGCTTCCGGCACCCACGTAGCGCGCGCGCGATCGTAGCTCCCCACCGGCACGATGCCGCCAACGGGAAATCCGATGAAGTTCTCGAGATACACGGCGACGGGCTTCGAGAAGGTGACGCTCGACGCGCCTGCGGCCTCCGCCTCATCGACGCTCAGCTCGGCCGCATACGTGTACGCGCTACGCGCCGGCAAGCTGGCTGGCATCGCCAGTGGGCCATTGGGCCCCACAGTGTACTCCGTCGCCCGCACCGCGAGAGTCGTGATGGGCTGCGTGGAACCATTCGGCATCACCATCGTGGCCACGGTACCCTGTTCGAAGATCATCGTCGAGCGACGCGTCCCCGCCGCATCAGTGGTGATACTGCCCCTCGCCACGCTGGCCGGCTGCGAGAGATCGACCACGGTTACGACACTATCCAGTTGGACGAGCGCCACTGGATCCGGTGTCACCCACTGCTGACTCGGCACCACGAGTTGCCTCTGTGACGTCAGTAGCCCCGCCTTTGAAAAGACGAGCGTCAGCGGGCCACCGCCATTCACGGCCAAGTCGTACATCCCGTCGGGTCGCGAAAGTGTCTGTCCGAGCTCCGGGTGATTCAGAACGGATATCCTCACTCCCGACAACGGTTGTCCACTTGGCACGAGAACCTTGCCACGCACCACGGACGCCTGAAACGGTTGAATCGTACCGCTTGCGACACCGGTTTGAATGGGATTCGTGCCGGTGTACAGGAAGGCCGTGCTCGCAGAGACTGTCGTTGCCACGGTGCGATCGATCGCCGGCGCGACAGTCGCAGGATCCGGAGGAAGATTTCCGCCCGGGACCGTCCGCGTCACACTCCGCACCACCGTCGTGCTATTCGTCGCCGAGTCCGTCGCGATCACCGTGATCGTGTTGGGCCCCGGCACGAGCGCGACCATCTTCGAGAACCCTTGACCACCAAACAGCGAGGTGGCTGCACCGTTCACGGTCACCCGCACCGCTGTCGCATCAGTCACCGTCCCGCTGACGGCGATGCTGTCCGACGAAACCGTCGCTCCATCCGCCGGCGTGCTCACCACGAGCGCTGGCGCCTGCGTATCCAAGGTGACGTGCCGTAACACAGTGGTCGTGAGTCCCGCCGCCTGCGTCGCGACAACCGTAATGGTATTCGGACCCTCGAGCAGCATCACATCGGTTGCAAACGTACCCCCGGCTCCCAAGGTGACGGCCACCCCATTCACGGTGACACCCACCGCTGTCGACGCCGTCGCTGTTCCGGTCACATGCGACGTCGGCACCTTCGTCACCAACCCATCCTGCGGCGTCGGCACAGCCAGCGTCGGCGCCACCACATCCACCGTCACCTGCCGCACGACCGTGGTGATGTTCCCCGCCGCATCCGTGACCGTCAGCGTCACGAAGTTCGACCCGCGCTGGAGGGCGAGCGTCTTCGAGTACGCGTGCGTCACCGAGTCGATCACGACGGGCGATCCATTGATGTTCGCCGTCGCCGCCGTCGCATCGGTGATTGTGCCCGTTACCGTCAGCGTGGTGTCGCTTCGATAGCTCGGCGTCGCCGGCAATCCGTTGAGCGTTGCTGCCGGAGCCTGTGTATCGCGAATGACGGTCCGAGTGGAATCGGTGCGGTTGTTCGCCGCGTCGATGGCCGTCACCGTGATGACGGTGGCCCCCTCCTGCGTGAGCGGTACGCTGCCCGTGAAGTTCGTGCGACCGCCCGTGTCGGGCGTCACGGTTGCCTGTGCACCGTTGAGCCTGATGTGCACGGCCGTCTGCTCGACGACCACGCCCGACACCGTGACCGCTGCTTGATTCGTGATGGCCTGCGGTGCCGGCGTCGTGATCGTGACCCTTGGACGCATCGCGTCCGTCGCCATCACACAGATTGTGAGCTTCGACCCGTTCAACGGGGTTCCTCCGACAATCCGCTTGACACTGATGATGTTCTGGCTCAGGAGCGGTATCGGCTTCAGGAACCCCGCACGTTCGACGGCGTCTCCAGGTTGCTGACAACGGTCGTCCCGTTCAAGGTCACGCGAAGCCCTGGATCCCGGAGCGTACCGTCTGGGTTGCCGTTCCTGACACAGAGATAGGCCGGCATCACCCCCGCGATCGGGAGCATGAACGTGTCCGTCTTTGTCTCCTGCGCGTCAACGCGGATGTAGGTCATGGGACCGAAGATCACGAAGCGCGGATCGGGGAGCGACACGATCGAGACGCTGATCGCGGTACTCGCGCTCAGGTCAACGGTCATCGTGTCAGTCGCGGCCACGAGGATTGGAAAATCCTTGGTCGCTCCCGCCGCAATTTGTGCGAGTTGTTCCCCGATGATGACCGTTCGATTGTTGATGCGGATCGTCCCCGTCGTCGACCGGTTCAGCCCGGACGGTCCGTTGGTGATACGAATGACGTAGCCGCTACTGTCGGGTGACGCAACGGTGAACGCCTCCACCCAGTGCATGGCCGCCGCACCTGAGTTGGTATTGGAAAAGAGCTTGGGCCCGAACACCACGACACTGTCAAACGCCGGCATCACGCGCGCGACGGGCGGCTCCGCGCGGCGCGGCATCACCCTCATGAATCGCGACATCCAGCCCGGTGCGCTGCGTGCTTCGCCCAGGTTGGCCATCCCCGTGAGCAGGACCACGGCGAGGCAGACGACGAACGGCAACGCGCGACGTGCGCGCGCTGGGGCGCGACCGGAAGGCGGGACGAGCATTTGTTTCGGGTCCGTCGGAAGGGAGTACTCGGCGCTGGCGACCCCGTAGCCCTCAAGGGTGAACGGAATGCGCCGAAGGTGCTGATCGCGGTCCCGTGTGCCAGGCGAAGTCCTGCAAAGAATGCCCGGATGTCAACGCGAGTTGGAGAACCTACCGCTCGCGCGAGTATCGGCAAGGTGGCCTTTGTATCGACTCTACAATAGCTGAACCTCGCGGAGAGCCACGGCACACGCTCATCGACGGCAGTAAACCGCAGCGGAGGGACGCGTTCCTCGCGCCGTCCTCGATGTGCTGCGTAAAACTCCCAGATGCTTACGCTCGACACACCCGCAACACCTCTTCGGGCGTCGTCACCCCCTCGCCCACCAACCGCGCGCCGTCGTCGCGCAGCACCGGCATCCCCTCCGCACGCGCAATCGCGCGCACCGCGGGCGCGCCATCGCCCGACGTAATCGCCACGCGCATCGCGTCGTCCATTACAAGCAGCTCGTACACGCCGGTGCGTCCGGAGTACCCGCTGTTGCGACACGCCGCACAGCCCACCCCGCGCGTCACATGCGTTAGACTCGGCATGCCGAGCGTCGCACGCTCCGCCTCGGTCGCGGGCACGCGCGCTGCGCACACGCGACACACCGTGCGTACGAGACGCTGCGCCAATACCGCCTCCACCGTCGCCGACACGAGAAACGGCGCGACGCCAAGATCCACCAGCCGCGTAAGAGCGCCGGCAGCATCGTTGGTGTGCAGCGTCGAGAGCACGAGGTGCCCAGTCAGTGCCGCCTGCGTCGCGATCTCCGCCGTCTCACCGTCGCGAATCTCACCCACGAGCATTACGTCCGGATCCTGACGCAGCAATGCGCGCAGCGCACTCGCGAACGTCACGCCGACTTTCTCGTTCACCGGCACCTGCGGAATCCCGACGAGCTGATACTCCACCGGATCTTCCACCGTCAGGATCTTCTCGCGCCCCGTGCGTAATCGCTGCAGCGCGGCGTACAGCGTCGTCGTCTTGCCCGATCCCGTCGGACCGGTCGCGAGCACAATGCCATGCGGACGCGTTAACACATCCTCGAGTCGCGCGAGATCGACGTCCGTCATCCCGAGCGACGTCATGTCCAGCGTGCCGGCTTCCTTGTCGAGCAACCGAAGCACCACGCTCTCGCCATGCAGCGTCGGCACGGTGGACACACGCACATCCACCTGGCGGTCCTGCAACGGCAGGCGAATGCGGCCATCCTGCGGCAGGCGACGCTCCGCAATGTCGAGATTGGCCATCACCTTGAGCCGGCTGATCACCGCAGGCGCCATGCTCCGCGGCGGTGATGGCGCCTCCTGCAATACGCCGTCCACACGATAGCGCACGCGCAACGCATCGGGATACGCCTCGAGATGCACGTCGCTCGCGCGCGCCTCGAGCGCTTCGGTGAGCAGCATGCTCACGAGACGAATCACCGGGGCCTCGTTGGCGAGGAGACGGAGATCGTCGATCGCCGGCGCGTCCGCGTCATCACCACCGACGTCCGCATCGATGGAATCGATCAGCGACTGTGCGCTCGACTCGCCATACGCTCGGCGGATAGCCGAGCGTGCGTCGTCCTCGCTTACGCGATGCACCTGGACGGGGGCGCCGAACAGCAGCTCCAGGTCGTAGATGACGCTCGGTGCCACGTCGTCACGCCAAACGCCAACCATGAGCGTGCCGGCGTCGATGCGCACCGGCACCGCTGACTGGGCCGCAAAGGCCAGCACCGTCCGCGCCGCCTGCGTTGGCCGCGGCGCATCGTCCATCAGCGCGAGCAAGGCACGCGCGAGCGGTGCGTGCACCTGGTCGAGCCAATAGATGCGCTG
>JANOIJ010000174.1:0-5855 GCA_031407575.1 Gemmatimonadaceae bacterium | reverse complement strand
GCAGCGCGCAAATGAAGAGGCAGGTCTCGTCGCCGAGACCTGCCTCGCCTCATCACCATGCTTTGCTTCACGAACCGAGAAAAACAACGGTACAATCGCGTGGCCGCGTGCACCCTGAGTCGATGGAGCGTATCGGGATCGAACCGATGACCTCCTGGTTGCAAACCAGGCGCTCTCCCAGCTGAGCTAACGCCCCCAAACTTGCAGAACGGAAGATAACGAGCGGCCACCGGAGCGAGAAGCGACATGACGACCCCTGATACGACCACGGCACCACGCCTCACGCTCCGCTGCGCCAGTTGCGGAAAATGGAACCGCATTCGAGCGGACCGGGCGGCCAACGGTCCGAAGTGCGGCGCGTGCGGAACCGCGATCGCGCTCGATCATCCGATGCACTTGGACGACGCGAGCTTCGACCGGGTGATCGCGGAGACGGACGTCCCGGTGCTCGTGGACTTCTACGCGGACTGGTGCGGCCCGTGCAAGATGATGGCGCCGTCGGTGGACACGCTCGCGCGCGAGACGGTCGGGCGCGCGCTGGTGGCCAAGGTGGACACGGACCAGGCACAGCGAACGGCGTCTCGCTTCCAGATTCGCGGGATACCGACGTCGATCGTGTTTCAGGGCGGCCGCGAAGTGAAGCGACAGACAGGCGCCGTGCCGTTGTCTACGCTGAGGGCGATGCTCGCATAGCGAACGGCGAACGACGAACGGCGTGCTCTGGACGGCGTGCTCTGGACGGCGTGCTCTGGACGGCGTGCTCTGGACGGCGAAAACGGCGAGGACCTGGGGGTCCTCGCCGTTCGCCGATCGCCGTGCGGTCCCTATTCGTGCGCCGGCAGCGGCTCCATCGTCTTGGCATCCACGGGGATCTGGACCTCATCGCGATACGGTGACGTCATGAGCGTCACGCGCATGCGCGGGAACGCGTTCATGAACGCCATGTAGCAACTGCCCCAGATGCCGATGAACCCCAGCGTGATGGCCACTTCCCACAAGCCAAAGGGGTTCTTTGGAATCACGCCGTAGAGCGACGGGTAGACCTCGAGGTACCGCACGAGGAACATGCCGACGAGCGAGATCGACGCGAACAGCGCAAACGTGGGGCGATAGACCTTGGCAGCGCGCGAGAGCAGGCCGAAGAAGGGCGCGAAGAACACGCACATCACGGCCGAGACGGAGAAGTGCACCCACGGCTCGATGAGGCGGAGGCGCGGCCAGTGCGTCTCCTCGCCCATGTTGCCGTACCAGATGATCAGGAACTGGCTGAACGTGAGGTAGCCCCAGAACGCCGTGAACGCGAAGCACAGCTTGCCGAGATCGTGGAAGTGGTTCTCCGTGATCAGCGACTCGGCGCCGAGGAAGCGGCGCCACGCCATGACGAGCAAGGAGAACAGGGTGAGCGAGCAAAGCCAGCCGCCCATGAAGAACCACCACCCGTACAGCGTGCTCTGAAAGTGGAGCGACAGGCCCATCGAGAGATCGAAGGCGAGAATCGTCCATCCGTATCCAAACGCCATCGCGAGGAAGACGGCGAGCTTGCCCTGGAGCGAATGCGTGCTGTGCAATTCGCGGCGCTCCTCACCGAAGCCGTTGCGCATGCGCGCGCGCAACCCCGCGGCCCACTTGGCGCCGGCCTCGGGCAGGTGTCCCACGTCGAGGCGAAGCGACGTATAGATGTACCAGAGCGAAAGCGCCGTGATGATTCCGAACGACAAGATGACGCGAGCGGACAGGAAGGTGGCGTTGTACCACGTGACCTTCTCGTGCACCGGCGGGACTTCGTGCGTCCACGGAAATAGATGGTCCTTTCCGAGGAAGACGCTGAGCAGCAGCATGACGAACGCCACAGGCAGGAAGGCCACGTAGCCTTCCTGGAAGCGGATGATGGGGCGCGACCAACGCGCCGTCGTGATGCGCTGCACGGCGACGAACATCACGCCCGCGGACGACAACACCGTGAAGTAGAGCCAGTTGACGTGAAACGCGCGCCAGGCGCGGTCGGCGTCCATGAACGCGCCCGCGATGAACGCGAGCGTGCCGATGGCCGCCAGCGCGAGGCACGCGGTGACGAGACCAGCCGGGATCGGCTTGGTATAGGCGGCGACGATCTCGTCGCGCGTCGGGGTGCGCACGGGATGCAGGCTCACCGCGCACCTCCCGTCGGGGGAGTGGCAGGAGGCGTTGTTGGTGCGGGCGCCGGCGTGGGCGGGACGGGTGATACGAGCACCGAGTCGGACCGAACGGGGTTGGTCGGCGCGACCGCAGCCGGGCGCGGGAACGCAAAGCCGCGACTCTCGTCCGCCTGCGAGCCGGCATGCTTGTAGTACGGCGATGGACGCGCCGGACCCTCGCGCGTGTACCCGGGAAGCTTGTCGCCCGTCTCGCCCGGGAGGCCGACCGGTCCGATGGCGACCTGATACTTGCCCTGCAGGCCGCGCACGTAGTTCACGACGTCCCAGCGATCCATCTCTTCGATGCGATTGTAGGAGGGCATGGCGCCACGGCCATTGCGAATGATGGCCCAGAGGTAGCCGTCCGTTCTTCCCTCGGCGGACGCGCCCATGAGCGGCGGCGGAAAGATGACCTTGGTCTTCGCGACCGGTCCGTCACCCTTGCCCGCGTCGCCATGGCAGACGGCGCAGTTGATCGAGTAGTACATGCGCCCGTTGTGCAGTGACCGCGCATCAGCGGGCACGGGGTTCTGGAGCGGCGCCATGGAATCGAGCTGCGCGATGCCGGGCGTGTAGGAGACGGCGTACGCGGGCACGGCGGTGCCGTAGACGGAGACTGAATTCTGCGGATTGCCGCGCATGCCCACGCTGTCGCTTGACGTCTCCCAGGGATCGGGTTTCGGCTGTTCCTTGAAATCGGTGAACCAGGAGCAGGCGCCCAGCACCGGGATGATGGCGAGTGCGAGGGAACGGCGGAGAAAAGCAGGTCCCTCTCTTTTCTCGTGACGATAAACAAGTGCAGATCCTTCGCTGCGCTCAGGATGACAAATGGGTGCAGATCCTTCGCTGCGCTCAGGATGACAAACGCTGCGCTCAGGATGACAAGCGTTAGCGCTCATTGCGAACCTCCAGCGCGCCATGCTTGCGCAGCAGCTCGGTGGCTTCGGGCGCACGATCGGGCCCGGCGGCGACCCAGACGCCAAAGTCGCCGTGGCTGAAGCGCGGATCATAGCCGACGGTCATGGTGAGGCGAGGGATGCGAGAGAGCGCGAACATGCCGAAGACGGTGGACAGCGAGCCCACGAGCACCATCAGCTCGAAACCGATGATGGTGTAGGGTATCCAGCTCGCGACGGCCTTGCCGCCGACGACAAGGGGCCAGTAGTCGGAGATCCAGATGGGAATCCAGTAGCCGAACGTCAGGCCGCTCAGCCCACCAATGAGCGTAAAGCGGCGCACGTTGCTCTTCGGCGCAGCGATCGCGTCCTCGAGCTCGTGGCGCGGCGTGGGGCTGAACACCGAGATGTCGCGGAAGTTCTGCTTGCGGAGGTCCTCGATCGCATGAACGGTCGAGTCGAGCTCGGCGAAAGCGGCGATCACACCTTGCATCAGTGCGTCCCTCCATCGACGGCCGGCGAGGCCGGATGTCCAATCGTGCCGTGCGTCGCGGCGTGGTGCTCGCGATGCACGTGCTTCATCCTCGGCGGCAGGATCTCCTTGATCTCGGCGATGGCCATGACGGGCAACTGCCGGATGAACAGCAGGAACCACATGAAGAACCAACCGAATGAACCGATCAGGATGCCGAAGTCCACCCATGTGGGCATGTAACCGCCCCACTGCCATGGCGAGAACTCGTGCGACAGCGACGGGATGACGATGACGAAGCGCTCGAACCACATCCCGATGTTGATGAAGATCGAGAGGATGAACAACCAGGTGGTGTTGCGTCGCAGCTTCTGCGAGAACAGCGAGATGGGCAGCACCATGTTGCAGATGAGCATGATCCACGCGGCCCACGCCCACTGGCCGAACACGCGGTTCCAGAAATACTCCTGCTCGATCTTGTTGCCGGACATCCAGGCGACCTGGAACTCCGTGAGGTACGCGAGGCCGACGACGCACGACGTGAAGAGGCAGAGCTTCGCCGCCGCGTCGAGGTCGTTGATGGTGACGTAGTGCTCGAGCTTCATGTACTTCCGGATCGGGATGATGATCGTGAAGACCATTCCGATGCCCGAGAAGATCGCGCCCGCGACGAAGTAGGGCGGGAAGATCGTCGCGTGCCAGCCCGGCACGAGCGACATGGCGAAGTCGAAGGACACGACGCTGTGCACCGACAACACGAGCGGCGTCGCAAAGGCGGCCAGGAACAGATAGGCGCGCGCAAAGTGGCGCCACTCGTTGTCCGAGTTGCGCCATCCCAGCGCGAGCGCGGCGAAGATGCGCTTGCGGATCGGGTTCGTCTCCTTGTCCCGCAGCACGGCGATGTCGGGGATGAGGCCGACGTAGAAGAACGTCGCCGACACGGTCAGGTAGGTCAGAATCGCGAAGACGTCCCAGACGAGTGGGCTCTTGGGATTCGGCCAGACGAGCCGCCAGTTGGGATACGGAATCAACCAGAAGAACTTCCACGGCCTCCCGAGGTGCAGAATCGGGAAGAGGCCGGCGGTCATGACGGCGAACACCGTCATCGCTTCAGACGCGCGATAGATCGTGGTGCGGAAGCCAGCCCGGAAGAGATACAGAATCGCTGAGATGAGCGTGCCGGCGTGACCGATACCGACCCAGAAGACGAAGCTGATGATGTAGACGCCCCACATCACCGGCGGGTGATAGCCCGCCGCGCCAAGTCCCTCATAGATCTGGTACGTCCACGATGCCGCGCCGATGAGGAGGGCGAAGATCGCCAGGCCGAGCAAGGCAAACCAGCCGACCGTTGGCTGGAGCGTGGCGATGATCTCGCGATCGACCTGCTCGTAGTCCTTGACGGCCGGCAGGCGGTTGCCCGCCGACGGGACGTTCGGCCGCTGGGAGTCCTGATCGCCGGTGCGCGGCTGAGCCATGGTAGCCATGGTCGCGACTCCCTTACGCCCTGGCCGGCGACGCCGGACCAGGATGGGTGACCTTCTTCAAATAGACCACCGCGGTGTAAGTGTTGAGCTCCTCGAACACATGGTACGCTCGCTTGTCCTCGACCTGCGTGGAGACCGTCCAGCGCGGATCCGCCGCATCGCCAAAGGTGATGGCGCGCGACGGACAGGCCTGCGCGCACGCCACTGTGAACTCGTCGGCGACGAGGTCGCGCCCCTCGGACTTCGCGCGCGTCTCCGCCTCGCGGATGCGCTGCACGCAGAACGTGCACTTCTCCATCACGCCCTTGCCGCGGACGGTGACGTCCGGGTTGAGCTGCCAGTTGAGCGGTTCGGGGAACGCGTACTGCTTGCGATCCTCCTCACCGTACCCGAACCAGTTGAAGTAGCGGACCTTGTACGGGCAGTTGTTGCTGCAGTAGCGCGTGCCGACGCAGCGATTGTAGACCTGCACGTTGAGGCCATCCGGCGCGTGGTACGTCGCGTACACCGGGCACACGGGCTCGCATGGTGCATTGCCGCAATGCTGGCAGAGCATCGGGACGAAGCGCGCGTCGAAATCCTCGGTGAAGTGGCCGTCGTCCGCGCCCTCGAAGTAGCGCTCGAGACGGAGCCAGTTCATCTCGCGACCCCGCGTAATGTTGAACCCGGGTTTTGCGACGGCGTAGATGGTCGCGTTCTGCCACGCCGCGCCCACGGTGGGAATGTTGTTCTCGGCGTAGCATGCCGTGACGCACGCGGAGCATCCGGTGCATCGCGCGAGATCGACCGTCATGGCCCAACGGCGGTTCGCCATGCCGGACCAGTG
>JANOIJ010000135.1:0-10901 GCA_031407575.1 Gemmatimonadaceae bacterium | reverse complement strand
CCGTGATGGTCATCGTCACCGCGAAGAGGAGCGGTTGTCCGATCATCCAGAACCACACGCCAAACGTGACGAGACCGATGACGATGGCGGCAATCACCAGCCATTGTGCGGCCTTGTCCGCCAGGAGTTGTGCGGGTGCCTTCGAGTTCTGCGCCTCCTGCACCAGTTTCACGATCTGCGCCAGCGCCGAGTCGGCCCCCACCTTCGTCGCTTTGTAGCGAAAGGTGCCGTTTGTGTTGATTGTTGCGCCGACCACCGAGGCGCCTGGCCCCTTCTGCACGGGCATCGATTCGCCGGTGAGCATCGACTCGTCGACCAGCGAGTCGCCCGTCTCGATCGTACCATCGACCGGGATCTTGTTGCCCGGTCGGATGACGACAATCTCGCCAGCCAGTACGTCCGCCGTCGGCACTTCCACTTCGGCGCCGTTCCGGATGACAGAGGCCTTCGCGGGCGTGAGATTCATCAGCGCCTTGATCGCTGACGACGCACCCGCACGTGCGCGCATTTCCAGCCAGTGACCAAGCAGGATGAACACCAGCAAGACACTCGCGGCTTCGAAGAACTGCCCTCCTCCATCGAAGAAGAACGTGGCGCCGACACTGAAGAGGTATCCGGTACCCACGCTCAACACGATGAGGGCGGCCATGCCCAGCGTGTGCTTCTTCAACCCCCGCCACGCGGAGACGAAGAACGGCCAGCTTGGATAGACAATCGCGGCGCTGGCAAGCAAGAACAGCCAGAGGTTGAGCCTCAAGCCGAACGGCGGCGCTGGCGGCTTGAACATGCCCACCATCGGCGCGTAGATGAAGATCGGAACGGTGAAGATCAGGCATATGAAAAAGCGGTTGCGCATGTCGCGCACCATGGCCGGCAGGTCGTTTCCGCCATGACCCATCTCGTGCGCCATCTCCGCAGGCATGGCAGGCGCGGCGCCTGGTACCGAATGGCCCTTGTGACGGTCTGGTGCTGATGCCGCCGGTGGGACGGGCGGATCCTTCGGTGCGCCGGCCGCTGGCGGATGCTCGTCCGTGGCAGCGTGGCTCGGCTTGCCATCGGCTGCGGGGACGTCGGGTTCGCTCGCGGCAGACGGCGGCGCGATAACGGCCGCAGATGGCGGCGGTACGGCAGCGTCGAGGGTGACCGGCTTCGCGTCCGGCGCAGCGACCGGTGTGGGCACCGCAGCAGCCTCGGGCTGGGACTCGCTCTCGTCTTGATGCCCACGTAAGCGCACGGCTGCCTTGATGTCGGCGACATCGAGCCGAGTTTCGTCGTAACGCACGGTCGCCGTGCCAGCCGCGTGATTCACTGTCGTGCTTTCGACACCAGGCACCGTGGCAATCCGCTCTTCCACATCATCGACGCTCAACGCGATGAGCAGGTCGTGCACTTCGATGACGCTGGTCTTCATCGCGACTCCTTTGTCATGCGGCTCGCGCCCATAGAAAGGCTGCTGTCAACCATACACGCGCATTCTGAAGACCCAACTGAACACCGGCTGAGGGTCGGCCAGCCGGTCGCGTGCAGACATCAGCGTCCCAGCGCAACCTGTCGGCTGCCTCGTCACGCGCGGTGAACATCAGCACCGGTACGTCCTCGTCGGCGCTGCGCAGACGGCGGAGGACGTCGTAGCCGTCGAAACCAGGAAGCATGACGTCGAGAATCACGAGGTCAGGCTTGTGGTCGCGAGCGATCGTCAGCCCCTGGGAACCGGTGCCGGCGGTGCCCACCGCGAAGCTCTCGTACGCGAGCCCGCGTGTCAGCACGCTCCTGACCGTAGGGTCATCGTCAATCACCAGTACGTGTTGCACGAGAGTCGTCTCCAGGCAGGCGGAACAACACTGAGCGCTCGCGGACAAACGCGTGGGGCGCCACCGTCAGCGCGGCGGACAGCACCTGTTTGTGATGTGTCGTACGCTGCCATGCAGGAAACGTGCGCCGCCCTTCAATCGTGATAGAAGGCCCAGCGAGTCGGACGGAACCGGCGCCTGTCTTTTATCGCCCGTAAAGTGGCGGTCCCCTTGAGCGCGGTCGGCCTTCCCTCCTTCATGCTTTCGCGTCACCGCTCCGAACCCACGACTAGTGCACCCGTCAATCATGCGAGCATGATCAGGGCAAGGTCCGCGCGGCCGAATCTCAGGCAAGGTGGCGCCGTGCCAACCACAGAATGAGTGGGGGAAGGACGAGCCATTGCACGAGCGGCAGCGTGCCGATGCCCGCAAGGATGGGCATGCCGCTCCCATACGCCCATCGGTGAAGGACGTAGACGTTCACGTACTCGAGTACGATGGTGATGGCAAGCCCGACGCCCACATAGGTGGCCCATGCTGGAACCGTGGGGCGGAGGAGCCATTGCTGCGTCGAGACCATCGAGGCCGCCGCGAACGACACGAGCGTGATACCGACATCGCCAAGCGATGCCTGCATGCAGTCGATCGGAAGGTTCAACGCGCCCGGAAGCCGCGCGTGCGTTTCGTAGAACGAGACGGCGAGCAATTCCCAGACGAGGTTGATCAAGAGGCTGAACATGGCCAGTGCTGCCCAGGGCTGATGCCGGCCGCGGTCGGAGTTCATGCCGGCCTCTGGGCAAGCACCAAAATCGGAGGAGCCGCGATGGGCTTCCCAGGATCCGCCGCGACGAGCGCACGCTGCCGCCAGCGCGAGTACACCGCGGGTATCTCGACCAGCGTCAGCACCGTCGAGGTGAGCATGCCGCCCACCATCGACACGGCGACGCACTTCATGACGCTCGCGCCGGTGCCGGTGCCCCACAGGATGGGAAGAAGTCCAATCATCGTCGACGCCACGGTCATGATCTTCGGGCGCACGCGCTCCGCCGCACCATCGTGCAGGTCGGTGATGTGGTGCATCGAGCAGGCCGCCGCGCGCTCGGTCCGCACCCGGTCGAGGTAGAGCAAGACGCGCCTGGGCAAATGGCAGTTCTCGGGCAGAAGGCGGGGGAGGGCGCTGTGGTGCCACGCACCCGTAGATCGGATGGTACGCCGTGCTCCGCACAATCCGCGCTCGCGACGCTGGCGTGCACCGCGCACAACACAACAACATCCGAGATGCCCTGGACAGCGGAATCCACTTCGGTGGTGGTCCACCAGTAGATCACCTGCCGTTGCGCGTTTCACCGAACGTCCGGCAGGTCGTGCCTACTGCGTCACGGCCGTAACGGGCAGTTGCGCGCCACCAAACGTGCATGAAACATTGAGCGTGCGGCGTTCAACGCACTCGCTACGAATGCGGTCGGCCTGGCTATTGCCACAACCCTGATTCGCCTGCCTCGCACGAGCCTGGCCGGCGAGGCTCCCTCGCGAATCGGAAGTGCACTTTGGACATTCAAGAGACGACATCGGGGTCTCCCCGGAGTGCGTTGTCCAGTCTCTGGTATCGCAAGTCCACGGTCATCGCAGCGCTTTCGGTTGTGGCCATCCTGTCGAGTCTTGCGCTCCGCTACGGAGTCCGCGCCGCTCCGGGCACCTACCAGATGCCCTTGCTGGTCACGCTCGCGCTCGGCGGCCTCCCCCTTCTCTACGATCTGCTTCGCAAGCTCCTGAAGCGCGAGTTCGGCTCCGACCTGCTGGGTGGCATATCGGTTGTTACGTCCGTGTTGCTGGGAGAGTACCTGGCTGGCTCGATCATCGTCCTCATGCTTTCCGGCGGCGAGGCGTTAGAGAGCTACGCCCTGCGCAGCGCATCCTCGGTGCTGGGTGCGCTGGCCAAGCGGATGCCCTCGATCGCCCATCGGAAGCGGGGGTCGGACATTGCGGACGTCGCACTCGACGAGATCGCTGTGGGCGACACACTCGTGATCTACCCGCACGACATCTGCCCCGTTGACGGCGTCGTGACCGAGGGGCACGGCGTGATGGATGAGTCCTACCTGACCGGTGAGCCGTTCGAGATGACCAAGACCTCCGGCTCCACGGTGATCTCGGGCGCAATCAACGGCGAATCCGCGTTGACCATCCGGACCACCAGGCGTGCCGCCGATTCGCGCTATGCAAAGATCATGGAGGTCATGCGCGAGTCCGAGGCCAAGCGCCCGCAGTTACGGCGTCTGGGAGATCGTCTCGGCGCGATCTACACGCCAGTGGCACTCGCGGTAGCCCTTCTCGCGTGGGCGATCAGCGGAGACCCCATTCGCTTTCTGGCCGTGCTGGTGATCGCCACCCCCTGTCCGCTGCTCATCGCGATCCCGATTGCAATCATCGGCTCGATCTCGCTGTGCGCGCGACGCGCGATCATCGTGAAGAGCCCGGTCGTCCTCGAGCAGATTGCCGAGTGTCGAACAGCGATTTTCGACAAGACCGGGACGCTGACCTATGGCGAACCGACGCTGACCGAGCAACTCATCGCGTCGGAGTTTGCCCGAGCGGATGTTCTGACGCTGGTGGCGAGTCTGGAGCGCTACTCGAAGCATCCGCTGGCGCGCGCCATTCTCGCCGCGGCAAAGGACGAGGCGCTCCAGCTGCCCGAGGCAACGGAGGTGAGCGAACAACCCGGCCAGGGGCTTCGCGGAATCGTGTCCGGCCATCAATTGATGATCACGAGTCGCGGCAAGCTTGCGGCATTGGATATCGCTGGTGCCGATCAACTGCCACCGGTGGGGGGTGGACTCGAGTGCGTCGTGGTGATTGACCGGCGCTATGCGGCCGCATTGCGGTTTCGCGACGCGCCGCGCGCGGAGAGCCGCTCGTTCGTGAGCCATCTGGGACCGAAGCATCACTTCGCGCGCGTGATGATCGTGTCGGGCGATCGCGAGTCGGAGGTGCGCTACCTCGCCGGGCAGGTGGGCATCACCGAGATCCATGCGCAACAGAGTCCTGAGCAGAAGCTCGCCATTGTGCGCAAGGAAACCGCTGCCGCCAAAACCCTCTATGTCGGGGATGGCATCAATGACGCTCCGGCCATGATGGCAGCCACCGTGGGGATGGCGATTGGACAGAACAGCGACGTCACCGCGGAAGCAGCGGGCGTCGTGATCATGGACAACTCGCTCACGAAGGTGGATGAGTTCATGCACATCAGCCGCCGGATGCGGGTCATCGCCCTCCAGAGTTCGGTGGGCGGCATGGTGCTGAGCCTTCTCGGAATGGCCTTCGCCGCCACGGGTCATCTCACGCCGGTGGGCGGTGCCATCGCGCAGGAGGTGATCGACGTACTGGCCGTGCTGAACGCGTTACGGGCGGCGTTTCCGCCCAGCGTGTTGCATGATCTGTAGCAGCGCGTGAGGCATGCCCGGAGCCGCTGACCCTGTATGGCACAGCGGTCTGCCGAAGGAGGCAATTCGCGACGCTATCGAGAGCGACAGCCGCTCGGCGTCGTCCGCGGGCGAGTCGAGCGCAGAGCTCTGTCTGGGCGCGTCAGGAGGCGAGTAGCTTGCGTCGCGTCTTGAGTTCCGCCTCGAGCCGCCCGCACATGATGTCGCACAACTGGAAGACGCGTTTGTCCGCGAGGCCGTAGTACACGTACAACCCATCCTTGCGCCGGTTCACGAAGCCAACGGCGAAGAGAAGCTGAAGATGCTTCGACACGTTTGCCTGGCCGAGCGCGGTTTCGCTTACGATCTCGCTGACTGTCATTTCGCCGGACCGAAGGGCATTCAGAATCTGGAGCCGCGCCGGCTCGGCGAGCACCTTGAATCGCTCCGCGATGAGCGTGAGTACGTCCGGCGTCAGGGGAAGCTTGCCCACGAT
Source organism: Gemmatimonadaceae bacterium (assembly GCA_031407575.1). Lineage (GTDB taxonomy): Bacteria > Gemmatimonadota > Gemmatimonadetes > Gemmatimonadales > Gemmatimonadaceae > AG11. Next base: position 5,196 of record JANOIJ010000135.1, on the reverse strand, counting down.
GTCTCCGGGTGTGTGTAGCGTTGTCTGGCTGTACGGCAGTGCTTAGACGACCACGGGATTGCCAGCGGCCTGCCAGTCGCCGAAGCCGCCGACGAGGTTGACCACGTTCTTCATCCCGCGAGCCTGAAGCACGCTCGCGGCAATCGACGACCGCGCGCCCCCTTGGCAGTGCACGACAAACGGCGTGTCCCCGGGCAGCTCGCCAATGCGATCCGCGAGCGTTCCGAGCGGAAAGTTCGCCGCGTCCGGCAGGTGTCCTGCTGCCCACTCGGCGGCGCCACGCACGTCAATCACCGACACGCGCCCCGTGGCCAGCGCATCGGCAAGCTCTCGCGACGTTATCTGCGGCACCGTCTCCAGCTCCCGATGCTCGGCGCGCCATGCGTCGATCACCGCAGCGCCGAAGTATCCGGCCACCTGGTCGAGACCGATCATGGCAAGATCCCGCACCGCCTCATCGATGTCGTGGGTAGAAGCGTCGTCAACGATCAAATGGAACGGACGATCGTAGGGCAGCAGCCATCCCGCCCACGTTGTGAAGCTCTTGTTCAGGGGGATGTTGATCGTCCCCGCAATGTGGCCGGCGGCGAACTCCGCTGCTGGTCGCGTATCCACGACGGACGCACCGCTGCCGAGCAGCGCCGCAATGCGCGTTTCTGGAAGACGCTCGGGGCGGTGCCCTCCGTGCAGAATGCGCGGACCCTCCTTGTTGATCCGCTTCATTTCCGCGAAGTACGTAGGCGGCTCGGGCTGGCCGGACAGCACCTGCTCCACGAACTGATCCTCCGTGACATCGGCGAGACCCCAGTTGGCAATCCGCTCGTAGCCGAGCGTCGTGCTGGGAATCGCGCCGAGCGACTTGCCGCAAGCCGAACCGGCGCCGTGGCCCGGCCAGAGCTGGAGGTAATCGGGAAGCAGCTTGAACTTCTGGAGGCTATGGTAAAGCGAGCGAGCGCTCTCATCCATCGTCCCCACCATGTTCGCTGCCTTCTCCAGCAGATCCGGACGGCCGACATCACCGGCGAACACGAAGTCGCCTGTGAAGACGCCCATGGGTTTGTCGGTCGCCCGGGTATCGGTGATCATGAATGAGAGATGTTCCGGCGTGTGCCCCGGCGTGTGCAACGTCTGGATCTTGATGTTCCCGACCATGAATGAATGGCCGTCCTTCAGCAGCACGGCGCCTGCGTCGGCGGCAAACGCGTACTTCCAGCTCGCGGTTCCCTCGTCGGAGAGAAACAGCCTGGCGCCAGCGCGCTGCGCCAGCTCGCGGCTCCCGCTCACGAAGTCCGCGTGGATATGGGTCTCCGTCACGTGCGTGATCCGCATTCCTTCCTCCTCCGCGGCGCGCAGATACTGCGCAGTGTCGCGGTGCGGGTCAATCACGAGCGCTTCACCGGTGGCGGCGCAGCCCACCAGGTAACTCGCCTGCGCGAGCTTGTCGTCGAAGAATCGCTTCAATAGCATGACAGTGTCCTCGGAAGTGTTGTCAGGCTGCCGTGATCGGCGCCTGCGGCGCGTTGACGCGCGGCTGGTCCAATTGTGAGTGATTTCGATAGAGCATCATGGCTCCCATCAGCACGAGGAGTACGGCGAACGCCTGCTTGAGGACTCCCTGCGATACGAAGCGCACGAGATGCGTGCCGGCGAGAATGCCTGCGATGGCGACCGTCGTGAAGAGCGCGACGAACCTCCACGACATGCTCACCTGTCCCACGTAGCCGAGAAACCCGGAGAGCGAGTTCATCGCGATCACGACGAGTGAGGTGCCAATCGCCTGTTTCATGGGCAGACGACCGAGCACCACTAGCGCCGGCACGACGAGGAATCCGCCTCCGATCCCGACGAGGCCCGTGAGCAGGCCGACGGCGAGCCCCACGATGAGCACGAGGCCGAACGACATCGCGCCATCCGGTCCGTCGGCCTGTTTCACATTCGCGGAAGTTCCAGCGTTCGTCGATCGGCCGCTGCGAAACATGGAGGCCGCCGCCGCGAGCATGACAACGGCAAGCAGTGTGAGCTGCATCGTTCCGCTCACGAAGACGGACAGGCGGGCGCCGGCGTAAGCGCCGACCATGGCCACGCCCCCGAAGATCAGCGCGATCCGCACGTTCACGTTTCCGGCGCGCCAGTGGCTGATCGCGCCGACGAGGCTGGCTACGCCGACGACCGGAAGGCTCATCGCGATTGCCGGCTTGGCGGCGAAGCCCAGCACGTAGACGAAGATCGGCACGGTGAGAATCGACCCTCCGCCGCCAAGCAGACCGAGCGAGAGTCCGACAATCGCCGCGAGCGCGAGACCGAGGAATTGCACGGTCGCCTCAGGCAGCGCAGGTGCGCGAGGTTGTCGCGGAACCATTCGATGTGCGTGCCACGCCATGAGGTTCCGATCCGCTCACGAGCGCGCGCACCATGGCGTCAACGTCGCAGGATACCGGACGATTGTACGGCATCCGTGAGAGCAGCATGGCCATGCCGCACGTGTCGGTGATGCCAGCGAATACCAACCCACCGCCGACGAACGCCGGGAGCAGCGCGAAGAGTGGATCGAGTGCGAGCGCGAGCAGGCCTCCCAGCACCGCGAGTCCGCCCGCAGCGACGCGGACTTGTCGCTCGAGCGAGATTCGCGCGGCACCGCGCACGACAGGCTGCCCAGCGGCACTCCACGCGTTCAGGCCCCCGTCGAGGACGTGCAGGTTCGGCATGCCTGCCGCACGAAGCGCAGACTCGGCAGTGCGAGCCCGCTGTCCAGACTGGCAGACGAGCACCACAGGCTCCGCAACCGCGGCGCGGATCTCTCTTCCAAATTCCCCCAGCCGATCGAGTGGAACGTTGTAGGCGCCCCGAATGTGCGCGGTTTCATACTCGCCGGGCGTGCGCACGTCGAGGAGACGCACGGCAGGACTTGTTGCGAGGAGATGGGCGAGCTCGTTGGGGCGGATCACGGGTGGAACGGACAGCGGCGACGCGGACATTGGAAGCACCCTTCGTTTCAGTGAGGCACCGGAGTCCGGCGCGAGTAATCAACTATATAGCAATATAGTCGCGTACTGGCGCGCGTCAACTCCGCGCACTCGACATGCGGGTTCCAGTCCACGGGTGGCGCTCTTCGCGTGTCGACAACGCGGACGACCGGGACTACGGCGTGATGGCGCGGCGCGAGCTCACGCGCACTATGAGCGCGCGACGACGCGGCTGCCGACTGTGTGTGGACCGGACGCGCGATGGGGAACCGCTAGCTGACCATCTGCCAGACAGGCGGGAGGCAGAGCGTGACACCCAGGGTGGTGAGCACCAGCGTCGCGGCATACACCCGCTTCAGCTCCAGGGCCCGGCTCTTCCAGCTCCAGTGCAACGCCGCCCACCCGATCAACCAGGTTACCGTGGCAAACGTCATGCGACCCGACACGCCACCCGCGGGACCGTACAGCGCGGGCGCGGCCCAGAGACCAGTCTCGTTGAGGATCACGAAGAACCCTACCGCGAACGCGCCGATGCCGGCCGCCAGAAGCGCCGCCAGTGCCGCACCATTCGGGATCTTCCCACTCTTTTCGTTGATGGCTGTCATGCACAGACTCTCCTGTCACTCCAGTGGAGCAACCTTGTTGATGAAGATGCCCAGGACTCCCACGATGGAAGCGAGCGCAAAGCAGATTCCCAGCACCGTCGTGGCCATGCCATTCAATGGCTTGTCCGTCAACAGCGCCGATCGGTAGCGCGCTGCAATGAACGCGACGGCCGTCGCCAGCATCGCGGCGATCCACGGAACGTGCTCCTTGAGTTCCATGGCGATTGCATGAAGCCAGACGGTTCCGGGGTTCGATCGAAGCAGTGCCCGTGGATACTGGCTCAGATCGGCGAGCCCTTCGGGAGGCGTCGCCCGGTAGGCAGGGAAGCTGACGAAGGTGCCGATGAGCACCGTCAACCAGAGCGCTGCCGCCGCGACCATGAGTAACCATGCGAGGTACCGCGCCTGATGTTGCGTCGCCTCACTCGGCGGATCCGTTGCTCGCATGGCGCGCAGCGAGAACAGCGCGGCGGCCAGCGCGATGAGCGCACCACCCCCCAGGGCTATTCCGTGGATCATCGTCCAGACACTGCGATCGCTGAACAGTCTGTTATCCATGCAGGACCTCCCGGGTGACTACTGAGTGTGAGAATGCTGGTTGCGCAGGAGGGGGCAGGATGATCGCCGCTTGCGTCGCGCCGAGTGCACGCTGCCGCCAGAGCGAGTACACGGCGGGGATCACGACCAGTGTGAGCACCGTGGACGTGAGCATGCCGCCCACCATCGGCACGGCGATGCGCTTCATCACGCTGGCGCCGGTGCCCGTGCCCCAGAGAATGGGGAGCAGGCCGATCATCGTCGACGCCACGGTCATGATCTTCGGACGCACGCGCTCGACCGCGCCTTCCATCACGCCATCGTACAGATCCGTCATGCTGCGCATGGTGCCTGCCGCGGTGCGCTCGGTCCACACGCGGTCGAGATACACGAGCATCACCACGCCCGTCTCCGCCGCCACGCCCGCTAATGCAAGGAAGCCGATCGTCACCGCGACGGACCAGTTGTAGTCAAGCGCCCACAGCAGCCAGATCCCGCCGATGAGCGTGAACGGGATCGAGAGCATCACGATCAGCGTCTCGCTCACATTGCGGAAGTTGAAGAAGAGGAGCAGGAAGACGAGCGCGAGCGTCGCGGGGACGACGAGCTGCATCTTCGCCTTCGCGCGCTCCATGTACTCGAACTCTCCGCTCCACACGAGCGTATACCCGGTGGGCAGCACGAGATTCTGCGCCACCATGCGCTGCGCCTCCGCGACGTAGGTCCCGACGTCACGATCGCCGGGATCGATGTATACCCACGCCGTCGGCTGCGCGTCCTCCGTGCGGACCACCATCGGGCCGGCAACTTCGCGAATGGTCGCCACCTGCCCCAACGGAACCTGCGCGACACGCGGTCCGCTACCACCACTCATGGGCGCACCCATCGCGCCCGGCGCGCCGGTGGTTGCCGCACCTCCTGCGTCGTGCGCCACCGGCACCAGCACCGACGCGAGCTTCTCCGGCGTGTCACGCAGCTCCTGCGGATACCGGACGCGGACGCCGTAGCGCTCTCGGCCCTCCACGGTCTGTGTGATCGTCATGCCCCCGATTGCCGTCGCGATGACCGTCTGGATGTCGCCGATGTTGAGG
>JANOIJ010000044.1:0-4335 GCA_031407575.1 Gemmatimonadaceae bacterium | reverse complement strand
CGCCTACATTGATCGATCCCCGAACAAATTGTGCTCACGTTGATCGCCTCTGACGGCGCTCACGCACCCGCAGCACACCGCGGTGTTCGCGAGCGCACCCCCCTGACTGTACTGATACGTGCGGGCATAGGCCGTGCCGGGCCTGCGCTCGGACTCGGACTGGTCATTCTCGTGTTCGCGCTCCTCACCGATGCGCCAGGACGCTACCTGTCCGTCTTCAATCTCCGGATCGTCCTCTCGCAGACCGTCATCGTCGCCATGGGAGCCATCGGCATGACGATGATCATCATCAGCGGCGGCATTGATTTGTCCGTCGGCGCGACGATTGCGCTCACCGGCGTCATCACCGCACTCGGCATCGAAGCCGGCTGGATGCCGTCCGTCGCCGTGCTCGCAGCGGTCGCGGCAGGCTGCGCGATTGGCGCGTTCAATGGCATCGTCATCACCTCGCTGCGCGTCGTGCCGTTCATCGTCACACTGGGGACTCTGGGCATCGCGCGCGGAATGGCCAAGTGGCTCGCGAACGAGCAGACGGTCAACGTCCCCGCCACATGGGTGAACGACCTCCTCGTCACCTTCCCGAAGCAGGCGTGGCTCGTCCTTCCGATCGGTGTCTGGCTCACGCTGGCGCTGGCGCTGCTGGCCGCGCTGATACTCAACCGCACCGTCTTCGGGCGCCGGATCTTTGCGCTCGGCTCCAACGAAGCGGCGGCGCGCGCCTGCGGCATTGCCACGAGCAAGTTGAAGATCGCGATCTACGCCTCGGCGGGCGTGCTGTTCGGGCTTGCCGGCGTGATGCAGATGTCGCGATTGCGGCAGGGCGACCCAACGGTGGCCGTTGGCGCGGAGCTCGACATCATCGCGGCCGTCGTCATCGGCGGCGGCAGCCTGAGTGGCGGCGAGGGCAGCATCCTCGGCTCCATGATCGGCGCGCTCATCATGGCCTTCCTCCGCAACGGCTGCCAGCAGATGGGTTGGCCCAACTACATCCAGGAGATCATCATCGGTGTGATCATCGTCCTTGCCGTGGCGCTGGACCGGCTGCGCGCGAGTTGGTCCGAACGATCCACCGAGCTTCTGGTTCCCGCGCACTAAAGGCCCATGGAACGATTGAGAGTCGTCGACTCGCACGTGCACTTCTGGGATCCCGCCGCGCTGCGGTATCCATGGCTGGAGACCGCGCCGGCGTTGCGACGGGCGTTCCTGCCGCGCGACTATCCGCCATTCGCCGAGGGCGAGGTGGACGCGGTCGTCTTCATCGAGGCGAACTGCGTTCCCGCGCAGGCGGTGGCGGAGGCGGACCTCATCGACGAGTTGGCCGAGTCGGAGCCGCGGATCGCGGGCATCGTCGCGTTCGCGGATATGCTGGACGCGGATGGACTGGAGCAGGCCCTCGACCGCATCGTGGAGCGTGAGCGCGTGGTCGGCGTGCGGCACAACATCCAGGGCCATCACGCCGGCTTCTGTACGTCGCCGCGATTCGTGCGCAGCGTGGAGCGTGCGGGCAACTACGGCCTCACGTTCGACCTATGCGCGACGGCCTCCCAGCTGGACGACGTGGCGTATCTCGTCGACTCGTGTCCCGAGACGCAGTTCGTGCTGGACCACTGCGGCAAGCCGGCCATCCGCGACGACGCGTTCGACGCATGGGCCATCGATCTCGCGGCACTTGCGTCGTGCTCGAATGTGGCGTGCAAGCTGTCCGGGTTGCTCACGGAGGCGCGGCCCGACCAGCGCAACGCGGACGCGCTGCGGCCGTACCTCGAGCACGCGGTCGCCTGCTTCGGCCCGTCGCGGCTCCTGTATGGAAGTGACTGGCCAGTCGTGGAGCCCGCCGGCGGAGCCTTGTCGTGGCGCGAGATCGTGGGGTCGTTCGCGTCCACGTGGGCGGTAGCGGACCAGCAGCGCCTCTTCGCGGACAACGCCATGCGACTCTACAGCCTGGAGTTGCATGCCAACCGCTGATTCGATCCCTGCGCCCGCAACGCTCGACGGTCGCGCCGCGATCGTGACGGGCGGGAGCTCCGGCATCGGACAGGCCATTGCCGAGTTGTTCGCGAGCCGCGGTGCGAGAGTCACGATTCTCGACGTCGGCGATGCCAGCGCGACGCTCCGCGTCATCGCGGATGCGGGCGGCACTGCGGCGCACGTGGCGTGCGATGTGTCGCGGCAGGCGGACGTCGAGACGGCCTTCGCCACGGCGACCGAGCGTTTCGGGCCGACGGATATCCTCGTGAACAGCGCGGGCCTGGCGCACGTCGGCAACGTGGAGCAGACCAGCGAACAGGATTTCGACCGCCTTTACGCGGTCAACGTGAAGGGCGTCTACAACTGCCTGCGGTCCGGCGTAGCGGCGATGAAGGGCCGAGGCGGAGTGATTCTCAACATCTGCTCGGTGGCGGCGATGGTGGGCATCCCTGATCGCTTCGCGTACTCGATGAGCAAGGGCGCCGTGCTTACCATGACCTACTCGGTGGCGCGCGATTACCTGGGCGACAGGATTCGCTGCAACTGCGTGTCTCCGGGCCGCGTGCACACCCCGTTCGTCGATGGATTCCTGGCGAAGAACTACCCGGGGCGCGAGGCGGAGATGTTCGAGACGCTGTCGCGGTCGCAGCCCATTGGCCGCATGGGAAAGCCAGCCGAGATTGCCGAGCTCGCGCTGTTCCTGTGCTCGGACTCGGCGGCATTCATCACTGGCACGAACGTTCCGATCGACGGCGGTTTCGTTTCCCTCAAGATGTGATGCGATGAAGCTCATTCGGTTCGGCGTACCGGGCAGCGAGCGCCCGGGCGTGATTCTCCCCGACGGACGGCGCGTGGATGCGTCCGGTTTTGGCGAGGACTACAAGGAGTCGTTCTTCGGTGGCGACGGGTTGCACCGCCTTGCGGAGTGGGTTGCGACGAATGCCGCATCCGCTCCAACGGTGAGTGCCGACACGAGGCTCGGGCCGCCGCTCTGTCGCCCGAGCAAGATCGTGTGCGTCGGGCTGAATTACCGCGATCACGCGCAGGAGTCGGGCATGGCGGTGCCGGCGGAGCCGGTGCTCTTCATGAAGGCGACGAGCGCGATCGTCGGGCCTGACGATGACGTCGTCATCCCGAAGAAGAGCACGAAGACGGATTGGGAGGTGGAGCTCGCGGTGGTGATCGGCAAACGCGCGAGCTATGTCGACGAGGCCAACGCACTCGCGCATGTCGCCGGCTACATGCTGCACAACGACTACTCGGAGCGCGAATTCCAGCTCGAGCGCGGGGGGCAGTGGGACAAGGGCAAGGGCTGCGACACGTTCGCGCCGCTCGGTCCGTTCATCGCGACGCCGGACGAGATCCCCGACGTGCACGCGCTGTCGCTGTGGCTCGCGGTGAACGGGGAGCGGAAGCAGAACGGCACCACGAAGGAACTGGTCTTCGGCATCCCGACCCTCATCAGCTACATCAGCCAGTTCATGACGCTGTTGCCGGGCGACGTCATTTCGACCGGGACGCCGGCCGGAGTTGCGGGCGGGCATCGGCCCATCCGCTTTCTTCAGGATGGCGACGTGGTGACACTGGGGATCGACGGACTGGGCGAGTCCACGCAGCACGTGCGCGCGCATCGCTGATGCGTCTTGCCGGAAAGTCCGCGGTGGTCACGGGCGCGAGCAGCGGCATCGGACGCGCGAGTGCACTCCGGTTCGCGCGCGAGGGAGCACGTGTGCTCGTGGCGAGCTTGCACGCGGATGCGTGCGCGGAGCTCGTGCGCGAGATCGAGACGGCGGGCGGTAGGTGCTCGTTCGTCGAAACGGACGTGTCGCGGCGCGCGGACACCGAGCGCGCGATTGATGCGTGCCGCGAGCGGTACGGCGGCGTGGACATCCTCTTCTGCAATGCCGGCATCACGTTGCCGAAGTTGCTCACCGACACGTCGGACGAGGAGATCGCGGCGCTGCTTGCCGTCAACCTGCTCGCCTGCATGCACGCGGCGCGCTACGTGATTCCGATCATGCTTGCGCAGCCGGCCGGCGGGTCGATCCTCTTCAATGCGAGCAAGACGGGTCTCGTCGCGCAGACGGACTCACCGGTGTACTGCGCCTCCAAGGGCGCGGTGGTCATGTTCGCCAAGGCTCTGGCGCTCGACTACGCGACGCACGGCATCCGTGTGAACGCGCTCTGTCCCGGGATCATCGACACGCCGATGCTGCGGGAGTTTGCCGACTCGCGGCAGGATCCTGCGGCGGCCTGGTCTGTCTATGAGTCCGCACAGCCGATGAAACGACTCGGCAGCGCCGACGAGTGCGCGGCCGCGGCGCTCTGGCTCGTGTCGGACGACGCGTCGTTCATCACCGGCGTCGC
>JANOIJ010000040.1:0-1697 GCA_031407575.1 Gemmatimonadaceae bacterium | reverse complement strand
TCGACGCCGTAGTTGCCGAGGCGAAGGCCGATCCAACGCGCCCGACGATGGTCGTGATGCGCACGCATATCGGCTACGGCAGCCCGAAGAAGCAGGACACCGCGTCCGCGCACGGCGAGCCACTCGGCGCCGATGAGATTGTCGCCACCAAGAAGGCACTCGGCTGGGCGAAGCCGGAGGAATCGTTCTTCGTGCCGGACGACGCGCTGGCGCAGTGGCGCACAGCCGTCGAGCGCGGGAAGGCGGCGCACACGGAGTGGACCACGCGTCACCACGCGTATGCGGCCGCGCACGCGGATGACGCGCGCGAGCTCGACCGTCGCATTGCCGGCCGGCTGCCCGACAACTGGGAAGCGGCCGTGCCCAACTTCACGTCGGAGAACGGCTCGGTGGCGAGCCGCGCGGCGTCGAACACGATCCTCAATGCGCTCGTCGGCGTGATGCCGGAATTGATCGGAGGCTCCGCGGATCTCACGCCGTCCAACGGGACTGCCGTGAAGACGTGGAAGAACTTCGCACCCGGCGCGTACGACAAGCGGTACATGCATTTCGGCATTCGCGAGCATGGCATGGGGTCGATCATGACGGGCATGGCCCTGCATCGCGGCGTCATCCCGTTTGGCGGCACGTTCCTGATCTTTTCGGACTACATGCGGCCGCCCATCCGGTTAGCCGCTCTGATGAAGCAGCGGGCGATCTTCATCTTCACGCACGACTCCATCGGACTCGGCGAAGACGGCCCGACGCACCAGCCGGTGGAACAGTTGTCCGCGCTGCGCGCCATTCCGGGCATCACGCTCATCCGTCCTGCCGACGCGACGGAGACAGCAGAAGCGTGGAGGATCGCGGTGCAGCACGAGCATGGTCCGGTGTGTCTCGTGCTCACGCGCCAGAAGCTGGGCTACATCGACCGCACGAAGTTCGCGTCGGCGGCGGGCGTGGTTAAGGGCGGCTACGTGCTGGCGGACGCCGAGGGCGGAGCGCCGGACGTGGTGCTGCTGTCGAGCGGGTCCGAGGTGGCGCTGATCATGACGGCGCGCGAGCAGCTTGTCGCGGTTGGCATAAAGGCGCGCGTTGTGAGCCTCGCGAGCCATGAGCTGTTTGCGCGACAGTCTGCCGAGTATCGCGCGTCGGTGCTGCCGGAGGGCGTGCCACGTGTGTCGATCGAGGCAGCGCATTCGATGAGCTGGTATCGCTGGGTCGGCTCGAATGGCGTGGTGTTGAGCATCGATCGCTACGGTGCGAGCGCGCCCTTCGAAACGATCTACAAGGAGCTCGGCCTCACGGTTGAAAAGATCGTCGAGGCAGCGCAGGGGCTGTTGAAGCGGTAGTGCGGTAGTGTCGCATCGCACTGGGCCTTGACGCGCGCGGCGCGGGAGCACAGACTACTTTATAGAATAAAGTACTTCTCCCACACTGGCGCTATCTGTGAACGACTCGACTGAACGAACGCTGCACGCGATCCGCAGCTCGCAGGGCCTCCGGCTCCTTTCGGTGATTGTCCTCGTGCTGCTGCTCCAGATCCCTGTCGCGCTGATCAGCGGGCTCGTCCAGGAGCGGCAGGAGCGGCGGCAAGCCGCCGTCGACGAGGTGTCGTCGAAGTGGGGCAAGGCACAGTCGATCACGGGACCGGCGCTCGTCCTGCCCTATACGCATCGCACGACGGAGACGGTGGCGGGCGGCCAAACCGTCACGCG
>JANOIJ010000037.1:0-4795 GCA_031407575.1 Gemmatimonadaceae bacterium | reverse complement strand
CCTGGTTGGTGTGTATGGCGGCGCCGTACCTTCCCGCGGCGGGGGTCTGAGTGGGGCCAGGGTCGCACGCGCCCCCCTACACGCCCCCCCGCCTCTGACTTCCGACTCCGATGGCATCCTAGCCGCGAGGCGCCTGACCGGGCAGCGGCGGCAGCGGCGGACCACTGAGGTCCTCGCGGTACTTCACCACGCGCAGGTTGTCGCCGACGTCTTCCATTTCGTAGATCTTTCCGCGCGCGTTCTGGAACGGCTGGTGCAGCACCAGCATCAACTTCCCGTCGAACGAACGGAACAACATGCCGTGCCCGCTGTCGTTGCCGATCAGCGGCGGGAGTTGCTCCCACGGGCCCTGCACGTCCCCGGACTTCGACCGCGCGATCGTCTGCACGTAGCCATTGCGCCCGAGCTCGTTCTTCATGTAGCTGGCCCAGAGCATCAACAGCGTGCCGCTCTTGGACCTGTAAAACTCCGGACCATCCGTGACATAGCGATTCTCACTCGTGCTCGGCGTCATCTGCGCGTTGATCCACGGCGCGTCCGACGCCTTGAAGAGATGAATCGGCGCGCCGGCCGCGGCGGTGAGGTCGTCGGTGAGCGGGATGGCCTCCATGGTGCCGTCCACCTTCTGGATCCACTCGTGCGCGTAGACCATCCACGGCTTGCCGCCCCGATCGACGTACAGCGTGCCGTCGAGCGTCATGAAGTTCGCGGGTGTCACCGGCGCGTCCGTCTTCATGAGGACGAAGGGACCCTCGGGCGAATCGCTCTTCGCGATGATCGTCGCGCGCATCGAATTGGGGCGCGTCGAGTCCGCGGTCGGCAGCACCTTCTTCGGGTTGTGCAGCGTCGCGAACAAGTAGTACTTGCCCTTGTAGGAGTGGACCTCGGGCGCCCATGCATTCACAGTCGGATCGGCCCAACTGTCCGTGGGCGCGACGAACGCGATGAACGGCCCCTCCCATGTCGCGAGGTCCTTGCTCTTGTAGTAGAGCGTGCCCGTGCGTCCTACGCCCGTGATGCGCCGCGACGCCGACGAATACAGGTAGTAAGTGCGCGTCGCTGTGTCGGCGATCATCCACGGGTCGTGCAGCTGGATGTCCGGGAGGCGCTGCCCGGATTTCGGAACAGGAGGCGTGGTCGCGTCGGGACCGGCCGCGCCCCGCTGGGCGAGGGCCGTCGAGGCGGATAGCGTCGCAATGGCGACGAGTGCGCCGAAGACGATTCGTCTGGCGAGTGGAACTGGCATGTCAAGAAACTACGAGCGTTCGCCGGATGAGGTCAGTGCAAGGCAGCATGGCGATAGTCGGTTGCGTCCACGGCGGGCATGCCATCGATTTGCTCGAGTGGCGTTGCGACGCGGCAGATCGCGCGCCATCCTCACACGAGGTCGACTCAGTCTCCTTTCGCGCTGGAAGTGCTGTGGCCGAAGCCCCGTCCGACAAGTTCTTCGCCGCGCTCTACGACGAGCTTCACCGACTGGCCGACAGTCAACGGCGTCACGTTGGCGCGGATCTGTCCATCGGCACGACCACATTGCTCCACGAAGCCTACCTCAACGTCGCGGGCCGGGACGGCCTCGACTTCCCCGATCGTGCGCAGTTCCTGGGCTACGCCGCGCGCACCATGCGAAGCATCGTGATCGACTACGCCCGGCGCGGATGCGCCCAGAAGCGCGGCGGCGGCGAATACGAGATCACACTCTCCGCGTCTGCCGAGCCCGTCCCCGTGCGCAACGACCAGTCAAGTGGCGAGTTGCAGCAACTATCCCTGGCCATCGACGAACTGGCCGACCTGGAGCCTCAACTCGCTCAACTGGTCGATCTCCACTTCTTCTGCGGCTACACCTTCGCCGAGATCGCCGAGATGCGGAAGGTGTCGGAGCGAACGGTGCAGCGTGATTGGCGAAAGGCCCGCCTCCTCCTCCACCACACGCTCTCCGATCCGGGCTGATCGCACGCTCACTTGGATATCGAGTCGAGCAGCGCACGTGCGGATCGCGTCCACGAATTCGCCGGCCCGTATCCATTGGAGAGCGCAACGATGGCTCGTTGCGTGGCTTCCCGTGCGGCCACAACGTCACCTCGACCTCGAATCGCTTGCGCGAGCAGCAATTCGGCCCGACCCACGAGCGCGCTCCGCGCAAGCGCGATCGAGTCGAGTGCCGCCGCCCTTCGCCCCAGCTGCGCGAGTGAGTCGGCGCCCCGCCAATCGCCCGCAGCAAGCCGCCACTCCCCTGCCGTTACCAGCGGCAATGCAAAGAGCGACAGCGTGGAAGGTGACTCGCGATAGAGGTTGCCGAGCTCGCCTTCGAGCAGCATGGACGCGGCCTCGCGATCACCCTGCGCCCTGAGAATCATTGCCCGGAGCATCGCGGCGGTGGCGCGCCGGCCTCGCAGTCCTCCCGGCAAGCGCGCAGCGACTTCCTTCGCCTCGGCGAGTCTTCCTTGGGTCAGGTGAATTCGCGTGAGGACCGACGGCATCCACGTCGCGATGGAACCACCTTCTGCACTCGGACCGCGCGCGGCAAACTCGATCCATCGCGCCGCCGAGTCGGTATCGCCAAGGCGCAGTTTGTTGTGGCCATACATGAAGGCCATGCCCAACGGTACACGACCCTGTCCAGCCGTTGCCTCCTCTTTGCGAATGAACCCGCCGAGGAGCGAGTCGGCGAGATGGTATTCGCCCAGGTCGGCGAGGCTTCGCTCGAGGTGGCTCACCACGTTCGGAAACATCTCCGTCTTTGCGTAGCCCGCCGCCTCGAGCGCCTGTAAGTGCTGGCGCTGGTAGCCAAGGGCTTCGCGGTGCCGGCCAGTAAGCCGGAGCATCTCCGACAGCGCAACGAGGATCGAGAGTCGTTGAAGGCCGCCATCGTTGCGATCCACGAGCGACGCTGCCGTCTCGAGCAACTTCACCGCCGAGTCGCCCCGGCCGGCCGCTTGGAGCGCCTTCGCCTCGGCTTCAAGGCAATGAGTTCGCAAGGCGACATCCATCGGCTCACGAAGTTGGGCCATCGCGCGGCGCGCCTGGATCAACTCAGATTGTACCGAGTCCGCGAGGTCGTCGTACCAGAAGCTACTGGCCCTTAGGCAGGCCGCGAGGGCGAGCTGTTCCGCATGTCCGCCCTCCCGCGCAATGGCGGAAGCGCGCGCCAACATCGCTCGGCCCGCCGAACGGTCCCCTGATTCATAGAAGCGACCTGCGAGGTCGGTCATCACCTCAGCGACCAGCCAAGGCTCTCCGCGGAACTGCCTGACGAGTACCTCCTCGGCCAGCGCGATTCGCTCGGCCGACGTGAGCGGCTGTCCATCGGACCCGCGGCTGTCGCTCGCCAGCACTGCCTGGATATCCGAGAATGCCCCCGCTCGCCGGGCGGCGCGAACCGCGGCGTCCCGCTGCTCTGCAGCGCTGCGAGCCTGTACAACGGAGAAGGCCGTCGCAACGACGAGCACCGTCACGATGATCGCTGCGGCCGTGACCCCTCCGCGGTTCCGGCGGACGAACTTGACGGTGCGGTAGGCGAACGAATCCGGTCGCGCGCTCACCGGCTCGTCGCGGAGATACCGGCGAACGTCGTCGGCGAGCGCGGCGACCGTCTGGTAGCGCTCAGCCGGCGCCTTCTGGAGCGCCTTGGCGACGATGGTGTCGAGGTCGCCCATGCCGAGCCGTCGCGGCTCGACCTCGAGGACGCCTCGCACGGCCTCGGTAGGCGTGGCGTTGGGTGCCCGTGTCGGATGGCGCCCTGACACAAGGAGGTAGAGCAGTACGCCTAACGCGTACACGTCCGTGGCCGTCGTGATTGGCTCGCCGCGAACCTGTTCGGGAGCCGCGCAGTCCGGCGTGAGCGGTCCCCCGGCTTCGGCCGTCAGTGCAGTCGCGTCTTCCTCCTCGTCGTCACCGCCGCGAATCAATTTCGCGATTCCGAAGTCGAGCAACTTCACCTGGCCGCTCATCGTCACGAGGATGTTCGACGGCTTGAGGTCGCGGTGCACGATCAGGTTCGCGTGCGCGTGACTGACCGCGTCGAGCACCTGCAGGAACAAGTCGAGTCGCTGCTCGCGCGTCAGGTCGGCCGCGGCTGCGAAGAGATCGATGCGCTGCCCCTCGACGAATTCGATGACGAGGTACGGCTGCCCGGACGGGGCCACTCCCGCGTCGAGCAACCTGGCAATCGCCGGATGTGCGAGCCTGGCGAGCGCAGTTCCTTCGCGCCGGAATCGCGCCTGTCCGCTTTCGCTCATCAGGGCGAGGTTCATCAGCTTGATCGCTGCGTGCCCTTCGAACCTGCCGTCAGTGCGTCGGCCGAGCCACACCGAGCCCATTCCGCCGTGGCCCAGCGGTCGCTCCAGCGTGTACGGACCGACCATGAGACCGGCGAGCGTCGTGGAGCTCGTGTCGGCCAGGAAGCCACGCTGGTCGGCGACGGCGTCGGCTTCGAGCAGCGATGTCAGGGCGACGGCCAGCCGGGGACTCGATGTCCGCAGCTCATCGAGCCAGTTGTCCCGCTCGGCGCCGGACATCTCGAGCGCCTGATCGAGCAGCGGTTCGAGTGCCGGCCATAGGTCGCGATTGATCGAGAGCATCTCTGTGGTGCTGCTCCGCGTATCGGCAGAATGTATGTCCTGGAGCGTCCCGCGTCGCGGTCGACGTGGGGCGTGGCCGAGGGAACGGGAGCCTCACCGTATCCATTTAACCGCCGGGGCGAGCATTTAACCGCCGGGGTCAGAGTAGGGGTCAGAGTCGTACTCTGACCCCATACTCTGACCCCCTACACCGTCACGACTTGCCCGGGGTCTTC
>JANOIJ010000186.1:0-13861 GCA_031407575.1 Gemmatimonadaceae bacterium | reverse complement strand
TGCTCGTGCAGGGGAACTCGGTTGGCACTCGCGTGGTCGTCGGTCGACTCACGATCGGCCGAGGAGTGAGGACCGACATTCAATGGCAACGACTTCGCTGACACTTCCGAAGCCCATTCGTGCGAGCACTCGAATCGACTTATTTGAACGCGTTCAACCCCGTCACCGCCTGGCCGAGGATCAAGGAGTGCACGTCGTGCGTCCCTTCGTATGTATAGACGCTCTCCAGGTTCGCCATGTGACGCATCGCGCCGTACTCGGCGAGAATGCCGTTCGCGCCGAGCAGCCGCCGCGCCTCGCGCGCGATGTCCGTCGCCATGCTCACGTTGTTCCGCTTGGCCAGCGACACCTGCTGCGGCGTGAACGTCCCCGCGTCCTTCATGCGGCCGAGATGCAGCGACACCAGCTGCGCCTTCACGATCTCCGTGAGCATGTCGGCGAGCCGCACCTGCTGGATCTGGAAGCCGCCGATCACCTTGTCGAACATCACGCGGTTCTGCGCGTACTCCAGCGCTTCCTCGAAGCACGCCATCGCCGCGCCGATCGCGCCCCACGAGATGCCGTAGCGCGCTTGCGTCAGGCACATCAGCGGGCTCTTGAGACCACCCGATTTCGGGAGCAGCGCGTCCGCCGGCAGTGAGACGTCCTGGAACACCAGCTCACTCGTGTCGCTGGCGCGCAACGAGAGCTTGCCCTTCTGGTCCTTCGCGGTGAAGCCCTTCGCGTCGGTGGGGACGATGAAGCCGCGAATCGACTTGTCACTCGGGTCGCCATTTGTCTTCGCCCAGACGATGCAGATCTTCGCCGTCGAGCCGTTCGTGATCCACATCTTCGAGCCATTGAGGAGCCACGTGCCGTCGGCCTGCTCCTTCGCCATCGTGATCATGCCGCTCGGGTTGGACCCGAAGTCCGGCTCGGTCAAGCCGAAGCATCCGATGATCTCGCCCGTCGCCATCTTCGGCAGGAACTTCTGCTTCTGTTCTTCCGAGCCGAACGCATAGATGGGATACATCGCCAGCGCACCCTGCACACTCGCGAACGAGCGCACGCCCGAGTCGCCGCGCTCGAGCTCCTGCATGATCAGCCCGTACTGCACGTTGTTGAGGCCCGCGCAGCCATACTCCTCGGGGAGGTTCGCGCCGAAGACACCAAGCTCGCCCATCTCGGGGATGAGCTCCTTCGGAAAGCGGCCTTGTACGTACGCGTCGCCGATGATGGGGAGCACGCGCTCGTCCACGAACCGGCGCACGCTGTCGCGCACGGCGCGCTCGTCCTCGGACAGGACGCTATCGATGTTGTAAAAATCGAGCATGTGACGAGCCTGCTTCGGTTGGAGGACTTGTGTCATCCTGAGCGGAGCGAAGGATCTGCACCTGTTGTTGCGCTTGCGGAGGTGCAGATCCTTAGCTCCGCTCAGGATGACAACTTAACCCTCGCGCGCGGCGCGGCGGCCGAGGGTCGTCGCGCCATCCGCGCGGCCAGCGCGCGTGAGCACGCGACGCGCAAACGGCGCGATGCCCACCTCGCGCGACTTCGCGCGGAACGTCGCGCCATGATCGATGGGACGCCCAGTCTCGTCCTGCCACTGATGCACCATCTCGTGCAGCAGCGTGTGCAATGTCTCCGTCCAGCCGTGGCGCCGCAGGTGCGCGCGACTGATCGCGATCTCCGCGGACTCGCCGCTCGGCGACGCAGCCGAGTAGTGGCCGAGGCGGCTCTTCATGCGCCGCGAGACGCGAATCGCCACGGGCTTCAGCTTGCCGTGAAAGTGGCGCGCGTTGTACCGCTCGTGCCAGCCCACAAGCTGCTCGGCGATGCCATCGTCGTCATCGTGGGTGCGCTGTGGCTTGCGCGGCGGCGCCTTCGCGACGCCCACCGGATACGCCACGATGGTCTTCTGCGCCGCGCGTCGCTCGGCGCGGGTGCGGCCCTCGACGAAGGCGACGATGGCGCGATGCATTGGCTCGGGCGCGGCGAGGTAGCCCTCGTGCACGCGCAGGTCGCCGTTGCCAAAGCTCACCATCACGTTGCGGTTGCGCGTGAGCCGCGCGCGCCGGATGCTCGTGAGCCCGAGGAGGCGCAGCCGCACGAGGAGCTCGTCGGCGTTGCGCGGCACCGGCGTTTCCAGACCGAGGGTCAACTGCGCCGCATCGTCGCGGCGCCGAAACAGGTTCTTCAGCGATTGAAGCACTTCGAGGGTCCCGGGACAAAACTGTGGTCCGATGCCGACCAGACGAGCGTGGAGACGTCGATAGTATCGGACGTTATACGAATGGAGTTTACCGACGACGGGCGTCCGCCGCGCATCCGGTTGGACACCGTTCCGGCAGTGGAAATGACGGTGCCCTTCTTCGTGTGCTCGATGAAATGTACCGCGTCCTGGTGATCGTGACCGCAGAGCACCAGGTCCACGGCCATGTCGGCAAAGGCGCCCAGTGCGCGCTTGGTGTCCTTGAGGCCGTGCCGCTGGGAGAGCTCGCCCTTCACCGGATTGTGGTGCATCACGACGACGCGCGCATCGCCTGGCGGTGATGCGGCAAACTCGCGCCGCAGCCGCTCGATCTGCGGACGGCGGATGATGCCGATGATCGAGATGTCGCGGAGGTTCCAGGTGAGCGTTTGCGCCGTGACGCCATGCGACGTGTTCAGGCCCGCGAACGTGGCGCTCGGGACTCGCAACACGGGCTCGATGTCCTCGTTGATGAATCGCCGATAGTTCGCGAACATCTTCGACCCGTCGCCGATGTTGAGGGGCGCCTTCCACCATGCGACGTCATGATTGCCAGGGATGCAGATGACCTTGCTGGTCTCCTCGGCGTGGCGGATGAACGCGCGCGCGCGCTGAAACTCACCGGATCGCGCGCGCTGTGAGACGTCGCCGGAGATGGCGACGACGTCATACTTGAACTCGTGGATCAGCGCTTCCATCGCCTCGTACTGCTCCGGAACGGCGGGGTGGCCGAAGTGCAGATCGGAGCAATGAAAGACGGTCGTGGTTCTCACAGTCGCGCGATGATGGCGTCGGTGAACTGGTCGGTGCTGGCCGTGCCGCCGAGGTCACGCGTCACGGTCGTGCCGTCCTGAATGGTGGTCTCGAGCGCGCTCCGGATGCGCAGCGCGCGCTCGTCGTCGTTCATGTACTCGAGCATCATGCAGGCCGCGAGGATCAATGCACCCGGATTGGCGATGCCCTTGCCGGCGATGTCGGGCGCGGTGCCGTGTACGGCCTCGAAGATCGCACCCCCGAGTCCGATGTTCGCACCGGGCGCCAGTCCGAGTCCGCCGACGAGCCCCGAGATGAGGTCGGACAGGATGTCGCCGAAGAGGTTCGTCGTGACGATGACGTCGTAGCGCTCGGGATGCAGGACGAGGTTCATCGCCATCGCGTCGACGATTACCTCCTGGAACTCGATGTCGGAGTACTCGCGAGCAATCATGCGGCCGACGTCGAGAAAGAGGCCCTGCGTGTTCTTGAGGATGTTCGCCTTGTGGACGAGCGTCACCTTCTTGCGTCCATGCTTTCTCGCGTACTCGAACGCGTACCGCACGATGCGCTCGGAACCCAGCCGCGTGATGAGCGCCACCGACTCGGCCGCCGCGCGCGGGTCGCTACCGATCTTGATGTAGTGCTCGATACCGGTGTACAGGCCCTCGGTGTTCTCGCGCACGAGCACGAGGTCGATGCCCTCGTAGCGGCCGCCCTTCACGATGGTGTGCGCGGGACGCACGTTCGCATACAGGTCGAACGTCTTGCGCAGCGCGACGTTGATGGAACGAAACCCTTCGCCGATGGGAGTCTCGAGCGGACCCTTGAGCGCGATGCGCGTGCGCCGAACGGAATCCAGCGTCGCTTCGGGGATGGGGTCGCCGAACCGTGCCACGCCGGCCATGCCCGCGACCTGCGGGTCGAATGTGAGGTCCGCGCCGGCGGCTTCGAGAATGCGCGCTGTGGCGCTGCTGATGGACGGTCCGATGCCGTCCCCGGAAATGAGTGTGACGGGCGTTCCCATATATCGTTTCTCGGCCGCTCAGGGCGCGGCGATGAGGTCAGCGAATCGCGCGGCAAGGCTGGTGAGCACTGTGCGAGAGAGCGTGGAGGAGGTGTCGCTGCGAACGGTGCCGACCCAGCGGACGTCGCCGAGACGGCCGTCGAGCAGCGCGACGCGCAGTGCCGCGACGCCGTGCCCAGCCGGCGTCTTCTCGAACCGGACCTCGACGGGCACGAGCACCGCGCGCGCGTCGGACTGGAGCGCGATCATGGTGCGCAACTGCGTCGCGAGCGGATCGCCGAGCCGCGCGCCGGAGGCGAGCTTCGGATCTCGCAGCACGTTCACGCCGAGGGTGTAGGGATCCACGGCGTACGTGGGATTCGATTTGGCGGCGCGCACGAGATCCGCCGGAAAGAGCCACTGCGACTTGAGCCCGCGATCGCTGAGCGTGGTGGCGATCTCGTCGTCGAGCAGCCGCAGCCACTCGCGCCACCGTGGGATCTGCGCGCTCCATCCCAGCGCGTCGCCCGTGACGACGAGGAATGCGGGCGTCACGATCACACGCTGCGCCGCGAGCTGTGACAGCGGACGCACCGGCTGCTCCATTGGCGCTGGTGCTTCTTCCGGCTTCGCACCGCGACTGCAGGCAGTCACGGCGAGGCTGAGCGCGACGAGCGCGCGGAGTTGACGTTGCAATGTCAGTGTGTCTGAGGAGTAGTGCGGGAAAGCTAATTGGGTATCGCACCGTTCGCCGTTGGCTGTTCGCCGTTGCCGTTGGCCGTTGCCGTTCTCCGATCGCCGCTCGCCGCGCTCTTCTCATTGACCCGTTCACGCCCGCACGGCACTTTGGCGTTCATGCCACCCAACTCCCCAAGCGTGCTCCGCCGCGCGGGCACGGTCGTCACCTGGTTGTTCGTCGCACTCGCCGGCGCCGGTTCGCTGGCCTGGATCGCACTGTACCGCGGCGAGAATGTCAGCGCCGCATGGCTGCTCGTTGCGGCCGTGTGCACGTACGCGGTCGGTTATCGCTTCTACAGCGCGTTCATCGCCGCGAAGGTCTTTGCGCTGGACAACAGCCGGCAAACGCCCTCCGAGCGCCTCGCCGACGGACGTGATTTTGTGCCGACGAACAAGTGGATCGTGTTCGGGCATCACTTCGCGGCCATCGCGGGACCGGGACCACTCGTGGGACCGACACTCGCTGCACAATTCGGCTACCTGCCCGGCGTGCTGTGGATCATCGTGGGCGTGGTGGTCGGCGGCGCCGTGCAGGACTTCGTCATCCTCTGCTCGTCCATCCGGCGCGACGGCAAGTCGCTTGGCCAGATGGCGAAGGAGGAGATCGGTCCCATCGCGGGATACACAGCGCTTGTCGCCGTGCTCGGCATCATGGTCGTGCTCATCGCGGTGCTCGGCCTCGTTGTGGTGAATGCGCTCAAGTCCAGCCCGTGGGGCGTGGTGACGATCGGCCTCACCATCCCCATCGCGATGCTGATGGGCGTATACATGCGCTGGCTCCGACCGGGCCGAGTGCTCGAGGCGAGTGCGATCGGGCTGGTCCTGCTCGCGTTCTCGCTCTACGCGGGACGCTGGGCAGCTGCGCATCCGGACCTTGGCCCCATGTTCACGCTCGGCGGACCCACGCTCGCGTTGCTCGTGATGGCGTACGGCTTCGCGGCGTCGGTGCTGCCCGTGTGGCTGCTGCTCGCGCCGCGCGACTACCTGTCCGCATTCGTGAAGATCGGCGTCGTGTTCGCGTTGGCGATTGGCATTCTCGTCGTACTGCCACCACTCCAGATGCCCGCGCTGACGCGATTCACCGATGGCACGGGGCCGGTGTTTGCGGGCGCGCTCTTTCCCTTCGCGTTCATCACCATTGCCTGCGGCGCCATCAGCGGCTTCCACTCGCTCATCGCGTCTGGCACGACCCCCAAGCTCATCGAGCGCGAGGGCGACGCGCGACTCATCGGCTACGGCGCCATGCTGATGGAGTCGTTCGTCGCAGTGATGGCACTCATCGCCGCGTGCTCGCTCACGCCTGGGGTCTACTTCGCGATCAACGCACCGGTCGCCGCGCTCGGGACGACGTCGGCCAGCGCCGCCGCGGCCATCGCGCAATGGGGGTTTGTCGTCACACCAGCGGAGCTGGACCTGCTGGCCAAGCAGGTTGGCGAATCGTCGCTGCTCTCGCGCACGGGCGGCGCGCCGAGCCTGGCGGTCGGGATGGCGCACCTGTTCTCACGCGCGATGGGCGGCGACTCGGCGATGGCGCTCTGGTACCACTTCGCCATCATGTTCGAGGCGCTCTTCATCCTGACGACGCTGGATGCCGGCACACGCGTCGGACGCTTCATGATCCAGGACCTGGGCAAGCACATCTGGGCGCCGTTCGGGCGCACGTCGTCGATGCCGATGACGGTGATCGCCAGCGCGCTTTGCGTCGCCATGTGGGGTCACTTCCTCTGGCAGGGCGTGAACGATCCACTTGGCGGCGTGAACTCGCTGTGGCCGCTGTTCGGCATCGCGAACCAGTTGCTGGCGACGGTGGCGCTGTGCGTCGGGACGACGGTCATCATGCGCATGGGCAAGGCGCGCTATGCGTGGGTGACGCTCGTGCCGCTCGTGTGGCTGGTGATCATCACGATGTCCGCTGGCTATGCGAAGATCTTCTCGCCGCTGCCGAAGCTCGGCTTCCTCGCGCACGCGCGCATGCTGACCGAGGCGCAGGCGTCGGGCATCCTGCCCGCGGGCGTCAAGTCGACTGGCGCGCTCGCGCAGATGATCGGCAACGACTACCTCGATGCCGCCGTCGCGGGGTTCTTCATGGTGAGCGTACTCGTGATCCTTGCCGACAGCGCGCGCAACTGGTGGGGCGTGTTGCAGGGCCGGACGCCTGTACTGTCATCGGAAGTTCCATTTACGCCGCGCGTATCGGTCGCGGGGGACTGACTCAACGGGGAACTTCGGATTTACCGCAGAGGACGCAGAGGAGCAGAGGTACGCAGAGGACGACACAACAGATGATATGAGACGGGACGACAGAGCGCGCGTTTTACTCACATTCTTTCACTATTCAGTTGTAGTTCTCTGCGTCCTCTCTGTTTCTCTGCGTCCTCTGCGTAATGTCTGTTCCGCTATTCTTGTTTCTCGGTTGGCTTCGCTCAGCGATTCACAGGGACGTATCAACGCAATGCGCCTCACTATTCTTGTCTTCTTAGCCGCGGCAGCCACAGCAGGCGCGCAGACTGCGCGTGTCTCCAACGGCGACGGCTTCGACTTTTCCATCAAGAACATCATGCGCGGGCCGGAGCTCTACGGTCGCGCGCCGAGTAGCGTCCGCTGGACCGCTGACGGCAAGTGGATCTACTTCCAATGGAACGCACCAGGCACCGACTGGCGTGAGCCGTTACGCCCGCACCGCGTGCGCGCCGTGGCGGGTGCGACGCCGGAGCGTATCACGATCGCGCAGGCCGACTCTGCCCTGCCCTCCGTTGCTGACGGCGACCTCGCGCCCGATGGCCGCGCGCGCGCCGTCGAGGCGAACGGAGATCTCTACCTCGTGCAGCTGCGCGATGGCAGCGCGCGGCGGCTCACGCAGACCGTCGCCGCCGAGACGCGCCCGACATTTTCCGCGGACGGCCGCACGATTTATTTCCTGCGCGACAACAACGCGTACTCGCTGTCCCTGACCGGTGGCGAGGTGCGCCAGCTCACGGACATTCGCTCGGGCACCGCGCCGGTGGACTCCGCGCGGCCGACTGGCTATCGCGGACGTCTCGAGCAGCAACAGCGCGACCTGTTCGTGGTCGTGCGCGACCGCACTGCCGCGGACAGTGTCGCGCGCGCCGAGCGTAAGGCGCGCGAGTCCGCGGCGTTGCAGCCGATCTGGATCGCGACCACCGAGCGCGTCGTCGCGCTCGAGGTCTCGCCCAATGGACGCGCCGCCATCGCGGTGATCGGACAACCGGGCACCACACCGCGCCAGACGGAAGTGCCGCAGTTCGTCACCACCACCGGCTACGTCGAGAACCTGCGCATCCGCACCAAGGTCGGCGACGTCACCGGCAAGCAACGCGTCCTCTGGATCGCGCTGCCATCCGGCGCGGCGACGCCGCTCAAGGTCTACGGCGCGGACAGCACGGGCTCGGGCTTCGTGAGCGTCGCCGGCTGGAACGACGACGGATCGCGCGCAGCGCTGTTCGCCTTCCCGGAGAACCACAAGTCGCGGCTGCTGTACACTGTCCGCAGCGACAGCGCCGCGTTGACCTCGATCGAGACGCTGCGCGACAGCGCGTGGGTGGGCGGCCCCTGCTCGTCATGCGCCGGCTTTTACGACGACGGCCGCCAGTTGTGGTTCGTCTCCGAGAAGACCGGCTACGCGCAGCTGTACGCGGCCAGCGCCACCGGTGGCGACATCAAGTCGCTCACTACCGGCGCGTGGGAAGTGATGGGTGTCGCGATGTCGCCGGATCGCCGCGAGTTCTTGCTCACAACGAGTGAGCCGTCGCCCTTCGAGCGACAGGTGTATCGCATGTCTGTGTCGGGCGGCGCGCGCACGCGCGTGACCTCGGCGTCGGGTGGGCACACCGCAGTGGCGTCGCCGGATGGCAAGTGGCTCGCCGACGTCTACTCGTTCGTCAGCAAGCCGCCCGAGCTCTACCTGCTCGCCAACTCGGCGGGCGCCGCACCGTCGCAACTCACCACGTCGCCGAGCGCCGAATGGCTCAAGGGACCGTGGATCGCGCCGGCGCTCGTGCAGATTCCGGCGTCCGATGGCGTGAATGTTCCGGCGCACATCTATCGCCCTGAGGACATGGGCGCGCGTCCGAACGGCGCTGCTGTGCTGTTCGTCCACGGCGCCGGCTACCTGCACAACGTCGGCAATTTCTGGTCGGAGTATCCTCGCGAGTACATGTTCAACCAGTACCTCGCCAAGCAGGGGTACGTGGTCCTCGACCTCGACTATCGTGCGTCGGCGGGCTACGGTCGCGACTGGCGCACGGCGATCTATCGGTGGATGGGCGGCCGCGATCTCCAGGACCAGGTGGACGCCTCGCGCTGGCTGACGAAGACGTACGGCATTCCCGGCTCGCGCGTGGGACTCTACGGCGGCAGCTACGGAGGCTTCATCACGCTGATGGCGCTCTTCACGGCGCAGGATGATTTCGGTGCGGGTGCCGCCCTGCGCAGCGTCACCGACTGGGCGCACTACAACGAGGGCTACACGTCGTCGATCCTCAACCGGCCGCAGGACGACACGCTGGCCTACCGCCGTTCATCTCCGATCTATTTTGCCGAAGGGCTGCGCGCACCACTGCTCATGTTGCATGGCATGGTGGACGTCAACGTCCAGTACCAGGACATCGTGCGTCTCCAGCAACGGTTGATCGAGCTTGGCAAGACCGGTTGGGAGCTCGCGTCGTATCCCGTCGAGGACCACGCCTTCGTTCGGCCATCGTCGTGGACGGACGAATATCGCCGCATCTTCGAGCTGTTCGAGTCGTCCATCGCGCGGCCACGCAAATGAATCCTGTCACCCGGACGTCCCCATTTGTCATCCTGAGCGAAGCGAAGGATCTGCACGTGCAAAACCGAACAACGGAAGGTGCAGATCCTTCGCCGTTGGCTCAGGATGACACATTGTCGGTGGCTCAGGATGACAAACTGGTATCCCGCATCGCGCGCGTGATCCGGCGCATCATCGGCGCGCCGGACTACGATGCCTACCTCGCACACCACGAGCGATGCCATCCTGGACATGACGCGCTCACCCGCGAGGCATTCGCGCGCGACGTGCTCACGCGTCGCTACGAAACCCCTGGCAACCGTTGCTGCTGACGCAACGTCGCCTCACTCCGCGCGCAGCGCGATGAGCGGATCCGCATTCGCCGCGCGACGCGCCGGCAGGTAGCTCGCCACGAAGGCGACGATGACGAACAGCATCGACATCGCGGCGAATGTTGGGACATCCAGCGGACTGACGCCGTACAGATACGCCATCAGCACACGCGACGCGCCGGCGGCGAGCAGCAACCCGATCACGGCGCCTATCCCCGCGAGCCGCATGCCGCCGCGAACCACCATCCATTGCACGTCGATCGCGCGCGCGCCCAGTGCCATCCGCACGCCGATCTCGCGCGACCGGCGGCTCACCGAGTATGAGATGATTCCATACAGGCCGATGGTGGCGAGCAGCAACCCAAGGGCACCGAGCGCACCGGTCACCAGCGCTGCCACGCGCTGTGGCAGTAGCACGAAGCTCGTCGCCTGCTGCAGGCTGACGACGTCCGGGCGCGGTGACGTTGGAGCAAGACCGCGAACGGCGTCTTGCACGGAGGCAGTGAGCGCCGCAGGACTACCGCTCGTGCGCACCATGAGCGTCTGCTCGTCGCGCCACACCTGCGCCATCGGAAAGTAGACGTGCGGGGGCGTGGTCTCCGTGAGCGTTGCGTACTTCGCGTCGCGTGCGACACCGACGACCGTCACGCGTTCGCCCTGATAGCCGAAGGTGCGTCCCACCGCAGTGCCGGCTGGCCAGTGGCGCTTCGCCAGCGTCTCGTTCACCACCGCGACCTTGGCCGAGTGTTCGCCGTCGTCACGGGTTATCGGCCGGCCCGCCGCCAGGGGGATGCGCAGCACGGAGAAGAAGTCCGCGTCCACGATGTCGGTCTGGACACTCGTGCCGCGAGACTTTCCGTTGGCCGACAGTGGCGCGTCGTCGAGTTCGATGTCGTCATAGCTGCTTCCCATTTGCAGAGGCAGGCGGTTGGTGTACGACACGGCCGTCACTCCTGCCGTGGTCGCGAGCCGATCCCGCAGCGCACGGAAGAAGGTGCGCGCCTTGGCTTCGTCGTATCCCCACGACTCCGTCTTGAGCGACGCCGTCGCGACGTGCGTCATGTCGAAGCCGGGGTCGACGTTCTGCCCGCGATTCAGCGCGCGCATCAGCAGTCCCGACGACACCAGCAGCACCAGCGACAGCGCCAGCTGTCCCACCACGAGCCCGTTACTCACGAGCGACGAGCGAGCGCCGCCGCTCCGCGAATCCGTGCGCAGACGCGTGGTGATGTCGCGCTTCGCTGCCTGCAATGCCGGCGCAAGACCGAACAGCACGCCGGTGACCAACGACACCACAAGCGCAAAGCCGAACACGCGAACGTCTGGCGACAGCTCGAGCGACAGCGGCAGGTTTCCAGGCAGTGGGATGCGCTCGAGCAATGTCGTCGCGACCACCGCGAGACCCAGGCCGCCCAACGCCCCCAGCGCGAACAACACGAGACTCTCCGTGAGCAGCTGTCGGACGAGTCGCGCACGCCCTGCGCCGAGTGCCACGCGGATAGCCATCTCGTGTTGCCGCGCCAACGCGCGCGCCGACAGCATCGCCGCGACGTTCACGCTCGCGATGAGCAGGACGAGGAATGCAACGCCGAGCAGCACTCCCGTGAACGCGAGCATCACCTTGCGGGCGTCGTCAGGAAGGCCGGTCATGGTGATGAGGCGGATGCCATCGTTCCTGCGCATTCCCGCCGGTTCAACACCTTCCGCAATGCGCGCCGCCGTCAGCGCCACGAGATCCTGCTGCGCGGCCTCTCGGCTCATGCCGTCCTTCAGCCGGCCGAACATCCAGAGCCAGCTCGCCGAGTGGCTGTCGAGCGAACCCGTCGGGCGTATTCGTGGCAGCATCATCAGCGGAACCCACGCTGAAGCCACGATGGGCGTGAAGATGCCAGTGAATCCGTGTGGCGCGACACCGATCAGCGTGAATGCCGTTCCGTTCACGATCACCGACCTGCCGACGATGCTGCTATCGCCGCCGAGCGATGATCGCCAGAAGTCTTCCGAGACCACGATCACGGGATGCGTGAGCGGAGTGACGTTCTCCTCGGGCAGGAAGAATCGGCCGAGCACGGGACGGATGCCAAGCACGGAGAAGAAGTTGGCGCTCACGAGGTTGCCGTACACGGCGAAGCCGGTCTCGCCCGCGGAGATCGTGAGGTCGGTCTTCGCCCATGCGGCGACGTCGGCGAACGTGCGCGTGCGAGCGCGGAGCATCGCGTAGTACGGAAACGACGCCTGCGCGCCGCCCTTCCCTGCACGCTCGATCCGATCGATGCTCACGAGCCGATCAGGATTGGTGGCGAACGGCAGCGGCTTGAGCAGGAACGCGTTCGTCGCGCTGAAGATGGTCGTCACCGCACCAACGCCGAGCGAGATGACGAGCACCACGACGATGGTGAAGACGGGACTGCGCCGAAGCATGCGCATGGCATATCGCACGTCGGTGGCAAGCGAGCTCACCGCGTTCTCCCACAATGAGCTGCGCACGGCTTCGCGGACTCCGGTAACATTGCCGACATCGAGCCGGGCAGCGCGACGCGCGGCGTCCGGCGCCATTCCCTGCGCGACGTAGGCGGCTTCCGCCTGCTCGAGATAGTGCTGCACCTCGTCGCTCACGTCCTGATCCCGCTGGCTGCCGTCCACCAACCCGCGCACGCCCCGCGTCAGCAGACGCCATATGGCCACTGGAGACATGCGCCTAACTCTCCGCCTTGAGCAGCCGCGCGACCGCCGCCACTCGGCGCGTCCACTCCGCTGTCTCGACACCCAGCTGCTTTCGACCCGCGCGCGTGAGGCTGTAGTACTTCGCGCGGCGCGCATTGGCCGTCTGGCGCCACTCCGCGTCGAGCAATCCGGCGCGCTCCATCCGCTGAAACGCGACCATCAGTGAGCCCGGGTTGACCTTGAAGACGTCGCGCGAGATCTGCTCGATGCGGCGCGCGACGCCGAAGCCGTGCATCGGCTCGAGGCTGAGTGCCTTGAGAATGAGCATGTCCAGGGTGCCCTGGATGACGTCGGTGTTGGGCTGGTCCACGTGGTCGCGGGTTGTCGGTACGGCGAGACTGGGGGGCGTTCCTCTTGACTGTCAAGATATGACGGTCGGTACGAGCGCATTGTTTCAGCCACGCGGTCGTCCGATGAAAGGCGCGTCGCGCGACCGAGGGACGTGCGTTTCGCCCGTCGCGTTCGCCGTTTGGAACGCGCCGTTCGAGCACGCCGTTCGAGCACGCCCTTCGAGCACGCCCTTCGAGCACGCCCTTCGAGCACGCCCTTCGAGCACGCCCTTCGAGCACGCCGTTCGAGCACGCCGTTCGAGCCGCCCAGCAGTGCCGCCACCTCCCACGTACACTAGAAAGCCCCCATCGCGCCTCCACGCTGACTCGACTCATGCGCCTCTCTCATCGCCTCGCCGTAAGCGCACTCGCACTCGCTCCCCTCGCCGCACAGGCCCAGAAGAAGGTCCTCACGCAGGCCGACTGGGACAAATGGAAGTCCATTCAGGGCGCCGCCATCTCCAACGACGGCAAGTGGGCGCTCTATTCGCTCGTGCCGCAGGTGGGCGACGGCGAGTTGATCGTCCGCGCCACCCAGGGCGCCACCGAGTACAAAATTCCCCGCGGCTACCTCGGCCGGCCGAACAACGTGCCCGGCGGATTGCGCCCGCGCGCCACCGGCAATCCCGAGGACGACCCGCAAGGCGCGACCGCGGCGCCCGGGCAGTTCACGGCGGACAGTCGTTTCGCGCTGGCGCTCACCTATCCGGCACACGCCGAGTTCGACCGCGCGGCGCGAAACCGTCGCGCAGCGGCGGCGCTGCAGAACCGCTCGGACCTGGCCATCGTCAGCCTCGCCGACGGCAAGGTGACGAGCGTCTCCCGCGTGCGGTCGTTCCGCTTGCCGGCCAACAACGGCAACTGGGTCGCGTACATCCCGGAAGACACCGCGGCCGCTGACTCCGCCACTCGGGCAGCGGCAGGTCGCGGCGCCCGCCCGCCCCGTGAGCCGCCCGCGCCACCCCCGCACTACCGCAAAGC
>JANOIJ010000412.1:0-3496 GCA_031407575.1 Gemmatimonadaceae bacterium | reverse complement strand
CTGCGCCAGCGCGGCAGATTCGGCCTCGCGCGCGGCGAGGATGGCGTAGTATTGCGTCTTCACCTGGAGCGCGAGGCTGAACTTCTGGTTCACCTCGTTCGCTTCTGCGGCGCTGACGTCGAAGCGTGTGCGCTTGACTTCATTCAGCCGGCGCCCGCCGTCAAAGAGATTGATGCTGGAGTTGAGGCCCGTGCTGTAGTTCCACGGCCGGGTGGCGCGGCGCGCCGTGACCACGCCCGTGATGGGATCGAGCTGGTCGCCAGACGTGTTGTTCTGGCTCAGCGAGATGCTGAGGCTGGGGAGGAGCGCGCCCTTGGCGGTCCGCACGGACGACTGCGCATTGCGCACCTGCCCGCGCGACTGAATGGCGGCCAGCCCATTCTGTTCGGC
Organism: Gemmatimonadaceae bacterium; assembly: GCA_031407575.1. GTDB lineage: Bacteria > Gemmatimonadota > Gemmatimonadetes > Gemmatimonadales > Gemmatimonadaceae > AG11. The sequence goes on along the minus strand of JANOIJ010000412.1, from coordinate 3,106 downwards.
GAGGGTGACGGCGTCGCGCAGCGCGATGGGACGCGCAATCAGGCTGTCGGTGACCTGCGCGGAGAGGGCAGCGGGCAAGACGAGCAGCGCGAGTGCGCCGCGAAAAGTCGAGGAGGACATTACTTGGGGCAGGGTGGCTTGACGCGCTTGGGCTCTGCGTCGCGACGGGCCTTCTCGTCCTTGCGGCGTGCTTCGAGGCGCGTGCGCTGTTCGGGGGTGAGCACCGCGTTCATCTGCGCGCGGCGGGACGCCTTGAGGGAGTCGATCGCCGGCTTCATGGGCTTGAACAAACTCTCGAACTGGCAGTCGGACGCGTCGAAGACGGAGTCGACCGTGGCACGTTGCACCGTGGCGAGGCCAAGGTCGTCATAGAGCGCCGCGCGACGCGATTCCTCCGTGTTGTCCTTCTGCCCGAGCACGCGGTTCGCCGAAAAGCCGACCACGCCACCTACGAGGAGTGCACCGAGCAGGAAGGCGAGAGCCTGTTGTTTGGGACGCTGCATGGTGATCAGCGAGAAAGGAGACGTTGAATCGCGTTATCGCCGTCGCCAACGGACGCGGCGCGCGACGATGGCTCGATCGGCGCGGGCGTGGCGCTGATGACGGACGCGTACGCGCTGTTCACCTCGAGTTGGCGCGAGTGCACGAGCGCGAGGCTGGCGGCAAAGATCAACGCCGCCGCCGCAGCCAGGCCGGGCCGCGCCATGTCGGCGAGTTCCGCCCACCACACGTTGCCCTCGTCGCGACGGCCCCCCCCCACGTGCGCGAGGATGCGCGACTCGAGCGCGTCCCAGTACCCTTCGTCAGCGGGCGGGGCATACAGCGCACGCAGCGCGTTCGTCAGTTCAGCGTCGCCGGAAGTCCAGCGGTCATTGGTCATGAGGTACTCCGAAGATTCTGCAGAAGCCGGCGCAATGCAGCACGGGCATGGTGTAAGTCAGATCGAGCAGTGCCCTCGGGGATGCCGAGCGTTCGCCCGATTTCCCCATGGGTGTAGCCTTCGACGTCGTGCATCACGATCACTGCGCGCTGCCGGTCGGTGAGGTGTGTGAGCGCCTCCTGCAACCGTTCGCGCAACTCCCCCGATTCCGCGGGATCGCGGAAGGGCATCGGGATGGTTTCTGGCAACTCTTCCGCCACGCGCACCTTGCGGCGCCGGACGAGATCGAGTGCCGCGTTGGCCATGATCCGGTACAGCCACGCCCCGAATGGCTGGTCGGGGCGAAACCGGTCGAGCGCGCGGTGCGCATGGAGAAACCCTTCCTGCACCGCGTCCTCCGCGTCCTCGTGCGACAGCACGATGGCACGGACGATGGCGTAAGCCCTCCGCTGATGGATACGAACGAGTGCGGAAAAGGCATCGTTCGAGCCACGTTGCGCCGCGATCACGATCGCGCGCTCCGTCGTCTGGCCGTCAGCCGCCGAAGGCATTGAATACGGCGAGAGTGGAGCAGCAGTCGCGAGCATCATTCCAGCGGAAGGGTGACGTCATTCCTTCTACGGGCGCCGTGGCCGGAGCGTTGGACGCGGAGTCACGCGACAGGCACCCCGCCGAGGCCCAGCGTATCCGCCTCGCGCTGCATGGCGCCGATGACGAACGTGATGTGCTCATCGAGGTCCACACCGAGTGCCTCCGCGCCGTGAATGACGTCCTCGCGGCTCACGCCGCGCGCGAACGCCTTGTCCTTCATCTTCTTTCGCACCGAGCGCGCCTCCACCTCGTGCACGCTGCGCGACGGACGCACGAGCGCCGTCGCCGTGATCAGCCCCGTCAGCTCGTCCACCGCGAACAGCGTCTTCGCCATCGGCGTCACGCGCGGCACGCCGGAGTACTGCGCATGACCCAGCATTGCCTCGAGAATGTCCTCGGGCCACCCATGCGCCCGCAGGATCCGTACACCTTCCGCCGGATGCTGTTCAGTGGCCGAGTGGGCCTCGTTGGGAAAGCGCTCGTAGTCGAAGTCATGGATCAATCCGGCAAGGCCCCAGCGCTCGGGATCCTCGCCCGTCTTCGTGGCGTACGCGCGCATGGCAGCCTCGACGGACAGCATGTGTTTGCGCAGGGAATCGCTCGCCGTGTACTCGTGCACGAGTGCGAGCGCGTCATCGCGGGTTGGAAGCATGCGGCAGGTGGGGTGGGCGGGACGATTGCGGCAGCGGTCGTCGCGTGCGCAGGATTGTTCGATGCCCCGCCGCGCGCCAACCACGAAGAATAGTCCTGACGAGGCCAGACCGCTGGGTGGGGGACTGCCCTTCCTGCGGGAGATCCGCCGCGGCGCGGAGTCGGGATCGCACCAGTTCCCGTTCTCGGTGCCCGTGATTCGCGAGCTCAGCGTCCTCGCTTTCCCCACGCCGGTGACGTTCTTCGTCGGCGAGAATGGCTCCGGCAAGTCCACGCTGATGGAGGGCATTGCGGCGGCCGCGGGGCTGCCGGTGGCGGGCTCCGCCGACGTCGCCACCGACGCAACGCTCGATGCACAACGGCAGCTTGGACGCGCGCTCAAGCTCATCTGGAACCGCCGCACGCATCGCGGCTTCTTCCTCCGCGCCGAGGACTTCTTCGGCTTCACCAAGCGGCTGTCGACCATGCGTGCGGAGTTGCTCCAGCGCGTAGCGGACCTCGAGGTGGAGTACGCCGACCGGTCCGCGTGGTCGAAGGGCCTGGCGATGGGGCCGGCGCATGCGTCGCTGGCGGACATGGAGCGTCGCTATGGCGTTGACCTGGACGCGAACTCGCACGGCCAGAGCTTCCTCAAGCTCTTCCAGTCGCGATTCGTGCCCGGCGGGCTCTACCTGCTGGACGAGCCCGAGGCGCCGCTGATCCCCCAGAGCCAGCTCGCGTTGATGCTGATGATGCAGGACATGCTGGCGGAGGACACGCAGTTCATCATCGCCACGCACTCACCGATCCTGCTCGCGTTTCCGGGCGCGACGATCTACAGCTTTGACCGAACGCCCGCACAGGTGGTCCCATATGCAGAACTGGAGCACGTGGAGCTCACGCGTGATTTCCTGAATGCGCCGGAGCGGTACCTTCGCGCCCTGAACGGCGAATGAGAGCCTCGAGGTGTTAGTAACTGCGAGCTTTCAGCTGTCAGTAACCGCG
>JANOIJ010000183.1:0-1729 GCA_031407575.1 Gemmatimonadaceae bacterium | reverse complement strand
GCGCGGTAGCGCCCGCGCCATTGGCCGCCAAGCCGTGGCGCGCGATGCACTCCTCTGCGGACAGACGCCGCACGAGGCGCAGCGCGGGCCGGTGGCAGTGCGGACAAGTAGCCCGGGTCGGCGAGGTTGAAATGGGGGCGTTTGGCGACGAGGGCCCGGGCTCCGGCTCGGGCGTCGTGGATTGAGAGGGCTCCCGCGGAGCGAGCAGAACCTGGAGACGCCGCAACGTGTCTCGATGCTCTGGATGCAACAGGCCGAATGCGCGGACGCGATGGAATCCCTTCGGAGGCACGTGCTGCAGGAATCGACGCAGAAATTCGCACGCAGGCAACGTCATGCTCCTGGATTGGTGGTCGCGGCTACGCCGATAGCGAAAGGTGACGGTGCGCTCGTCGCAGCCGAGAAGCGCCTTGCCGGACAGCGCTGTGCGATGCACGTAGCGACCGAGGTACTCGAGCACCCGCTCGCTGCCGTGCATGACGGGCTTGGCGAACACGACCCAGCGCTTGCTCCAAGGGATTTCTGGAAACGGAACATTCGGCAGAGCGCGCCGTGCAAGGGCCAGGAAGCGGCCGCGAAAGCGCTTCGCCAACGCCTTCTCCGGAACAAGGTAGCGCTTGCGGCGGGGCGGCACCGACAGCCACCTTTGGCCATCCGCTGCGAGGCCGCCACCCGGTACGAGCAGGTGCACGTGCGGATGCCACTCGAGCGTGCGCGTCCAGGTGTGCAGCACCGCCAACGCGCCGAGCTCTTGCGCGCCGAGGAAGCGCGGATCTGCGCACAGACTGCGGAGCGAATCGAACGCCGCCCGGAAGAGCACGGAGAGAAGGGCCTTCTGATTCGAGCGCACGATTCGCCGCAGTTCCTCGGGCAGCGTGAACACGACGTGAAAGTACGGAACAGGCAGGAGGAGCTCACGCTGCTTGGCGAGCCAGCGATGGGTCGCGTCGAAACCACACCGCGGGCAAGCGCGGTTGCGACACGAATGATACAAGACATGCTCGCGGCCGCACTCCGAGCACAGGGCAAGATGGCCGCCCATGGCGGCAGTGCGGCACTGCACGATGGCGTCCAGCGCGCGGACGTGGCTCGGCAACACGGACGCGCCGTGCGTCTTCAGGTATGCTGCGCCGTGCCGTCGCACGACGTCGGCGAGCTCAAGCATGACCCCGGCTCGCTACAAGTCAGCCATCAGTCGGTCGACGACTTCCTGCACCCGCTCGATGCCGGGTTGGGTGACATGCAGGTACAGCTCCGTCGTGCTGAGCGACTTGTGTCCGAGCAGCTGCTGGATGGTCCGGAGTGAGACGCCGCTCTCGAGCAAGTGCGTCGCGTAGCTATGGCGCAGGGTATGAACGGTCGCGTGTTTCTCGATGCGCGTGTCCCGAAGCGCCGCCGTGACGGGTTAGCGTCTCGGGCTCCTGGCCCGCCCATTCGACGAACTGGCGAGTCGCCAGCAGGTATCCCTCCTGCGTGCGGGAGCGCATGTCCCGCAGTCGCAGATCTTCGCTCATTCGCTCCCGCCAATTCTTTAGAGTAATCATCACGCTCTCCCTGGTCTGCGCGGCGAACACTGCGTTGCCGTGCAGACCGAGCGTGACGCACCTTTCAAAGACGCGAGCTATCTGGCAGACTGCCGCTGTGCTACCAGACGTCGAAGTTTTCGAACCCGACGGAACTTGCCAGTCCGCTTCCGGGAGCTACCGCGCCTGGTTGCAGCAGACGTGGG
>JANOIJ010000389.1:0-16995 GCA_031407575.1 Gemmatimonadaceae bacterium | reverse complement strand
TGCTGGAGCACGCGGAACAGTCCGTCGATTGAGCAACCCGATGCGCCGGCGGTGCTCTGGTCCACGGCGACGATGAGGAACCGTCCGTCGCGCCATTCGCGCGCCACCGTGAGCGGCGCACCGTGCGCTTTCCAGTCGGCGAGGTGCTCGTCCACGCCCTTGAGCAGCGCGGTGGTGCCGGTCTCGTCCAGCGGCGTGTCGCTGCCGAACACCCAGACGCGGGCGGAATCCGGAATGGTCTCGAAGGGAACGACCGGCATATGGGACTCGAACGTGGAATGGGAATCGCATGTACTGCCACTCGCGCGCGACGCGGCGCTCCTGCAAGATAGTCGAGCGTCGTTCCCGCCTACCCGCGATGACCTCCGACCCATCGTCAGCGTCCAGTAGCGTGCCCGTCCACAACAGCGCAGCCGATGAGCGGTATCGGCCGCTGTTCGAGCTCTCGCCGCAGCCGGCGTGGGTGTACGACCGGAACACCCTGCAGTTTCTCGCGGTGAACGAGGCAACTGTGCGCAGCTACGGGTGGTCGCGCGAGGAGCTCATGTCGATGACCATCCGGGACATCCGGCCTCCGTCGGCACAGGCGCAGCTGGACCAGCTCCTTGCCGCGGAGTCGCAGCAGTACGAGCATCGCACCGCGTCGATCACCCATCGCACCAAGAGCGGTGTCATCCGAAAGGTGAACACGAGCTCGTACGCGCTGGAGTACGACGGACGTCCCGCGCGCATGGTGCTCGTGCAGGACGTCACGGAGCGCGATGCAGCCGTGGAAGCGCTCGCGCAGAGCGAGCAGAAGTACCGCTCGGTGATCGAGCAACTGCGCGACGTGTTCTTCCGCACCGATGTCGCCGGCAACTGGACGTTCCTCAACCAGGCGTGGACGACGCTCACGGGCAACGCCGTGGAGACGAGTCTCGGCACACACTACCTGTCGTACGTGCATCCGTCCGACCGCACCGTCATGCTCGACGCGCTCCTCCCCATCGAGATGGGAGAGGCCGACTCGACGGTCGTCGAGGTGCGGTATTTCCACAGGGCGGGTGGGTATCGCTGGGTCGAGGCGACCACGCATCCGGTCAAGTCCGAACAAGCCACACTCGTCGGCACCATGGGCACGTTGCGTGACGTCACGGATCGCCGCGCCACGAACGAGGAGCGCCAGCGCCTGGCCACGAACATCCGCCAGCTCCTGGACGCATCCGGCGAAGGCATCTACGGACTCGACGCCCGCGGCGTCATCACGTTCGTGAACCGGCGCGGCTCGGAGCTGCTCGGCTTCGAGCCGGAGGAACTGGTCGGCCAGCGCATGCACGAGCTGGCTCACTACTCGCGGCCCGATGGCTCGCCGTATCCGCGCGAAGAATGCCCCATCACGCGAGCCGCTGGCGAGGGCGTGCCCTGCGTGGTGAATGACGACGTCATGTGGCGCAAGGACGGGAGCCCCGTGCACGTGGAGTACGCAGCCAGTCCACTCCGCGAAGCCGGCCACAACCTCGGCGCGGTGGTCAACTTTCGCGACATCTCGGAGCGCCGGCGCACGGAGCTGGAGCTGATTGTGGCGCGCGACGCCGCAGAAGCCGCCAGCCGCGCCAAGAGCGATTTCCTGGCGCGGATGAGCCACGAGTTGCGCACACCGCTCAATTCGATCATCGGGTTCGCGAACGTCCTGCGAAAGAACAAGCAGGGCGACATGACGCCGGACGAGCTCTCGTACCTCCAGCGTATCGCCACGAATGGCTTGCACCTGCTTGGCCTGATCAACGACATCCTCGATATCTCCAAGATCGAGGCGGGCCGCATGACGCTCGACGTTTCGCCCGTGATGCTGGACACGCTTGTCCGCGAGACGATCGAGGAGTTGGAGAGCCAGACGCGCGACCGCGGCGTGGTGCTCCGTGCGGAGATTCCCGACGAGCTGCGCTCGATCCAGACCGACGCGGTGCGCATGAAGCAGGTGCTGATCAACCTCATCGGGAACGCGCTCAAGTTCACGGAGCGCGGCGCCGTCGTGGTCATCATCGAAGCCGACGACGACGGATATCCGCACCGACTGCTCGTGCGCGATTCGGGCATCGGCATTCCACAGCACCGGCTCGACGCTATCTTCAACGTGTTCGAGCAAGCCGAGGCGATGACGTCGCGCCGGTATGGTGGTAGTGGACTCGGGCTGGCGATCTCGCGTTCCCTCTGCGAGCTCATGGGCCACCGGCTCGATGTGGAAAGCGTCACGGACGTGGGCACCACGATGACCATCCGGCTGGGTGACACACCGACGTCATCGCGACAAAGCTTTCCGCGCGGCATGCAGACCATCCCCACACCGCCCATGGCGCGACCGGCCGCGGCCGCCGCGGATCCGGAACCGCTCATTCTCATCGTGGACGATGACGACGACGCCCGGCTCCTGCTCGGCCACCTCATCGAGGAGGCCGGATGCCGCGTTGCGTACGCGGAAACGGGCATCGAGGGGCTGCGCATGGCGCGTGAGCTCCTGCCTGCGCTCATTTTCCTGGATCTTCGGCTGCCCAAGATCAGCGGCTTCGACGTCCTCCGGATCCTGAATGCCGACGAGACGCTCAAGGACACGCCGGTGGTCATCGTCAGCGTGGTGGGGAGCGAGTCGCGAAGCATGCTCCAGGGCGCAGCGGAAATTTTCGACAAGCCGATCAGCCGCGATCACGTGCTGAGTGTGGTGCGTCGCTGGCTGCCATGGGTGTCCTTGAAGACCGTCGACACCTGATCACGCACCTCGCTTCGTCGTGTCGCTCGGCCACTTGATCGCGCTTGGCGCGGGGAGCGGCGTTCTCGCGCTGGCGCTTGCCACGCGGCGGCCGGACGTGCAGCGCTGGGACGACGCGCTCGAATCGTGGATGGGCCCGCACCGCGTGAAGCTGCATGGCATAGCGAGCATCGCCACGCTTCCAGGCGAGCGCTTTGTCCATCCGGTGCTCGCGGGGCTGACCGTCGCGGTCCTCGTCGCGACGCGCGGAGGCGACGCGCAGCGATTCCTCATTCCATTAGCCGCGGCGTCGTTGGGTGGCATCGTGGCGCATCACGCCGTGAAGCTCGTCTACCGCCGCCCGCGGCCGGAGTGCGCGCTCCGCCGGAACAAGTTCGAACCGGCGTTTCCGAGCGGGCACACGACCAACGCGACCGCGGTGCTGGCAACGAGCGCGTACCTGCTGGCGCGTGAAGGGCTGGTGCCGCTGCCCGTCGGCGCTGCGTGCGTGATTGCGATTGTCACGATCACCGGTGCCAGCCGAGTGGCATTGGGATGGCACTGGGGGACTGACGTCCTTGGCGGCTGGCTGACCGGGATCGCGGTTGCTGCAGGGTGCGGAATGCTTTACGAGCTGTTGTTGCTCGCCTGAACGGCTACTGCTTGGCGCTCGGCAGCTGAATCAGCGGCGTGGATCCGCCGCTCACCGTCGGGAGCTTGCCGTCCCACTTCTTGGTGATCTCGTACTGGACCAGCGTGGGCGTAATGCTCTGCGCGAGCAGCGTGTTCGCCCGCGCCTGCGCCTCTGCCTCGGCGGTGATGGCTTTGGCGCGGCCAGCCGCCTTGATCGAGTCGCCCTGTGCGTTGAAGGTGTTCTTCTGGAGCTCGTTCTGTGCCGTCAACGCCTGCTGCTGCATCACGTTCTTCAAGCTGATCGCGTCCATCACCGCCTGCGGCGCGCGCAGCTCGTTGATTGTGAATTGCTTGACGTCGAAGCCGAGCGGTTGCAGCCGCTCCGATATGAGCGCGCGGACGCGATTGGTCGCCTCGGCCTTCTTTGGCCCGATGACGTCGGCCACTGGCTCCGTGCCAACAACCTCCTGGAGCGCCTGCCGGATGGTCTGCTTCACGAAGCCGTGGGTGATCGCGTTGATGTCGGTACGAAAAGTGGTGTAGAGCTTCGGCGTCTTGGCGGCGTCGAGCTGGAAGGAGAGCGACACGTCGAGTGAGAGCGGCTGGCCTTCGACGCTGTTGACGTTGATCTCATCGTTGGACGGTGAGCCTTCGGTCGGGCTCTTCGCGAGCACGATGGTCTTGAGGAAGATCGGATACTCCTCGATGCCCGTGGCAAAGGGCATGCGGGCGTGGATGCCCGGGCCCAGCGGCACCTCGTCGACGCCGCCGCCCGCCCGATGAATCACGATCCCCACGTACCCGGGATCGACATACGTGAACACACTTTGCGACAGAATCAGCGCGCCGACGATCGCCGTCACGGCGATTGTCACGAGCTTGAGTTTGCGGCGTGAGTCCGCGCCCGACTCGAATTGCATCGCGCCGAACCGGTCCGACATCGAGCTAGCCATTGAAGGTCTCCTTGTAGCACTCAGGGCACACTCGCTCTCCGTTTGCGAGACGTACCAGTTGGTCTTCAGGCCGCAGGCCATGAATGGGGCATTCCAACTCGGCCATGCGATCCAGTCGTTTTCTGTTGCGCGTCTGACGGAGTCTGACGCCGGCTGGTGTGAAGGTGAGCAGCAGCCAATAAAGAAGGGTGCCCCCCGCCGCGACCAACGCGACGAACAGCACCCCTTCCAGCAGTATGACAACCATTGTTGCGATTCTCCGGCGCGCGTTGCGCGCCAACGTTAAGCCTTCAAGAACGTGGCGAACGCTGCCAATGTTTCAGCGACGCGCCCGTCAACGCGCTCCGTGCAGCACCGCGCGCAGTGCCGCGTCCAGCGTCGGCGTGGCGTGCGCGAAGCCGGACGCCTCCAACGCCCGCGGCGCTATGCGCTGACCGCCGAGGATCGTTGCCTCGGCCATCTCGCCGAACATGAGCGTGAGGGCAAACGCCGGCGCGGGAATCACCGCCGGCCGGCCCAGCGCCTTGCCGAGGGTCCGGGCGAACTCGCTGTTCTGCACTGGATGCGGCGAGACGAGGTTGACTGGCCCGCGCACCGTATCAGTAAAAATCGCGTGCTCCATCGCGCGGACGTGATCGGTGAGGGAGATCCAGCTCATCCACTGACGTCCGCTGCCCATCGGGCCGCCGAGGCCGAGTCGGAATGGAGGCAGCAGCTTTGCCAGCGCGCCTCCTGATGTGGACAGGACGATCCCGGTGCGGAGCAGGACGAGCCGGACGCCCGCGGCTGCGAGCGGCTCCGCCGCGCTCTCCCATTCCTTGACCACGGAGGCCAGGAAATCGACGCCGGGCGCGCTGTGCTCGTCGAGCTGCTCGTCGCCGCGGTCTCCATAGTAGCCCACGGCCGAACCGCTCAGCACCACCCCGGGCTTCTCCGGCATGGCCGCCACGGTCCGCGCGAGCAGGGCCGTGGCTCGCACCCGGCTCTCGCGAATGTCACGCTTGCGCGCGCTGGTCCACCGCTGCGCGATGGGTGCGCCAGCGAGGTTCACGATGACCTGGCAGCCCTCGAGGATGCGCCGATCCATGGTAGCGGCGTGCGGATCCCAGATGACGTCTCCTTCCCGTGCATCGCGCGTCGAGCGAACGAGCCGGCGCACGGTGTGCCCGCCGGCGCGAAGCGCGCCGACGAGTGCCGATCCGATCATTCCCGTTGCGCCCGTGACAGCCACGGTCAGGGAAGCAGCGGGAGCTCCAGGATTGTGGTTCATCGCTCAGGTGACTCCGGAAGGTCAGAGAATCGAAAGTGCACACAAACTGACCATTGCGCCCCGGCAATTATTGCCGCGTGGTCATTTTTTCCGCTCCTTCCGTCGGCTGATCGGCAGTTTACTCCAGCACCGAACTGCCGGCGGATGAGTCCGTATAAGTGCTTATGTAACAATCATTTATGCGATTTGAATGATCGCCGTCCTCGCCTCGAATTGACGTCGTTTGGCGCGTTCGGCGCTCGGCACCCGTCGTGCCTAGTAGGTGTGCGAAGAACTGCTCGACGAAACGCTCCCCTCCCCTCCGCGCCCCCGAACTTGGCCGGCGCCCCCCTTCGCGAAGTGGCGAATCCAATGGAAAACACGACGAGCTGGACTGCCTGTGCTGCTGGAAACCTGTCGGCCCGCGACACCCTGCTTCAGGAGCACCTCAGCCTCGTGCATTTCGTGGCCAAGCAGTTGAGTCGCTCACTATCGGCGGATGCGTGCCCGGACGAGATGGTGAACATCGGGACGCTCGGGCTGATGTCTGCGCTCAAGACCTTTGATGCGAGTCGCGGTCTGGCCTTCAGCACATACGCTGTTCCTCGCATCCGGGGTGCCATTCTCGACGAGCTGCGCAGGCAGGACCATGTGCCTCGCTCCATCCGGCGGAAGATGCGCGACATTGCGCAGGCTCGCGAAGCGCTGATGCGCACGCTCGGACGCTCGCCGAGGGATGCAGAGGTCGCCAGCAGGATCGGTGTCGACGTGGAGACGCTGTGGCGCTGGCAGGCGGACGTGGAGCGCACGGTGCAGGTGTCGATCAGCTCCAACGAGGGCGACGTGGCCGACTCCGGACCATCGCCCATCGCGTACCTCGCAGCGACCGACGAGGCACCCGATGCGCGGCTCGAGCGTGACGAAGAGGTGGCCACCCTGCGCGCCGCGATCATGGAGCTCAAGGAGCAGGCGCGCACAGTGCTGTCGCTCTACTACTTCGAGGAGATGAACGCACGCGAGATCGCGGGAGTGCTCGGCATCAGCGAGTCTCGTGTGTCGCAGATCCGCTCGAAGGGGCTGGCGGACCTCCGGCAGCTCATGCGTCCGCTGCAGGCGTCGGCGTAGTAGCGGCTCGCTCGCGCTGTCTGATTGCGGCGAGCGACGGCAGCTCCAGGGTCCATTCGCGGTCTGCCGTACGGATCTCCCCGCCGCATGATGCGGCGAGCTCCATGGCATCGCTTCCGGGCCGTGCGAGCGCGGCGGTGCGCAGGCGCACCAGTGTTTCGGTGGCGTCGAGGTAGAGCGCGCTGCTCTTGAGTGCGTCGGCGGTGGCTGCGAGTTTTGCGGCGTCGACCATGAGCAGCAACAACCGGAGCAGCGCCGTCCGGGGCACGCGCACTGGCGGCACGTTCTCGCCGCGCGTCACGACGCACTCCATCATGCGCATCCGCGGATGCATCGCGTGAATCTCGAGCGCCACGCCCAGGAGCGTGTGAACTTCGAGAGCCTCAGGCTGGTCCGAGCGCGCGACCAGCACTCCGACGAACGAGACCACCTCGTGCAGGCGCGCGAGCTCCTGGCGCATCAACGCGGCGTCCTCGGGCGACTCGCCGTCCTGTTCCGCGAGCTGCGTGAGCGACATCAGCGCCGTGAAGCGGTTGTTGCTCGCGTGCACGACGCCCCGGAGGAGGTCCTCCAGCAGGACAATCCAGTCGCTATGCGAGCTGATCCAGCCTCGATCGCTCGCGCCTGCACTCGCATTGGTCATCATGGCTCGCTGTTCCGCGGTGCCTGCGGCACCCAACAATAGTCGAATGCGTGCGTGTGGATACCCGACGACGCGCAACAGTGTGGCCAGCGCGGCGGATGTGGAGTCCTCTACCGGACCGGAAGCATAGTCGGCATCCTTGGGCGCGCCCGCCTCCTGCGTGTCGCACCTTCCCGCCTCGGCGCACAATCTCCCGGACTACCATGACAGGTCTTGCCGTATTCGCGTTCGTACTCGTTGCGGCCGCACCAGCCGACACCGGAAAGAGGGAGAGAGCCGACTCGGCAGTTGTGGCAGGACCGGCACTCGCGACGCTCGCCGTTGGGGTGCGGGTGGCGGACGACACCGTGCGTCCCCGCCGGCGCTCGGTGGAAGTCAGCGAGTGGTATGAACGTCGGCTGCGCATTCACCGGTACGGGGCATACACGGTGATCCCGCTGTTCGCGCTCCAGGCGGTCGCGGGCAGCCAGCTCTATGATGATCCGAAGGTCGGCCCCGAGTGGGCAAAGACGACCCATCGCGTGGGGGCCACCGCACTGGCGACAGTGTTCACGCTGAACACCGTGACGGGCCTGTGGAACCTCTGGGACTCGCGCGGCGTGGAGCAAGGCCGAACGCGCCGGACGGCCCACGCGCTGCTGATGCTCGCGTCGGACGCCGGCTTCACCTACGCCGGCGTGAAGCTGTCCAATGACGCCGAGACGAGCGTGGACAAGCGACGGCTCCACCGGAATGTCGCGATTGGCTCGATGGCCACCGCACTAACGGGCGCCGGGTTGATGACGATCTGGCGCGAGGACTAGCGCGGTGTTCCTTGCCATGCTGCAGGGAGAGGGATTCACCGCGACGCTGGCGAAGCTCGCCGCGCCGTGGGCGGATCTCTATGGCGACAACAAGTTCGTCTCGGCGGCGGTGGCGTTCGCGCATCTGGCGCCACTCGTGATCGGTGCCGGGGCGGCGTTCGCCGCGGACCGGGCAACGCTGCGCGTCACGCGTCAGGGCCCTGTCGAGCGCGCGCGCCAACTCGTGGAGCTGGCGGGCATTCACCGGGTGGTGATGCTCGGCCTCGTGTTGTCGAACGTCAGCGGGTGGCTGCTGTTCTTCTCCGACGTCGAGACGCTCCTCGTCTCCGTCTTCATGTGGGTCAAGCTCGGGCTCGTCGGGCTGCTGCTCGCCAATGGGCTGCTGATGCTGCGGACGGAGGCGGCGCTTGGAACATCCGTGGAAAGCGCGCCGTTGTGGGCGCGCATGCGGACGCTGGCGCTTGTGAGCGCGGTGCTCTGGCTGGCAACGACGCTTGCCGGCGTGGTGCTCAGGGAATTCGCCTGACCAGCGAGTCAGGCTGGCGTGTAGACGCCCGCCGATGTGTGGCCGCGCAGCCATTCGCCCGGATCGCGACCCAGGGAGCGTAGCAGTTGCTGCCCCGCCCGCTCGATCAGCCGGTCATCGCCGGTCGTGGAGCGGTGGGTGAGGCAGCGTACGGCCAGGCCCACGGCATTGCGGGCCGCGTCGAGCCGAACGGCGTCCGCATCCGCTTGCGCTTCGTCCAGTCCGATGCTGCTTGCGACTTCGGAGGCGGTGTCGAGGAGTCGTCTGGCTCCGCTTGCCGGTACCAGAGACGCAATCCACGCCAACTTGGCGCGTGGACGGGCGAGGCTCACGGTGTCGCATGAGGTCGCGGCGGCGTCGAGGTCGCTGCAAATGCCTCGAAGCAGGCTGGTGATTGATTGGTCCATGCTAGGTCACGGGTTGGCGCAGTGAAAGTGCGAGCAGGTGCGAGGTGGTGGTCTCTAGCGGTTCAGGTCGCCGCTCGCGAGCATCCGCCGCGCCAGTTCATCCACGACGGCCCTTGTATCGTAGACGCCCGCGCTCATGCGGCGGCGAATCTCTTCGGTGCGTGCGGCGCTCAGGGCCCCTGAGCCTTTTCGGTCGTCGGGCGAGCGGCCGCCCGAGCCGAAGGTCTCCCCGCCGTTGGTAGGTCGAGCAGCCTTGGCTGCCGTGCGGCGGATGGTGCGATCGGATCGTGGATCGATTTGCATTGGCTTCCTCCTGCCATGTTGTATCGGCACCCATGCGGCAGGACTTGAGCACAGGGGCCGACCCTCCCAGTCGCGCTACGGCGGCATGCGACCGTACTATTCCAGTGCGCTCCGGCGGCTGTACGCCGCATGAGCCTCACCCTCTCTAGCGTCGGCATCATGGCGACAATTCTTTGCGTCGACGACGAGGCAGCGGTAGGCATGATCCTCGTGGACACGCTTGAACGCGCTGGCCACACGGCCATCAGCGTGAACACCGTGCCGCAAGCTCTGCAGTCGCTCCAATCCGGCGCGGTGGACCTGATCATCTCGGACTACCGGATGCCGGGGCTCACGGGACTGGAGTTCCTCCAGTTGCTCCAGCAGGAAGGGTATGACGTCCCGCTGATCATGCTCACCGGATACGCCACCATCGAGCATGCGGTGGCATCCATCAAGGCCGGGGCGATCGACTACATCTCCAAGCCCGTGCAGGTGGAGAGCCTCACGCTGGCGGTGGACCAGGCCCTGGAGTTCGTGCGCCTCCGTCGCGAGAACGTGACACTCCGCCGAGAGGTGATGGAGTTCAGGAATGAACGGCAGATCGTTGGGGAGAGCCCGATGATCCGCCGGCTGATGCAGACCGTGGTCACCGCGGCGCCCACACGCGCCACCGTGCTGCTGCAAGGCGAATCCGGCACGGGCAAGGAGCTCTTCGCGCGCGCCATCCACGATGCGAGCGACCGGCGCGACAAGCCGTTCATCATGCTGAACTGTGCGGCACTGCCAGAGGGGCTCATCGAGAGCGCGCTGTTCGGTCACGAAAAGGGTGCGTTCACCGGGGCGATCAAGCGCGTGGAAGGCGCGTTCGAGCGCGCGCACCGCGGTACACTGCTGCTGGACGAGATCAGCGAGCTGCGGCTCGACCTCCAGGCAAAGCTGCTGCGCGTGCTCCAGGAACAGGAGTTCGAGCGCGTGGGAGGGACGTCGACCATCCGTGTCGACGTGCGCATCATCGCGACGACCAACCGCGATCTTGCCGCCTTTTCTGCGGCGGGCCATTTCCGGCACGACCTCTACTTCCGGCTGAGCGTGATTCCGGTATCGATTCCGCCGCTGCGCGACCGGCCCGGTGACATTCCGCTGCTGGCGGCGCGGTTCGCCACGCGGGTGGCGTCGGAGATGGGCAAGGTCGTGAAGTCCATCGCCCCCGAGGCCATCGCGATGCTGCAGGGTTACTCGTGGCCCGGCAACGTCCGCGAGCTCCAGCACGCCATCGAGCGCGCGGTGATTCTCTCGCCGGACCCGGTGCTCAAGCCCGAGGCATTCGACGGCCAGCGTTTCGGCCTGACGCAGAGCTGGAGCGGCCCGGCCCCGGCGCGGGTCTTTCCGTCGGTCAGCTCGCTCATCGACGGTGCTGGCGGGGCACCTGCCGCCCTTCCAGAATCCACCGTGGCCCTCACGTCGCTCAATGTGCACGAAGCGGAGCAGACGCTCATCGCCCGCGCGCTGGCCGTGAGCGGTGGAAATCGCACGCGTGCCGCGGTGATGCTGGGCATCAGCGTGCGCACGCTGCGCAACAAATTGAACCTGCCGGGTGATCCTACGCCCCCGTGAGGGGTATTGTGGCCGACGCAACAGATAGGGAGTCCTTCACCAGGCGTGTCGTTCTCGTGGGCCGCTGGCGACAAATTTCTGGGAGTGCAATGGGCGATCTGGGTACGGAATCGACGGCTAATGCCTGCGCGCACGATGATACGAGGTGCGCGGCGACGGGCCGGCGCGAGTTCCTCATCGAGGCGCTCCGCGCGGGGGCGGTCGCGTTAGCGGCCATTGGGCTGACTCCGGCCGGAGCGGATGCCATGCCGACGCGATTCGTCTCAGCGGCGGCGGGACTGTCTCGCAAGGACGTGACGTATCCGGCGCCGACCGCCGACGGTGTGCAGATCGACAAGGGCAACGAGGTGATCCTCGCGCGCGTGGGCAAGCAGGTGTTCGCGTTCGTGCTCGCGTGTCCGCACCAGAACACGGCACTGCGCTGGGAAGGCGACGACCAGCGGTTCCAGTGTCCGAAGCACAAGTCGAAATACCGGCCAGACGGCACGTTCATCGAGGGGCGCGCGACGCGGGGCATGGACCGGTACGCGGTGAAGCTCGTTGGGGCGTCGGTGGTCGTGGACCTGGACACCGTGTATCAGGAAGACATGGACAAGTCCGCATGGCAGCAGGCCGTGGTCACGCTTTCCTGATCGTTCCCACCTTCACACGCGCGAGATCATGTCCTGCGAAGATTGCCTGAGCCGGCGCGACTTTCTCACCCGCAGCACTCTGGCGGTTGCGGGTGCGGCCGCGCTGGGCGCCTGCGGCGACGGCCAGTTCGGGCCGAGTGCCGTCATATCGACGGGAACGTCGCTCTCGATCAAGGTCTCGACGCTTCCAGCGTTGCAAACGGTGGGACAGTTGGTGCTCATCCCGCCGGTCAGCGCGCGCATCGCCGTCAAGCGCACGGGCGCGGCGAGCTTCCTCGCGATCTCGACGATCTGCACGCACCAGCAGTGCGAGACGAACATCGTCGGGACGAGCCTGGAGTGCCCGTGTCATGGCTCGCGCTACGACAGCGACGGCAAGGTGACGCGCCAGCCGCAAGGCAGTTCGGGCTCGGCGACGAACCTCCCGAGCTACACGACTCAGTACAATGCGGCGACGGACACACTCACGATCGGGTGAGTCGTGATGCTCGTGACCTGACAAACTGCGCTGGCTACTGAGAATGGCCGGTCAGTCGCCAGTTTCCAGTCGCCAGTCGCCAGTTTCAGTCGCCGGTCGCGGGTCGCCGGTCACCGGTCGCCGCTCATAGATTGCGCGCATGTTGATCGGAATCGCTGGCATGGTCGGCTCGGGGAAAAGCACGCTCACGCGCGCGCTCGCGACGCGATTCGGCCTCCAGCACGCGCTCGAGAGCGTGGACGACGAGAACCCGTGGCTCGAGAAGTTCTATGCTGGCGGCACCAACACGATGCGCGCCCACGCGCTGCAGCTCCAGCTGCATTTCCTCGCCACGCGCTTCGAGAGCATGCGGCGCATGCGGGGCGCTGGCGGGAGCTGGGTCCTGGACCGCACCTGGTACGAGGACGCGGAAATCTTCGCGCGTGGGCACTTCGAGGATGGCTTGATGTCCGCACTCGAGTGGGAGCTCTACCGCCGGCTGTACGTCGAGCTGCTGCATTCGCCTGCCGCGCGCCCCCCTCGGCTGCTGGTCTACCTCCACGCGCCGCTCGATACGATTCTCGAGCGCATCCGCACGCGAGGGCGGCCGAAGGAGAAGGACACCGCGGAGAACTACTGGACGATGCTGCACGGCCGCTACGAACGATGGATCGCGGGCTTCCGCGCCTGTCCCGTGTTGAGCCTCGACGTTCGTGACTACGACCTCGTGTCCGATCCACTCGGCATCGAGCAGATTGCCGCACGCGTGCGGCGGCGGCTCGAGCCCGACCTTCCGCAGACCGAGATGTTCCCAGGCGTCCTGGCAACCGATCAACAGCAGCGCGTGCTCGCGCGAAGCTGATCGGCCCGAACCTCCTCGGCAGGAACGTGTATACTGACGGGAAGGCACTACTGGAGATCACCATGCCTGTTCGCACACCTCGCCGCGCCGTCGCCGTCGCCCTCATCGCGCTGGCCGTGGGCTGTCGCGACAAGGAGCCCGCGCCACCCACGGCTGACTCCTCGCTCGCGCAGGACCTCGCGATGGCGCAGCGCGGTGGCGTGGTCGGTCCCTCCGTGTTCAACGACGGTCCCGTCGAAGCCGAAGCACCGGCGAGCCGAGCGCCCGCGGCGCCGTCCCCGCGACCCGAGCCACCGCGCGTTTCGACGCGCACGCCGCGTCCCAGCCCGCGTCGCGAACAGCCGCCGGCACCCATAGCGCGCGCGCCCGAGCCAACGCCGCCGCAGCCCGTGGCCAACGTGCCGGCACCAGCACCTGCGCCTGTTCCCGCGGGACCTGCGCCCGGCGTCATCGGCGCGGGAACGCGCGTGGGGATGAACACCAACACTCGCGTCTGCACGGCCAACCTACTGGTGGGCGACAAGTTCAGCGCCACCGTCTCCAGCCCGACCCTCGGCACGAACGGCGCGATCATTCCGGCCGGCGCGACGGTCGTGCTGGAAGTCGCATCGGTTGATCGCGCCGATCCCATCGAGGCGAGCCGCATCCAGTTCCGCGTGCGCGCCATTGACGTCAACGGCGAGTCTCAGGACGTCGGCGGCGACGTCGCGACGCTGGGCACCATGGAGGCCGTGCACGCCTCGTCAGGCAACGACAAGCAGAAAGTCATCGGCGGCGCCGTTGCCGGCGCGGTGCTCGGCCGGATCCTTGGCAAGAGCACCAAGGCGACTGTCATCGGCGCGGCCGCCGGCGCTGCCGCTGGCACAGCGGCCGCAAGGCGTTCGCAGACGAGCGACGCGTGCCTTCCTGAAGGCAGCCCGCTACGCTTGACGCTCTCGCGGGACATCGTCGTGCGTCGCTCGGCGCTCTGAGTTGGTCCGGACGGGTGTCGTCTCACCCGTCCGCGGCGTTGTGACGCAGATCACAACCGCAGAAATCCCAACGACTTAACGATCGCGAATGCCATGCGTCTTCTGTGTGAGGCGCGAGGGCCCCGCGTCGATTTTCAGGCTCACTCGACTTTCACACGCAACACTGGAGACGAACATGATCAACATCAGATCGCTCGCCCTCGGCACCGCACTCGCACTCGGGGCCGCCACGACCGCCGCCGCGCAGTCCGCCGCAGACACTGCGCAGCGCAAGGAAATTCGGCAGGACCGTCGCGAGATCCGCGACGACAAACGCGAGCTGCGCGGCGACAAGCGCGAGATCAAGGGCGACCATCGCGAAATCGTGGGCGACCGCCGCGAGCTGCGCTCCGATGCCAAGGACCTCAAGGCGGCACGCACCGCCGGTGACACCGCCGCTGTGCTCGCGGCTCGCAAGGAAGTCCGCGAGGACAAGCGCGACCTCAAGGGCGATAAGCACGACCTCCGCGTCGATCGCCGAGAGGCCAAGAGCGACGTCAAGGAGCTGAAGGGCGACAAGCGCGAGCTTCGCCAGGACCGCCGGGCGATTGTGAAGGCGAAGAAGGGCTCGTAGCCAGACCGGACGGCCGGACGGCGCAAAACCGTCCGGCCGGAGACCTTACGTCGCACGGGGTTCGGGGCGTACTCTACGGTCAATGGCCGCCGACTCCACAGAGAACCAGCAAAGCGCCGCACCGCCCGACGATTCGGAGCGGGAGCGTGCCATGCGCGAGGCAGAAGCGCGCGCGCTGGCGGAGAGCGGCCTGGGGTCAGGATTGCTCGCGCGCGCAACGCCCGTGGACTCCGAGACGGTCGCGGTGCTCAAGGTGTGCCCGCAATGTGGCACCGAGTACGAGACGGCGGCGCGCTTCTGCCCGAATGACGGCACTTCCCTGCGGCCCAAGGGCTCGGACACGCTCATTGGGCGCGTGCTCGCGGACCGCTACCACATCCTCAAGCGCATCGGCGAGGGCGGCATGGGCCGCGTGTACCTCGGCGAGCATGTAAAGATGAACCGCCAGTGCGCCATCAAGGTGATGAGTCCCGCACTGGTCAATGATGCCGAGTCGGCCGCGCGGTTCGCGCGCGAGGCGTCGAACGCCGCGCGGATCATCCATCCGAACGTCGCCGCCGTGTTCGACTTCGGTGAGAGCGAAGGGCTCGTTTATCTGGTGATGGAGTTCGTGGACGGCGAGCCGCTGTCGCGTCTCCTCACGCGTGAGGCACCGCTCGCACTCGATCGCGCCATCAACCTCGCGCGACAGATCACCGACGGACTGGGCGCCGCGCACGAATTGGGCATCGTGCACCGCGACCTCAAGCCGGACAACATCCTCATCACGCGCGCGCGCGGCGGGCGCGAGACGGCGAAGGTGGTGGACTTCGGCATCGCGAAGGCGATCCAGGAGCACGCCAACGATGCGCTCACGCGCACCGGGCAGGTGATCGGCACTCCCGAGTTCATGAGTCCCGAGCAACTGCTGGGCGATCCGGTGGATGCGCGCAGCGACCTGTACGCGTTGGGATGCATCCTGCACCTCATGCTCACCGCTGCGCCGCCGTTCGAGGCGCCGACGCGCGAGCAGATGATCAAGCGCCGCCTGTCGGAAGATGCGCCGCACGTGCACGGCGTTGACGCCGCGATTCCCGATACGGTCGCGCGCATCGTGGGGCGGTTGCTCGCGCGCACACCGTCGGACCGGTACGGCTCAGCGGCCGAACTGCACGACGCGCTTGGGGGAAGTCACCTGCGTCGCTCGGGCGTGCAGCGGGCGATTCCCGCGGATCGGCCCACACCGCGGAGCGCGCCCACCGTCGCCTTTTTACACGCGACGCAAGCCACCACCGAAGTCACGACGATTCCCGCGCACAAGCCGTTGCAGCGTGCGCCATTTGTCGTGGCCGCCATCGCGATTGCGTCGGCCGCAGTGGCTGGGTGGCTGTCCGTCGCCGATGGCCCCATCGATGAAGAGCGGAAGCAGAGTTTCGCGAGTGAGACGACGCAGGCCGCGGCGATGGCGGCTCTTGCGAGAGACACGGTCATCACGCCGCCGGCGCCGCTCGATTCGTCGCCCATCATCACCGTCTCCCCTGCCGGGGTGGCCACCGTGGACACCGCCGCGCAGCGGGCCAGGGCCGCGAAGCAACGAGTGACTGACAGTGTCGCGCGTGTCGCCAGAGCGGAGCAGCTGGCAGCACGCGGCCCGCTGGCCAGGCTGAGCCTCGCGATCGAGAGCGGCAACATCGCGACGCTGCGCGAGGCGAATCCAAGCATGACGGCCGCGCAGGCGAAGGACTGGGAAGAAGCTTTCTTCAACCGTGCAGAAAAGATCAATGCCGTGAACATCTACGGCCCGATGAAGATCGATGGGGATTCCGCCGAAGCGGACTTCACGATCAAGCTGCGGGTCGTGAACAAAGACGGATCGGGGCCGAACAGCACCCGGATGAAACGGCGTGCGACGCTCGTGAAAGGCGCGGACGGCTGGCGGCTCGTGTCGCTGCGTTAGTCGGCGTTCGTCGTCGTCTCGATGCCGGCGGACAGCGATGACGCTACCGCTTACCGAGCTTCGTGCGCAGGTCCGCAGTGACACTGTCCAACTGCGGTGCATCGTAGCCGATGTCCCACTCGTCACCGCGAGCCCAGTTTGCTTCGTGGCGGAGTTGGAGGCGGCGCCAGTCTTCGCCGAGGAAGCGGGCGGTGACTCGTGTGCGATACCGCAGGTCGGGCACGCCGTTACGCAGGCTGGATTGCCACTCGGTCATCACGAATCCGGCGCGCGGGTCCGCGACGTCCACGGTGAAGCGTTCGTTCAGCGCATCGGTGAGCATCCGCATGCCCTGCGCGTGCGTTACGCCCTCGCGCACGTCGATCGTGCGCGTGACCTGCACCTCTGCGGTGGAGCGAACGAAGCTCGCGGGCGCTGGCGTTGGCACGAGCGCGGTGGTGGGCACACGCACGGGCTCAACAGGCGAGGTGGTGGACGGCGCGCCCTTACCGAACGTGCCGCACGCTGTGAGGCCCATCACCAGGATCAGTGCCGCAATTCGCATGGCGGAAGATATCATCGCTG
>JANOIJ010000356.1:0-3729 GCA_031407575.1 Gemmatimonadaceae bacterium | reverse complement strand
GTCACCCCCCGAGCGCGCGAAGGCGCGCCAGGCCGGGGCGCGGGCGTCGTGGTCGAGGTTTCGGGGGCGCGCATCTCACTGTCACGCGGCTTCGACGCAGAGCTGCTGACTGACGTCGTGCGCGCGCTCGGGGCTGTCCGATGATTCCGACCGGGGTGCAGGTGTTCGTGGCGCTGGAGCCGATCGATATGCGATGTTATGCCGAGCGCGGCGTTATGCGGAGTTGGGCCACGCACTCGGCGTCTAGCCGCCGGTCGCTCGGGCGATGCGGCTTGATCTGCTCCACATAATCATGCGGATGTTTCCGACGCTGCCTGTCGGCGGCTGAAAGGGCCATCATGCTCACTGACTACATTCAATCCGTTGAGACGCTGAAACGCATACGCGCGACGTGCGTGGGACCGTACCTGGACGATCTCACGACCACCATGGACCGAGCCGGGTTCCAAGCGCTGACCATCGTCGAGCACCTTCGCACCATCGCGCAGTTTGCCCGGTGGGCGGACCGCCGTGGCAGCGTTCTTACCCACTGGGACGACAGCCTCCTCGCTGGCTTTCGGCGGCATCTCGCGCGGCGCAGACTGACCAAGAGAGGCCGTGCTGTGGGCCACGTCGAGAAGTTCCTCGCGTTTCTCCGCGCGCAAGGCGTGATCGCGCCAGCGACGCTCGCGCCCCAGCAGAAATCTGCACCGATCCTCGGGTTGTTCGGCTCTTGGATGCTTCGGCATCGCGGGGTCACGCCGCGCACGCTTGCCCGCTACCGGCCCGCGCTGGAGGACTTTGTCGCCGCGCTCGGCGAGGATCCGGGCACCTACGATATCGCGAGCATCCGGCGCTTCGTCATCGAGCAATTGGGACGTCGCGGTCGAGGCGAGACTCGAGCAGCCGTGAAAGCGATCCGATCGTTTCTACGGTTCCTTCTTGCGGAAGGGCGGGTTGCTCCGGGTATCGAGCATTGCGTGCCGACGGTACCGCAGTGGCGCCTCGCGTCGCTGCCGCGCTATCTCGAGGCGCGCGACGTCGAGCGTGTCGTTACCAGCTGCGATCTGACGACCAGACGTGGGTTGCGAGATCACTCCATTCTGATCCTGCTGTCGCGACTCGGTTTACGGGCCGGCGACATCGTCGCGATGACGCTCGACGACATCGACTGGAGACGTGGCACGCTGCGCGTGAGAGGCAAGAGCCGCCGCGAGACCTTACTCCCGCTTCCACAGGATGTCGGCGACGCGCTCCTCGCGTACCTTGAGCGGGGTCGACAAAAATCGGACAGCACGCGCGTGTTTCTCACCGTCTTGGCGCCGACGCGGCCCTTCGCGTCGTCGTCGTCGGTGTCGGACATCGTTCGCTTTGCCCTGGCGCGCGCAGGTATCCGTAATCCGCCCAGTCGCGGGGCGCACTTGCTCCGCCACTCGGCGGCAACCGCGATGCTCCGTTCGGGCGGCTCGCTCGAGACGATCGCGACCGTCCTACGCCACCGGTCCCCGCAGACGACGGCGCACTACGCCAAGGTTGACGTCGCCATGCTCCAGCAAATCGCGCAGCCGTGGCCGGGAGGTGCGTCGTGCTGAGCACCACCGTTGAGCGCCACATCGCGCTCCACCTCGCGACCGGCTATCTATTTCGGAAGCAATCCTGCCTCCTGCGCAGCTTCGCGAGATACGCCGAACGCAAGGGCCAGGATGTCGTGCACGCAATCACTGCGGTCGAATGGGCGGCACTCGGCCCGACCGTGCCCACACGACATGGCCGTCTTGAGGTCGTTTGCCGATTCGCGCGGCTCGTGCACGCGGAGGATCCACGGCACGAGGTCCCTCCGTCAGGCGTATTCGGAGGTCGCCCGCGGCGACGTACGCCGCGTATTTTCTCGCCCCCGGAGATCCACGCGCTCCTCAAGGCCGCAGCCACACTGGGCCCACAAGGCTCGCTCCGCCCGCGTGCGTACGTGACGCTGCTCGGCTTGATCGCCGCCACGGGGCTGCGCATCTCAGAGGCTCTCGCCTTGCGACTCAGCGATATCATTGGCGCGGGACTGGTGATCCGCGAGACGAAGTTCCGGAAGAGTCGTCTCGTGCCGCTCCACCCTACGACGCGAGCAGTGATGCAAGCCTACCTCTGTGCACGTGCGAAACACGCCGACGACGACGATGCGGTATTTCTGTCGGAGTGGCGCACGCGGATGAGCTACCCAACAGTGGTCGCGACCTTTCTCACGCTCGTTCGCTGCCTCGGAATTCATCCTGGCCCAGGGAAACCAGGGCCCCGCATCCACGATCTACGCCACACCTTCGCGGTTCGCTCCCTGGAGCAGTGCGCGGGCAATCGCGACGACATCGCTCGCCACATGCTCGGACTCAGCACCTATCTCGGGCACGCGCACATCGCCGACACATACTGGTACCTTCACGCGACGCCCAAGCTTCTAGCCGACATCGCCGAGCAGGGCGAGTCGCTCGCAAAGCGAGGGGCACGATGACTCCACTCGCTCCGCATCTCACTGCGTTCCTTCGCGATCGGCTCCCTCGAGAGCGAGGCGCCAGTCCGCATACCTGCGATGCTTATGCTTACGCATTCCAGCTCCTGCTCGCGTTCGCCGCCAAGCGTCTCCGGACGCAGCCCTCAGCGCTGTCCTTCGAGCAACTGGACGTCCCGCTCGTGCTCGCGTTCCTTGAGGCGCTGGAGTCGTCGCGCGGCAATTCGGCGCGCACACGCAACGCCCGCCTCGCCGCGATCCGCTCGTTTGCCCGGTTTGTCGAGTATCGAGCCCCAGCGTGCATTCAGCAGATTCGGGGCCTGCTCGCCATTCCAATGAAAAGGAGCGATGAGAAACTCGTGTCTTATCTCACGCACGCCGAGATGCAGGCGGTCCTCGACGCCCCGGACCCGCGCGCCCGTGACGGCATGCGAGACCGTGCCATGCTGCACGTGGCCTTTGCCGCTGGGCTCCGGGTCTCCGAGTTGATCGGTCTGCGCCTCAACGACGTCACACTCCAACCGCAGGCCGCGATCCATGTGATGGGCAAAGGGCGTCGCGAGAGGACGCTCCCCCTGTGGAACACGACAGCGAAGGCGCTCCGCGCCTGGCTCGCGTTGCGCGGCGACGCTGCTTGTCCCGAGCTGTTCATCAACGCTCGGGGCGCGCCACTCTCCCGAGACGGATTCGAGTACATTCTGGCGAAGCACGTCACCGCCGCTGCTGCATCGGTGCCGTCGATCAAGAAGAAGCGCGTGTCACCCCACGTCTTGAGGCACAGCTGCGCCATGCACACTTTGGAGGCGACTCACGACATTCGCAAGGTAGCCCTGTGGCTTGGACACGCCAGTGTGCAGACCACCGAGATCTACGTGCGTGTAGATCCAACTGAAAAGCTCGAGACAATCGAGGCCATGCTGCCACCGACGCTCCGACGAGGGCGCTTCCGGGCGCCGGACAAGCTGCTTGCCTCGCTGCGTCCCTCCCGAGCGACGCGCTGATTATGCGGCGTTCTCTTCAGCGCTTTTCCTCGGTGCGGGGCCCCCCGCCGAGCCCAACTCCGCATAACGCCGCGCTCGGCATAACATCGCTTATGCGGCGCGCCGCATAAGCGATGGTCCTTCGACAGGTTGGCGGGCGCTGCGCTGGAGCGCATCGGCTACGACGCGCGGAGCGGCGCGCTGTTCATCTATTTCGGCAAGCGTCGCGACGCCGTGAAAGTGCTTTTCTTCGACGGCTCGGGGATGTGCGTCTTC
>JANOIJ010000281.1:0-4063 GCA_031407575.1 Gemmatimonadaceae bacterium | reverse complement strand
GTAACACCAGATGCGTCACCAGAAGGCAGGGCGGCAGCTGCGCCGCACGAGCGAACAGAGGTTGGCGCTGCTGCGCAACCTCGCCACGTCGCTCATCGAAAGCGAATCGATCGAGACCACCGAGGCCAAGGCCAAGGAGCTTCGCCCGTTCATCGAGAAGCTGATCACGAAGGCACGCACGGGCACGTTGCACGCCCGCCGGCTGGCCATTCGCCATGTACAGAAGCGCGAGGCAGCCGACAAGTTGTTCCAGGTCATCGGCCCGCGGTTCGCGACGCGCAACGGCGGCTACACGCGCATCTTGAAGACCGGCTTCCGCAAGGGTGACGGTGCCGACATGGCGCGCATCGAGTTCATGCCCGAGGCGAAGTAACGTCATGGCCATCCAGCGCAACCGCTGCTACCACTGCGACAAGGGCGTCGCCTTCGGCAACAATGTGTCCCACGCGAATAACAAGACGCGTCGCACGTGGAAGCCGAACCTCCAGGTCGTCCGGACCCTGGTCGACGGCAAGATCACCAAAGTGAAGGTCTGCACACGCTGCCTCAACGCGGGGAAGGTTCCCCGCGCGCCGCGCGGTGTGCAGGTGGCGTGACGGAACCGCACTGCCGGTCCAGCACGCGAAGGGGAGCTCTCGAGGGCTCCCTTTTTCATATCTCCGACTAGGCGCTCCGTCATGCCCACCGCACTGATCACGGGAATCACAGGACAGGACGGCTCCTATCTCGCCGAGTTCCTGCTCGCGCGGGGATATCGCGTCGTGGGAGTAGTTCGGAGGAGTTCGACTACCCCCTACGAGAGAATTGCACACTTAATAGACCGCATCGAGCTCGTCTCGGCCGACTTGCTCGACCAGACGTCGCTCACCGATGCGGTGCACGAGACCAAGCCCGACGAGATTTACAATCTCGCCGCGCAGAGCTTCGTGCAGACGTCGTGGTCCCAACCCGTGCTCACCGGCGAATTCACCGCGCTCGGCGTGACGCGCATGCTCGAAGCCATGAAGAAGGCGGCGCCCCGCGCGCGCTTCTACCAGGCCAGCTCGAGCGAACAGTTCGGCAAGGTCGTGGAGGTTCCGCAGCGGGAGTCCACGCCGTTTTACCCGCGGAGCCCGTACGGAGTGGCCAAGGTCTACGCGCACTGGATCACGCTCAACTACCGCGAGAGCTTCAACCTCTTTGCGGTCTCGGGGATCCTGTTCAATCACGAGAGCCCGCGCCGCGGCCTCGAGTTCGTCACGCGCAAGGTCACGGACGGCGCTGCCCGCTGCAAGCTGGGCATCTCGACTGAGCTCAAGCTCGGTAACCTGGAAGCGCGCCGCGACTGGGGCTTCGCCGGCGACTACGTGGACGCCATGTGGCGCATGCTCCAGCAGGACGAGCCCGATGACTACGTGGTCGCCACTGGCGAGACGTGGTCGGTGCGCCAGCTGTGCGACCTCGCGTTCCAGGCGGTCGGGCTCGACTATCGCGAATTCGTGAAGCACGACGCGAAGTTCGACCGGCCGGCCGAAGTGGACCTGCTGGTCGGCGACCCGACGAAGGCCCGCGAGAAGCTGGGATGGGAGCCCTCCGTGCGCTTTCACCAGCTCGTGGAGATGATGGTCAGCGCGGACCTCGCACGACACGCCAGAACGACGTGAGTACGCGCGCCCTCGTCACCGGCGGCAAGGGCTTCGTCGCCCAATGGGCGATGCGAGCGATGCTCCAGCGTGGATGGGAGGTGACGGCCGGCGGCATCGGGAGCCTGCCGGCAGCGCCTGTGCTGTCGGACGACGAGCGAAGGCGGGTGACATGGCACGACCTGGATGTCACGCGACAAGCCGACCTCGCGCGCGTCATCGAGGCGTCGGCGCCGGACGTCGTGCTGCA
This sequence comes from Gemmatimonadaceae bacterium, assembly GCA_031407575.1. Lineage (GTDB taxonomy): Bacteria > Gemmatimonadota > Gemmatimonadetes > Gemmatimonadales > Gemmatimonadaceae > AG11. The sequence goes on along the minus strand of JANOIJ010000281.1, from coordinate 2,191 downwards.
CCTGGCGGCGATCAGCCATGTGCCGGATGCGATGAACAACCCGGGATACGCGTACGAGGTCAACGCGGTTGGGACCGTGCGCCTCCTCACCGAGGTGCGGCGCCTGCGCACGGCGAACACGGCCGATCCCGTCGTGCTCGTGGTGGGGTCGGCGGAGCAGTACGGACGCCACGAGCTGAACGAGATGCCCCTGCACGAGGATGTCGAGCGACGTCCCCTGACACTGTACGCAGGCTCGAAGGTGGCGCAGGAAGTCGCTGCGCTCCAGGCCTATCGCAGCGACGGTCTGCGCATCATCTGCACGCGCAGCTTCAACCACTCTGGTGTGGGGCACGGCGCCCACTTCCTGCTGCCGAGCATGGTGCAGCGTGCGCTGGCGCTGCCGGCGTCGGGTGGACGGCTGATGATCGGCAACGGCGACACGGTGCGAGATTTCCTGCACGTCACCGATGTGGTCGAGGCCTATCTTGGACTGCTCGAGCGCGGGGCGACGGGCGAGGTGTACAACGTCTGCAGCGGCGAGGGTACGAGCGTTCGCGCACTGGCCACCGCCGTCTTGCAGCGAGCCGGCGTCGCTGCCGACATTTCGACGGATCCTGCCTTTGCGCGCTCCGTGGACGTGCCCGTGCTCGTGGGCAGCAACAGGAAGCTTCGTCGCGCCACCGGCTGGAATCCCCGCCGGACGCGCGACGACATCATCGACGACTTGATTCATGCCGCGACGCGCTGATCTGCACCGCATTCTCGTCATTGGCTCCGGCCCGATCGTCATCGGGCAGGCGGCCGAGTTCGACTACTCCGGCACCCAGGCGACCAAGGCGTTGCGTGAAGAGGGCTATGAGGTGATCCTCATCAACTCGAATCCCGCGACGATCATGACGGATCCCGAGATCGCCGACCGCACCTACGTGGAGCCGGTGACCGCGGAGTTCGTGGAGCTGATCATCGAGCGCGAGAAGCCGGACGCGCTGCTTCCGACGATGGGAGGCCAGACTGCGCTCAACGTCGCCATGGAGCTGGTAGCGAACGGCGTGCTCGAGAAGCATGGTGTCGAACTGATTGGCGCGTCGGCGCGTGCGATCGCCATCGCCGAGGACCGCAAGCTGTTCGGTGAGGCGATGGAGCGGCTCGGCCTCGGCGTGGCCAAGGGCGGCATCGCCACTACGTTCGACGAAGCGGTGGCGCTGCTCGATGTTACGGGCTTTCCGTCGATCATCCGCCCATCGTATACGCTGGGCGGCACGGGCGGCGGCATCGCCTACAACCGCGAAGAGTTCGAAGAAATCGTGCGCCGAGGGCTCGACCTCTCGCCAACGAGCCAGATCCTCGTCGAGCGGTCACTCATCGGCTGGAAGGAGTTCGAGCTGGAGGTCATGCGCGACCACTACGACAACGTGGTGATCGTCTGCTCCATCGAGAACCTGGATCCGATGGGCGTGCACACCGGCGACTCGATCACGGTGGCGCCGGCGATGACGCTCACCGATCGCGAGTACCAGACGATGCGCGACGCGGCGGTCGCCATCATTCGCGAAGTGGGCGTGGACGCCGGCGGATGCAACATCCAGTTCGCGACCAACCCGCTCGACGGCGAGATGATCGTCATCGAGACGAATCCGCGCGTATCGCGCTCGTCGGCGCTGGCGTCCAAGGCGACGGGATTTCCCATCGCCCGCATCGGCGCCAAGCTCGCGGTGGGCTATCGACTGGACGAGATCCCGAACGACATCACGAAAACGACGCCCGCGTCGTTCGAGCCGGTGCTCGACTACGTGGTGGTGAAGGTGCCGCGCTTCGCCTTCGAGAAGTTCGCGAATGCCAGCCCGCTGCTCACGACGCAGATGAAGAGTGTCGGCGAGTCCATGTCGATTGGCCGTACGTTCAAGGAGGCGTTCCAGAAGGCGCTCCGTGCACTGGAAGCAGGGCGATCCGGATGGGAGATCGGCAAGCGGCTCATCGACGACCGCCTCGCGGACGACACCATCGAGACGTTGCGTGGCGCGCTCCGGCAGCCCACACCGGAGCGCATCTACCAGGTGAAGCGCGGGTTCCTCATCGGGATGAGTGTGGATCAGCTGTACGAGCTCACGGCCATCGACCAGTGGTTCCTTTCACAGATGGAAGAGCTCGTCGAGGCCGAGCGTGAGTACGTGGCGCTGGCGTTGGTGGACGCGACTGCGACGCGGCGCAT
>JANOIJ010000246.1:0-60397 GCA_031407575.1 Gemmatimonadaceae bacterium | reverse complement strand
CGCGAGCATCAGACCTTAGGCATATCCCCCGTTCGCCGGCCGTCGTCCCACCTGGCCAGCGCACGCGCGCCCGCCGCAGACTCAACGACTCAACGTGCCTGGATACATTCGCCTGCGCCTGTTCCTCACGTGCTGGATCATCTACGTCGCCCATTTCGCGACGGACTTTGCCCGTGAGCACTACCTGGTCGTGAGTATCGTGGAGGACCACTCGTACCTGCTGGACAAGTACTTCGGCATGCACGCGGACATCTTCCAGAATCCGCCCAACTCGACGGTGCAGGGCGCACATCATGGCGCCAATCCGGGCATCTCGATGGTGGCGGCCATTCCCTACCTCGTGTTCAAGCCGGCGGTGGATGCGGTGGTGAACCGCGAGTTGGCCGCCCGGAAGGCGCGCGGTGGCGACACCGCCAGTGTGACGTACGCCGACAACCGGCCGAATCGTGTGGCGTTCTACCAGAAGGTGCGACGTCTGGGGCTCGACGTCCGCTTCGGCCTCGTATCCGCCATCACCACCGTATTCGTCATGGCGCCCATCAGCGCCGCGAGCGTGGTGCTGATGTACATGCTGCTCGGCGCCATGGGGTTGCGCGAGCGAATGGCACTGTGGCTCTCACTCCTGTATGGGTTCGGCACACCCGTCTTCTTCCGCACCGCGTACCTCAACCAGAACCTCGGACTCGGAATCTTCGCATTCGTCGCGTTCGCGCTGATCTGGAATCCGCGAGGATTCATCGCATGGCGCACGAGCCGCAGGTTGTTCGTCGCTGGGCTGTTGGGCGGATTGGCGTTCCTGTGTGACTACAGCGGGGCGCTCTACATGGGGCTCCTCGGGTTCTACGCCTGGTGGCGCAGCGCGGACGACAAGGGGCTCGTGGGTGGGTTCAAGGATTCCCTGTGGTATCTGGCTGGCACGCTACCGGGCATCCTGCTGCTGTTCCAGTACCAGTACGCCAGCTTCGGCAACGCCATCCTGCCGCCACAGAACTGGATGGCTCCAGTGGAATGGATCGACGTCGGCTACAAGGGCGTGGGCGGGTTCAGCCCTGAGCTGTTCCGGATGCTGCTGGTGGACAGCCGGTTCGGCCTCTTCGTCGCCATGCCGTTGGCCGCCCTGGCGCTGGCCGCGCCCTGGCTGGCGCGGCGAGCCCGCAGCCAACTGCCTGCCCGCGAGGCATGGGTCTGCCTGATTCTCTCGGCTGTCTTGATCGTCTTCTTCTCGACGGTGCAGTACACTCGGCTCCAGTGGGTGACGGGCATTCGCTACATCGCCCCGGCAATTCCCTTCCTGTTTCTCGCCGCCGTTCCCGTCCTGCTTCGCCTGCCAAAGCTGCTCGCCTACGGCATGATCATCCTCTCCGTGGTGATCAGCTGGAGCATCGCGATGGTCCGCAGCCAGGGCACGGTGTTCGAGAACGTGCAGCGTGTCTTCGTCGAGGGGTTTCAGCTGCCGTGGCTCACCGTCATGACGAAACTGTCGGCACAATACCTCCCATGGTTTCGCGGCAACATATCCGTCCTGCCGATTTTTGCCCTGTGTGGCGTCATGCTCTACATCGTGTGGCGGGTCGAGTACCCGTGGCGGCGCCTCGACTCTTGAATTTGTCATCCTGAGCGCAGCGAAGGATCTGCACCTGCTGAAGTGCAGATCCTTCGCTGCGCTCAGGATGACACTCTCGCTTGAACCTTCGGATTGTGACAACTCCTCTGTTCCTGACCGGCGGGAGTGGCTTCGTCGGGCAGCGCGTTGTGCGCTGCCTCGCCGACGCCGGCCATTCGGACGTACGCGTGCTGATGCGTGACGTCGGCCGCATCGCGCTGCCTGCCGGCTGGCGCGCCATCCGCGGATCACTCGACGCGCCCGACGTGTGGGCCGCCGAGCTGCGCGGCGTGGAGACGGTGATGCATCTCGCGTCGCCGACGGGGAAGGCGCGGAGAGCTGAATACCTCCACACCGTCGTGGAGGGGACGCGGCAGCTCCTCGAGCGCGCGGAGCGTGCCGGCGTAGCGCGTTTCCTGTTCGTGAGCAGTTGCGCGGCGGGCTTCACGCATCGCCGCTACTACCACTACGCTGAGGCGAAGCTGGCGGCGGAAGGCGTGGTGCGCGCTTCGCGGCTGGAAACGCTCATCGTGCGTCCGACGATGGTATTCGGTCGCGGGAGTCAGGTGCTGGCTGGACTGCGTACGATGGCCATGCTGCCTCGCTCTGTGGTGTTCGGCAGCGGACAGCACCTGGTACAGCCGATCGGCGTGGACGACCTCGCCGCGTTGCTCGTTGGCGCGCTCGATCTGTTCGCGTGGAACGGCGCGACCATCACGGCCGCCGGACCCGAGGCCCTTACGCTCGACGCATTGATGCTGCGAATTCGCGCCGCGGTCGCTGATGCTGGGCCTGTCGGCGTGATCCATCTTCCGCTCGCGCCAATCCGTGAACTGCTCGGCATGCTGGAGCCGCTGCTGCTCCCGCTGCTGCCGTTGACGGCCGGACAACTCGCTACGTTTGCGAACGATGGCCGCGGCGACGCGCATCCGCTGCTCGCGCACCTGCCCGTACCGGCGACGAGCATCGAGCAGATGCTGAAGTCGAGCGGGCTTCGTGACGGATAGCGCGTTGGATCAGGTGGCGATGGCGTCGGAGTGCCGCGCGTTCGCGCGCCATCTCACGGACGCCGAGCCTACCGAGTATGTGATGCGCTGTTACGAGCGGTTGCTCTTGTCGGCGCACCTGCCCGAGCCCATCGCGTCGGCGCTCATCGAGCGCGCGCTGCTCGCCGCGGGCCGTTCTGGTGGGTTGATGCTGCGCATCGCTGACGCGTACGCCTGCGTCTTTCGTCCGCGCTCCGCACTGCGTCGCCGGCTGATCCTGCTCGTGGCGATCCTCGAGAACAGTCCCTCGTCCGCGAGCTACATGAACAGCGGCGACGAGGGCTCGTTCGTCGCAGTGGGCTTGCGGATGATCGTCTCCACGGCGACCAGTGTGCTCTGCGCCATGGCGGGCGTCGTGATTTTCGGTCCGGCGCACGTCGTAAGCGCCATTCTTCCGCCTGCACGATCAGTCAATGGTCCGGCAGCGTGAGCCGAGTCGTCGTGGTTGGGTCGGGTGCGACGGGTGTGCACTTTGCGCGCACCGCGCTGGAGCGCGGTCACGACGTCACGATGCTCGACTACGGCACTGACCGGCCGGCCACCGTGCTTCCGCACGCGGACTTCGATACGCTCAAGACCGAGCTCCCTGATCCGGTCGCCTACTTTCTAGGAGAGCGCGGCGAGGGGGTCGTGTATCCGTCGACGTCTGCGTCGTATTACGGGCACCCGCCGAGCAAGCACTATGTGTTCGACGTCCCCCGTGCATTCGCGTCGCGAGCGAGTGCGATGTCGCCGCGATTCAGCTTTGCACGCGGTGGTTTTGCCGAGGCGTGGACGGCTGGTGCGTACGCGTACAATCGCGACGACCTCGAGCTGTTCCCGGTGGACTACGCGACGATGCAACAGAAGTACGCCGAGGTGTCGCGACGCGTCGGCATCGGCGGCGTGCGCGATGACCTCGCGCGGTTCATTCCCTTCGAGGACGGATACCTCGATCCGCTGCCATTCGATCCGCATTCGCAATGGTTGTGGGATCGCTATCACCTCCGACGCGAGGCACTCCAGCGCGATTTCCGATTCCATCTCGGCCGCTCGCGCGTGGCGACGATCGGGCAAGCGCATGGCGATCGTGAGGCGTGCGCACAGCTGGGGCGATGTCTGTGGGGCTGTCCCACCGATTCGATTTATTCGCCGCGCGTGACGCTGCGCGAGTGCATGGCGCATCCGCGCTTCACATACATGCCGGGCGTGTTCGTGCGCCACTTCGACTACGACGCGAATGGTCGCGTCACTCGCATGGTGGGTCGTCGCGCCGAGACTGATGAGATTGTGGTCGTCGAGGGCGACGCGTTTGCGTTGGCGGCGGGCGCGCTCACCAGCTCCAAGATCGTGCTGGATTCGCGCTACCGGCATTCCGGCCAGGTGGAGGTGATGCCCGGGCTCATGGACAACCTCCAGATCCACGTGCCGTTTCTCACGCCAGCGATGATCGGCACACGCGTGCAGACGGCGAGCTACCAGTTTCATCACCTGGCATTTGGCGTCGAGCGTCCGGAGCCGCGGGACTACGTGCACGGCCAGATCACGACGCTCAAGTCCGCGTCGATCCATCCGATCATCCAGAGCCTGCCGCTGGACCTTCGTGGCGCGTTGCGCGTGTTCAGGGCCATTCGCGCCGGGCTTGGCGTCGCCAACGTGAACCTCTCGGACACTCGGCGCGCGGCCAGTCATCTTACGCTTGCGCCAATTGAGGGGACGGGCGAGACGGCACTCGTCGTCAACTATGCGGTGGACCAGACCGAGGCGGAGCGGATGAACTCCGCAGTGCGGGCAGTGAAGCGCGCGCTCACGGCGATGGGCTGCTTCGTACCACCCGGCATGACGCGTGTGCTGCCGCGCGGAACCAGCGTGCATTACGCCGGGACGATGCCGATGTCGATCACGCCGTCGGAGTTCTCCTGTGCGCCGACGGGCGCGAGTCATAGGCACGAGAATCTCTACATCGTGGACGGCGCGTGCTTTCCGTTTCTGCCGTCAAAGAATCACACGTTGACGCTCATGGCGAACGCGGTGCGCGTGGCTGAATGTGTGCCGATGACGGGCTGATGCGAACTGCGTTGCAACCACGCGCGCTTCGGTTCCCGTACTGGGCGGAAATACCCCAGCCGATGAGGGCAACACAATGGCACTCGATGCTGCCGACGTCCTGCTTCTATCATCCGCGAGCCTGTTGATCACGTCCGTTGGATTCGCCATCGGCTGGGCGCGTGCGCGGACACGGGCATCACGCGCCGAAGGCATCATTGAAGGGATGCGCTCCGTGCAGTCGCCGCAGCAGCAGGGCCTGCGCGGGAAGCTCCCTCGCTCCGGAGCCAGCATCACGCCGCACTAGGGTCGGGGTCAGAGTCGGGGTCAGAGTAGCGCGGGATTCTGATCCGGCGCTCAGGGAAATGGGTCAGAGTCGAGGCTTCAACAGCCAGCCCAATCCGCGGCGCTGGTGACGGCACGATGCTCGAGCGACGCGTAGAGCTCGCGGCAGGCGCCAAGCAGCAGACCGAGCGACGCGAGCTCACTCCCACGGGAGGAGATGAGCCCGGGCAGAGGTTCAGAAGCTCCGCTTCTGTGGCAGACGTCGACCTTCATATTTTCGGTCAGTCAATGCAGTTATTACCGATAGGCTCGAGAGGCAGGCCCGTCCGTGTGAATGCACTGTTAGTGAGCGGTCCGAGTCGCCCAGTGCCGATCGCGCCATGGTCTCCGACTCTGACCCCGACTCTGACCCCAACTCTCCACGACTGGATTCAATCAGGCCGAGGAGATTTGCTTCTTTCTGCCATCCCATCGCCAACGGTTCCTGACCAGGGTGCTGGCGGAGGAGCAGGGTTGCGCGGAAGGCCGCCGCGCGTCTCTGGTGCAAGCATCACTCCGCACTAGCACGCGTCGCGCCGTGGGCGCGAGCAAACACCCCACGCTCGCATGCATACTGTCGCAATCGTCGGCGCCGGATTCACAGGGACAATGGTGGCGGTGCACCTGCTGCGAAACGCGGGCGCGCCGACGCGAATCCTCCTGGTGGAGCGCAGCGGCCGCTTCACGGCAGGCGTGGCCTACGGGACGCGATCAGACGCGCACCTGCTCAACGTGCCCGCGGGGCGCATGAGCGCCTTTCCGGACGACAGCGACCACTTCCTGCGCTGGGCGCGAGCGCGCGACGCGACGGTCACCGGCGGCAGCTTCGTTCCTCGGCGCCTCTATGGGAAGTATCTCGCTGAGCTCCTCGACGACGCTGAGGCCGACGCGCCGGCGACGACGAGCGTCGTTCGCCTGGCCAGCGAGGCGCGCGCCATCGAGCGCACGGTGGAGGGGCGCGTGCGCCTCTCGTTGGCCGACGGTCGCGACGTCATGGCAGATGAGGTCGTGCTCGCCATCGGCAACTACGAGCCGGCCAACCCACCTGCTGACGACGCAGGCTTCTACACGAGCGATCGCTATGCGCGCGACCCGTGGGCGGCCGGAGCGCTCGACGTCGCGCAGGACGCGCCGGTGTTGCTGCTCGGCACGGGCCTCACGATGCTCGACGTCGCCATTGCGCTGGCGACGCGCGGACACACGGGGCCGATCCACGCGCTGTCGCGCCGCGGCTTGATTCCACAGCCGCACCGGGAATCGGCGAGCGCGCCGCACCATCATGACCGGCCGGCAACGCTGGGCGCATGGCCTCGCACGGCGCGCGGCTTGGTGCGCGAGCTTCGGCGCGAGGTGCGCGAGGCGGCGGCGCGCGACGTGGACTGGCGCGAAGTGGTGACCTCCATCCGGCATGACACGCCGGCATTGTGGCAGTCGATGCCGCGCGAAGAGCGACGCCGCTTTCTCCGGCACCTCCGGTCGTTCTGGGAGACGCATCGCCATCGCTCCGCGCCCGCGACATCGGCGCGCATCGAAGCGTTGCGCGCGAGTGGGCAGCTGGCGATCCACGCGGCGCGCGTGGTCGCCTATGCGTCTCGCGCTGACGACGTGTGTGTGTCGCACTTGCCGCGCGGATCGGCAACACGTGCGGAGATTCGCGTTGCGCGTGTGATCAACTGCACTGGCCCGGACACGAATCTCTCGCGCGTATGCGATCCACTCATCCAGAGCCTGCGTGGCGCCGGTCTGATCCGTCCGGACGACTTGGGGCTCGGCCTGGACACTGATGCGAGTGGTGCACTCATCGGGGCGGATGGTTGCGCGGCCGACGACCTGTTCTGCGTTGGGCCGCTGCGCAAGGGCCGGCTGTGGGAGAACACGGCGGTACCGGAACTGCGCGTGGAAGCAGCGGCGATGGCTCGGCGGCTGGTCGTGGCCCAGAGCGCAGGGAGGGATCCGCAGCTTGCAGGTGGTGGTCGTTAGAAAGTGGAGTCTTCGGACTTTGTTGTGAATCGCGGCGAGATCGCTGTTCTGCTGCCGAACGTGGAGGGATTTCGCAGGATCGCTGTATCCGCGTGATCGGTGCGCCTCATCGGCCACATCGGCGTGTTCGCAATTGGAGCCACGTCACGAGCGCTACGTCTGACGACAGCGAGACTGGCATCACACAGGGGTGGAAGGCGCAACCACGCGGTGCGACGGAGCCAATTCCTGTGAGCCAGTGCCAGACCAGAAGTGCAGATCCTTCGCCGTGCTCAGGATGACATTCCAACTGTCCGCGTGATCCCGTCCTCGATCGCGATCGTCGGCGACCAGCCAGTGAGCGCACGCAAGCGCTCAACGTTCACCGCATCGTGATGCATTTCCTCGGCGCGCGTTGGCACGGCGCCGAATTGCAGCCGATACGACGCGATGCCGAGTACTTGCGACGCCCCCTCCACGAACCCACGAACGGTCGTGAGTCGCGACGTCGCGATGTTGACCGGGCCCACGTCGTGACGCGTCAGCGACCCGAGGCGAAGCAGTCCCTCGACGGCGTCCTCGACGTACGTGAAGTCGCGTTGCTGCGCACCCGCCGTGAGCGGAATTGGCGCGTCCGTCCGCGCGGCAGCGATCAGGCTCGGCAACAGCCGGCCGGCATGCTCACCGTCGCCATAGACGGTGAACAGCCGGCCCGTGACGGCACGCACGCCACGCTCCGCGGCGCTCGCATGCAGGCGACTCGTACCGGCGAGCTTCGTGCTGCCGTACAGCGTCGTCGGCGTGCCGGTAGTCAATTCGTTGAGATCGCCCGTGGCGGTGCCGTACTCCAGCGCCGAGCCAACGTGCACGACCTGCTGTCCGGGCCACGATGGATCGCCATGGAGCGCCATGAGCTCCGCGAGCAGGGCAGGAAGCGCCGTGTTGAGCGCTGCGGCCGCACCGGCATCGCGCTCGCTGGGATCCACGCCGTAACCTGCCAGGTTGAACACCACTGCTGGTTGCGCCGTGGCGAAGCCCGCGCGAACCGCAGCGTCGTCGGCAAGATCGGCTACCGCAACCGCCGCCCCGCCACCGCACGCGCGGCGGATCGCATCGAGGCGCGCGGCATCCCGGCCGATGAGCGCCAGCTTTGCACCCTGCTCGGCAAGCGCGCGCGACACCCACTGTCCGATGAAGCCCGCGGCGCCGAGCACGACGACGCGTACGCCCGCATATGGTCGCGCGTCGGGACTCACGGTAGCGCGCGAACCTGCTCGGCGGTAAACGGTCCGGAGACGTGGAACGAGTCGCGCGTCACGGAGGGTCCGTCGAGTATCCACACCGGACGATTGGGATAGGCGTCGAGCACACGCGCGCGCGAGTCGGCGCCCCGGTCCCACGCGTAGATGGGCTGTGCTGCCCTGAGATCGATGGGATTGTAAACAGCCGCCGAGTGGTAGTCTGGATGCCGCTTGCCGCGCACGAGCACGAGGCTGTTGCCGAACTGCTTCTGCGCCGCAATGACGCGCACGTCGGGACGCATGCCGCGATAGTGGTGGTACTTGTCCATGCCGCGCCATGGCACGAAGACCATGAGCGCCAGCAGCGTGAACGCCGCCGCCGCGTGCAGTGCACCACCCTGAGCGTGGCGAAGCATCTGCACGTCGGGGGTGAGTGCAGATCCTTCGCTGCGCGCAGGATGACAACGGAACAGCGCCGCATCCACTGTCTCCACGCCCCGCGCCGCCAGCGCGAGCATCGGCACGAGAATGAGGAACCAGTATCGCGCGGCGAAATCAGGACCGCCGGAGAACCAGTAGAAGGCATGGATGACGACGATGGTCGTCACCGCCGCAACCATGCACCAGTCGGCGCGCGTGATGCGTCGCGCCGCGAGCAGCACGATGATGGCCAGCATCGAACCGCAACTCCATCCGAGGAGCTCGAAGTTCACCTGCGTGATGTTGAGATTCATATTCACCAGCACGTCGCGCAGGCCGTGGCCCGGATATGGATCCAGCCCCGACCAGCCGAGTCCGCGGCTCGCTCCGAAGCCAAGCGCGTTGGTCTCGGGACCGAACAGCTTGTCCGTGTAGACCATGATGGGGAACGTGCGCGAATTCCCCGTCAGCGCCTTGTTGTACGGGAGATTCAAGAGGCCGACGATGGCCGCGGACAGCGTGAGCAGCGCGGATGGCACCAGTGGCATCCCGCGCCAACGTGCGCGCAGCGACCAGAGGCCGAGCAGTCCAGCCGCAGCCGCGGCCTCGAGTGGACGAATGAGACTGATGACACCCAGCGCCACGCCGCCGATGACGGCCCATGCGAGCGTCGCGCCACGCCGCACGCGGGCGACACCCAGCGCCGCGAGCAGTGCGCACGTGAGCGTGAAGGTGTGCGTCATGAGGTTCATCGCCATGAACAGCGCCCACGGCGACGCGGCAAGCAGCACGACGATGAGCCGCGACGTGCGGCGCGAGTAGAGCTCGCGCGACAACGCGTACGTGAGGATGACGTTGATGCCGCCGAGCACGGGGTTGACGAGCCACGGCGCGCCAACCCGCGCGCCCACGGCGAGCATGGCGGGCCAGCCGGGCGGCACGGGTGAAAACCATCGCGTCGGTTCGTAGCTCCTGAGGTCCACGTCGAAGGCATCGCGCAGCGGCGGCGCGACCATCGACAGCATGCCCTGCGCGAAATAGCGGGCATGCATGAGGTAGACGACTTCGTCAGGCACGTGCGGTTGACGCTGGTACGAGACCACCGCGAGCAGATACGAGACGGCAACCGTCCACAGCGCCGCGAGGATGACGAAGCGATCGAACGTGCCCGGTTCGATCGCGTCAGACGCGCCGCCGAGCGCGCGGTCGAAGACGCGCGCGATGGCCGACGCGCGGGCCGCTGGCAACGCCGCGACGGCAAATGCGATGGTGGCGAGCTGCGCAAGTTGCACGAGCGACGCGAGCACGAGCTCCAGGACGTAGTCCGCGGGCACGCGCGCAAGCGTCGCGCTCGAGAGCGCGAAGGCCGCAGCGGCGACGGGGAGTCGCCAGCCCGGGAGCAGTGCGCGCAGGAACTGGGCAATGTCCCGACGGCGGGAGAACGCACAGTAGACGACGACGAGCACCTGCGCGAGCAGCACGGCGCGCGCCGCGTAGTGCACCACGCTCGTGCCTTGCAACGGGAGAAAGTGCTGGTAGCCGAGCAGGTTGCCGGCGTGCGTGAGCGCGAGCTGCGACATCTGCGCGACGAGCGCGAGCAGCACCAACGCCAGCGCGCTCGCCGAGGAGTCGCCGCGTGCGTTGCTCATCGTGCAAGCAGCGTGACGACGCCCGCTGCGACGATGGACGCGTGCACTGCTGCGCCCGCCGCGATGACGACGTCTGGCAGTGAGTCGCGCTCACGCTGCTCGGTGGCGCTCGAGATGGCGTAGCGTCCGGCGGGAAGTCCCGCGACGCTGATGTCCGCGGCGCGCGTGGTGCGGACCGCGACGCCCACCGGCCCGGCGGCATTGCGAAAGGCCACGGGGCGTGCCGTTCGATGGTCGCTCGTCGCACCGATGCGCACGGCACCGAGTCGCGCCGTGCGAAAGACCTGCCGCAGGAAACGCGTCCGCGAGCCCTCACGCACCACTGGATGGCGAGGATCCGTCTCGTCGATGCGGTAGTAGAGGCCGCCGTTGTCCTGCTCGTTCTCGTAGGCGAGCGCGTACTGGCTCCATGCGGACACCTGCGCGATGGTGAGATCATCCAGGAGGTCGTCCACACCGCTGCCGATATGCTCGAGCATCGCGGTGCGCACACCGTCGCGCGTGCCGCGCGCGGCGATGTCGCGCAACGTCCAGCGCGTGACCCAGCGGTAGCGATGGTAGCCGAGCTCCTCGACCTCTGCGCCGGCGCCCGCCACCGTGCGGAGACCGTCGTAGTACCGCACGGCCGCTTCAGCGGCCGTGTTCGACGGCGCAACGAACCTGAACACGAAGCCGTTCTCGCGGAGGCGCGCCGCCGTCGCGACGATGGCACGCCCCACTGCCTGGCTGCCCCAGTCGACCGTGTTGTCAGGCTCCAGGATGATCTCCCACAGGTCGGGCACCAGTCCGAACGTGTCGCGCAGGTGTAGCGTGGTGGCGAGCACGAACTCGGCATACTCCGCGGCGTCGCGATGGTCGTACCGGCGACCGGACGGACACTGCTTGAAGAACGATACGTAGTTGACGTTGAGCACCATGCGCTCACCGCGCGCGGCGATGGCCTTCTGGAGCGGCAGCACCAGCGTCTTCACCGTGAGATCGAGCTCGCTGAACTGAAAGCCTTTCCAGTCGATGACGCGAGGGTCGTCGTTGTCGTTCAGCGTTTCGTATCGCCCGCATCGGTAGTCGGTGCCGCGCAACCGCCCCGCTTGCCCTTCGCGCCAGTAGTCACGCGTGTGTTCCACGCCGCTCCGCACTTCCAGTCGCACGCGATTCAATTGCAGGTCGTTCGCCGCGAGCGCGATGAGCGTGTCGCGATAGTGGGCGTACGACGGGCTCTCGCTGCCGGCCTGCGCAGTCGCTTCCCATCCGGACATGGTCTGGAAGGTCTGCGACGTGTCCACCGCGATGTTGACGGAGCGCGGCTCCGCGCAGGCAGCAAGAAGGGCAACGCCGAGCGTGGCGCACAAGGCCAAACGTGCAGATCCTTCGCTGCGCTCAGGATGACATCTGGCCCGACCCATCACTCTCCGCCGAAGCGATACTGCATCAGCTCCGGCGAGCCATTCACGGCGACCTTGCAGCCCGTTTCCGCCGACAGGTAACACGCCGCCAGCACCTCGATCGCATCACGACCGTCCTCCGCCGTCGCCGGCGGCGCCTCGCCCGTCCGGAACGACGCCAGCGACTTCTCGAGCATGATGCGCGTCGCCGCCATGGCCGGCGACTTGGGATTCTTCGCGATGGGCACGCGGTCGTGCCCGTTCTCACGCCACGCCATGCCCGATGCGCCAAACTCGATGCGCATGTGCGGCTTCGTGCTGCGGAAGAGCCCCGCGCTCACGCGCGCCCGCCCGCCGAATGACGCGCGCAACGACGCACGCTCCGCGTCCGCGCGGACCTCGAAGTACTGCGTCTCGCCATGACACAGACGGTTCTGCACCACCTGCGCGAGACGCCCCCTGGAAAACTCCATCGTCACCAACGCAATGGAGTCCGACTTCTCGGGACGCACGCCACACGTGGACATCGTGGCCGACACCGCGACGGGCTTCTCGCCGAACAACGCGATGAGATAGTCGGTGAGGTGCAGCCCCGCCTCGTAGAGCGTGCCCGTGAGCAGCTTGCCGCGCCAGCCCGGTTCCTTCCACGGCGGCAGGTCCATGTTCTGCCACGCCTGCGCGAACACGAGCTCTCCGACGTCCGGCTTGCCGATCTGGTCGCGCAGCGCGCGGAAGATCGGCATCTCACGGAACTCGTGGTTCAGCGCTACGCGCTTGTTCGCCACCTTCGCCGCATCGATGATGCGCTGTGCGTCGGCGACGCTCGGCGCAAACGGCTTCTCGCAGAAGATGTGTGCACCCGCCGCGAGTGCCGCGAGACAGATCTCCACGTGCGACGACGGCGGCGTGGCAACGACGACGGCATCGAGCGGGCCCGATGCGAGTGCCGCAGCGAGCGATTCGACGACAGGCACCTTGTACTGCGCAGCGGCGCGTTCGCGCCGGCCAGCATCGGGATCGACACCCAGCGCGCTGATGCCGGGCAGTCCGGCGAGGGCGGGCAGGTGGAGGTCGTAGCCCGCGTTGCCGAGTCCCAAAACGGCGACTCTCATGTCCGCACCTTGGCGCGCCAGCGCGCCGGAAGCGCCAACCAGTAGCCCGCCACCATGGCGATGAGCGAGATGATGCTGGTGAGCCACAGCGCGCCGACGCGCGAGCGATTCCCGCCAGGTCCGTCGTTCATCACCTTGAACACGTGCGCGTCGTGTCCCCACTTAGTTTTGGTCCGGTCGCTCGCGGTGCTGCGGCGAAGCTCGCCACTTGCGATGTGCACCCACGCTTCGGTGCGCGCGTCGTCGGTGAATGTCACGTGCCAGGCCGGAAGTGGGCCATGAGCGTCGTGGTCGCCAGGAGTGTCGACACGTTCGATCCGTCCAATGGAAGCGGTTCCGCCACTCATGCCGTCCGCGGCAATCGCGGCGGCAAGCGTGTCGGTGATGGTGATGATGGTGCCGGTTCGCCCGTCGACGAGCATGCTGCCCGTGGGTTCGAGTCGCACGAAATACGCGATTCTGCCGCGGAGGCGCTTGAACTCCAGCCCGCGGATTGTGGCACCACTTCCCGCGATGGCCACGGTGGCAGCCTGCGCAGGCGAAACGGTGACGTCCAGCCACTGGGCCGGCACGCGCGTGCCGAGCTTTGCGATGTCGGACACCGGGAGCACCATGATCAAGCCGCTCACGACCCACAGCACCAGCACGACGCCGATGATGATGCCGATCCAGTTGTGCCACCACCGCATGCTGAGCAGCGTGCGCCGGAAGGGGCGCGGACGTCGCGACGGACGTGGAGCGGAGGAGGTCGTCATTGGATCAGGTCGGGATAGGCGCCAGTGGCAAGGAAGCTGCTGCCCCGCATCTCTGTCGCGGCCCAGGCCAGAATTCGTGTGCGCATCTCGGCCGGAACGTCCTTGTGACGGTCGGCAGTGCCTCGCACGAACAGCTCGGCTTTGGTCTGCAGCACGTGGGGCGGAAGCATCTCGAAGAGGTCCTGATGGTCGCGCATGTAGGCGAAGCCGCACTTCTCCACCACGCGCGCGAGCTCGGCGTCGGTGAGCGGCGCGACGCCGAGGAAGTCCACCACCCGCCGCACGACCGCAGGAAGGTTGCGCGTCATCTCCTCGAACTGCACCACGAGGACGTTCGCGTCACGCTGGCCGCGCTCCCACCAGCCCTTCACGTGCGACGTCCATGTGCCCCACCACATCAAGTCGGGCGACGTGAACCATTCCTCGTAGGCCGCGGGCGCCGGCGCCATGCTTCCCGCATTCGTCGCGATGAAGTCCACGCAGCTCGCGAAGCAGGATACGGGGTGGCGGTACACATAAATGAACTTCGCGCTGGCGCCCTCGGGGCAGAGGTGCGCCGGCATGTGCGTCTTGATGATGCGAGACGGACGCTCGCTGCCCAGGACCGTCGAGTCCTCGAGCGGAATGCTCTTGCGTCCCTCGAGCCAGGGCGCGATGGAATACAGCGTGGTGCCGGTGGCCTCGAGCGTGCCGTTACCGCGGTACAGCACCTCGTACACGATGTGCTCCATCCACGTGGTGCCGCACTTCATCTGCGTCGCCACGAAGACGTCTTCGGGCCGCGGACGATACGCCTCCGCTCGAGCGGCACTTGCGACGTCACAGCTCCCTGAAGGAAGCGCGACGTCCTTGTGCAGGAAGCGCACGCGCCTGAAGTCGAGCTTCGCGAAGCGGCCGTACAACGCGACCATGGGCGAGAGAAGCAGCGCGTGAAAGCGCAGCCGCTTCTTGAACTGCGCGCGGCCAGCGGGGTCGAGGCCATAGTAGCGCAGGCCGACGGTGTGTTCGTCCTCCCAACGCAGCACGAGAGCCAGGTAGATCATCGACAACACGACGAACCCAACGGCACTGCCTCCGATCCACAACACGGCGCTCAGCATCATTGCAACTTCGCCTTCACGGCATTCTGTCGCCACCGTTGCAGCGCTGCGACAAGCGTGTCGCGCAGCGCACGGCTATTGGGGTCGCGCGCAAGGTCCACATGCTCGCCGGCGTCCGCGGAGCGATCATACAGCTCCACACTGTCCTTCACCGTGATGACGTGATACGGCCACGCCAGCAGCGACCGCACGTTGCCGAGCCGCACGGGATACCAGTCCTCACCGCCGCGCGGAAGGAAGTCGACTTCACTCAACACCGTGTCGCCGACGGCGCGGACCAAGGAGTCCGCCGTCCAGAAGCGCGAGAGGGACGTGCCGGGCAGCGGCCACGCAGGCCCAGCCAACCCGAGCAGCTCGGCGATGGTGGCAGGGATGTCGCGCACCGAGGTGTTGCCCGCCACGCGAACGCCGGCCGGTACCTTGCCCGGCATCACGATGACCATCGGCACATGGATCGCCTCGGCGTAGGTGTCATTGCCGTGGGTGTGCATGCCATGCTCGCCGAACGACTCGCCGTGATCGCCGATCACCACGAGCATCGTGTTGTCGAGGCGTCCGCGCTCCTTCAGCGAGGCGATGAGCTTGCCGAGGTCCTGATCCGCGTACGCGATGGCGCCGTCGTACAGGTCCACCTGCCGCGCGACGTCCTCCTTCGAGAGCTTCGGCCGGCTCACGAGCGAGTTCGCCTTCGCGCGCTCGTGACCCTCGCGACCCATGCCCGGCGGCGCAAACATCGTGTCGAACGGCGCGGGTGGCAGGTAGGGGTCGTGTGCGTCATAGACGTTGAGGAACGCGAAGAAGGGACGCGTCGTATCCGCGTCCGCCCAGCGGAGAAAGCTCGTGCGGATGTCGGGAGCGTCGCGCCGGCCGAGCACGTCATACCAGTTGAACGCCTGCCGCACGGCGTCGAGCTCCATGGCCCACTTGATCAGGCCGGAGCTGCGCGCCAGCTCGCCGCGCGAGAGTACGTAGTCCTGCGCACGCGCGAAGCCGCGCAGGAGACCGTATTCCCACGTCACCAGGATGTGGTTGGCCGAGAATGCTCCGGTGCGATAGCCGCGCTTGCCGAGTACCTCAGCCAGCGTGGGCATGGATGCATCGAGCGGATCTTCCCAGCTTGCGGTGAACTCGTGCGGCCAGAGGCCCGTGAACACGCTGGCATGCGTGGGCAGCGTGTACGGGGCAGTGGCAATCGCTTGCTCGAAGGTGACGCCGCCAGCCGCGATCGCCGACAATGTCGGCGTGGTGGGGCGTCCGTAACCGTGCAGGCTGAGGTTCTGCGCGCGCACCGCGTCCCAGACGATGATCAGCACGTTCGGCGCGCCGCTGGGCGGAGGCGGCGCCTGCGTGTTCGCGGCCTTCTCCGCACGCGCGGCGAGCAGGCGCTGTCCGCCGCCGGCGATGACCACCGCGGCGAGGAGCAGGGGCGTGGTGACGCGCACGAGACGCCACACGAGCGCCTCGCGCGGCGCGGCGATGACGCCCATCTGGTAGCCGAATCCCAGTGCGAGGGCCAGCATGGCCCACCACGTCATCCATGGCTGCATCGTGAGGATGCTCATGGCGCCGAGTGCGGAGAAGACCGTCGCACTGGTGCGCAGCGATGACGCCCGTGGCACCACCAGCGCGAGCAGCGAGAGCAGCGCCGCCACGCCGAGGAACAGGATGAGGTCCGCGAGCGGCGTCATCCAGACGATCTCGCGGCTCAGGTAGATGTAGCGGTGCAGCACGAGCTTCTGCGCGGCGCGCATGGCGAGCTCGCCGCCGGCGGTGAGCAGTGCGCACCATGCGGCGAGCAGCCAAAGATTTGCTGTGCGCTTCACAGCCGGCACCCCTTCCGCCGGTGTGCCCCTGGTGCTCGAGCGAGCGCCGGGAGGGGGGCGTGATGAAAACGCGCGTGCGGACGGGGCACGCGCCAGCGGGGGCCTGAAATGCGGATCATGGAATCGTTGAGGGCGGGACCTGCGACCTGAAGGCCGTAACTACGACTGTCGGAGCCAGCGCGATGCAACGAATGGGTGCGCGGCCGGTGTTGGGGTCAGAGTAAGCCATCTTACTCTGACCCCAAAATCTATCAGGGTCGAGTCGCGCGTGTGCGCGTCGCTGCCGCCGCGAAACGTCCGCATCGAGAAGGGCCCCACCGGCCGAAATCAGTGCCGGCTCCAGGCCTCGCGGAATGCGGGCAACACAGCCGGCCGCCATGGTTCCGGCCAATTGATCATCTGCCACGATCCGTCGACCACAAAGCCCCTGTCGATACGCCCGGGCACGCGGAGCCGCAGATTGGGCGCTGGATTGGGGGTGCACGGCACCGGGGCGTCGAAGCAACGGGTTCGGGGCACGTTGAGTACCAACCCGCTGTGCGTCGTGTATGGACGCACGCTCCATCTGCCAACGACGGGCCCGTACCACTCCCCCTTGGGCGGAACCTTCACGTTCGCGTGGTAGATCATCTTCACGACGTTCTCGGACGGCTTGCCGAAAAACCAGTCAACCACCGGATTGATGACCATCGGCGAGACGCCAACGGCGCATGCCGCGATGAACACCAGGCGCTTGCGTGCCGGCGCGTCGAGCCAGCCGCTGAGCACAGCCGCTTTCGTCCACAGCAGCGCGGTCAGGGTCCAGAATGGGCCGACGGCGTATCGGGGCTCGGGCGAGACGAAGAACCACACGGCGATGGCGATCATCGTGGTGGGAATGATCCACAGCGGCACTTTCGCCCTCTGCCGAGCTTCTGCCGATGCCACCCGCCGGGCGATCACGACGAATGGCAGCGCCAGCAGTGAGGCAACCAGGGGAAACAGCACGTAGTACGGGTCGGCCCAAAGCAGGTCGATCCAGTGGGGCAGCCATGATTCGATGCCGGTTTCGCGCCCCGACATGACAGCCACGTTATCGTAGGTGGCGCGGCTGGTATGGCCCACCTGGACGAACTCCGCTCGCGCGTGCTCCGCCAGCACACGCCACGCCACCGGGGCAGGGAGCACGGGGCTCGGAAACATCGGGTAGCCGCTCAGGACGATGCCGCGAGCGATCCACGCACCGCCGAATGCCAGGCCTATGGCGAGAGGCCAGCCCACCGCGCGATAGCTGAACGGTTCGTCGCGGGGGCGGCGCTTCAGCCACAGCCAGGACGCGGTGGCGATGAGCGCCACGCTGAAGATGACGGCGCTCAGCTTGATGGCGACGGAGGCCGCGCACAGCGTAACGATGCACGCGAGGTCGTACGCCTCGCGCTGCATGTCACGTCGCTCGCGCACCAGCCACCGAAACATCAACGCCACCGTTGCCAGGCGGACCGCCGTGCGCGGAACGTCCGTCGTGAAGCTCGCCAGGCTCTCGCCCATCGCCATGTCGATGGCCGGCGCGAGCAGGAGCAGCGGGAGGAGATGGTAGGCCGACTTCCACCCCGACGTGCGGGAGAAGCGCCCAGCGCTGACGATCAGTTGCGCACAGATCACGAAAACGAGCAGGCCGGCGGCCACGTGCCATCCGCGGCCGAACCAGGGCCCACTGCCGAGCAGCGCGTCGTAGAGAAAGCTGGCGTTGTTGTAGCCGAGCGGCCCGAATACGTTTGCCACACCGGGGACCGCGGGATAGTTGCGCGCCCACTCGACGCCCTGCATGTGGTAGAGCGACGAATCCCAGTTGGTCATCGCCCCCGACGAGAGGTTCGCTACCCAGAGCAGGGCGATCCCCACCAGCAGCCACGCCCGGCGCGGGACCGTCCCTCGGGCGTCGCGTATCGCGACAGCCAGGTGCCGCCGCACGACAAAGAGTCCGAGGACGCCTCCGCTCATCACGACACTCAGCGTCCGCCCGTCGACCGGCAAGACGAAGTTCCAGAACAGCAGCAGCAGCAGGACGAACGAGAAGCCGATCCAGAACGCAATGAACAAGTCGTCGCTGCCGATGTCGACGAGCCCGAAGGCACGACGAGCTCCAAGCCCGATGCCGACGAATGTCGTGGCGAGGATCAGGAACGTCAGCGCGATGCACAGCGTGCCCGGCAGTAGGCGCAGCATGAACACGAACTTAAACTCCTGTCCTATGGATCACCGTCACATTCCTGAACAGAAATCGATCATCTGGGCTGCGTGCTTCTTCGCGCTGCTCACCGGCCTCATCGACGCCGCCATTGCTGGTGTCAAGACACTCGTGCTGCACCGGTTCGCCTGGGTAAGCCCGGACGTCGCGTGGATGGCGCCAGTGGCGTACCTGCTCTTTTTCTTGCCCGTTGCGCTCCTGATCGTGGCAATTGCCGCCATCGTCCGGAAGCCCCAACCGCTGCCCACATCTATTGGCGTGTTCGTCACACTTTCCGTGTTCTCGCTCACATTGCCGTACGAACAGATCGCGCGGTGGGCCTCGGCTCTCCTGGCAGTGGGGATTGGCGTGCAAGCGGCGCGCTTCGCCGGAGGTGCTCCCGGGCAGTGGACGATCCGATTGCGCCGGGCATCGCTGATTCTGGGCGGCGTTGTCATCACGGTCGGCGGTGGCATCCGGATCTGGCGAGCCGTGGGGGAACGGCGCCTCCTCGCATCAATGCCGGCATACGAAGCGGCTGCTCCCAACATCCTCATGATCATCCTCGACACGGTTCGCGGCGAGGAGATGAGCCTGTACGGCTACGCGCGCCCCACCACACCGGCACTCGATGCCCGCGCGCGAGAAAGTGTCGTGTTCGATCGCGCCATTTCCGCCTCATCGTGGACGCTGCCATCGCACGCGAGCCTGTTCACTGGGCGCACGGGGGGAAGCCTCGGCGTCAGCTGGATGCGGCAGCTGGATCCTGACACGCCCGTGCTCGCCGAGGTGCTCCGGACGCGCGGCTACCTCACCGGCGGGTTCGTCGCCAACCATCTCTACACGTCGTACGAATCCGGCCTGGCGCGCGGGTTTGCCCACTACGACGACTACCGATTTTCGTGGAAGCTGCTGCTGCTGCATGCTTCGCCGGCGCGCACGGCCATGCTCTCGCTCATCCTCGACGATCGATCGCCGCGGACCGTGATGCGCGCGCTGCGCGGGTTCCGCCTCACGGCGTCGCGCGTGCCGGCCGACGTCTCGCGGAGCGGCGAAACCATCACGAATGCGTTCCTCGACTGGCAGGGCACCGCCGGAGCACGGCCATTCTTCGCGTTCCTGAACTATTTCGACGCGCATGGGCCGTACAAGTCGCCCGAGCCCTACACGTCCCGCTTCGGCGGTCCGACCTTCAGCAAGCAGGATCGATACGACGGCGCCATCTCGTGGCTCGATCACGAGGTCGGGCGCATCCTCGACTCGCTCGAGCGGCGCGGCGTGCTCGAAAAGACGATCGTCGTGGTGACGGCCGATCACGGCGACCACTTCGGTGACCACAAGTTGAACGGGCATGCGAACAGCCTGTACCTGTCGCTCGTCCGCGTTCCTCTCATGATTCGCTATCCCGCCGGTATGCCCGCGGGCACCCGGGTGTCGACCCCGGTGTCGCACAGGGACGTCGCCGCCACGCTGCTCGACCTCGCCGGCGCGGGAGGAAACGGGGGCCTGGGCGGCGTCTCGCTCACGTCGCTGTGGAAGCCTGTGGACGGCGCGCGCGCGCCCAGCACGGTGATCAGCGAGTTGGATAAGGGCGTGAACGTGGACACCCTGTTCCCAAACAGTCGCGGGCCGATGAAGGCGATTATCGACGATCGCTGGCACTACATCCGCAACGGCTGGGGGCGCGACGAGCTGTACGACCACCGCGCGGATTCGCTCGAGAAGACCAACCTCACGGCCGTCCACGCCATGCAGCCGGAGATTGTGCGACTGCAACACAAGCTGGACTCGGTGCGCGCGCTGCCGCGCTAGGGCGCCCCGCCCGACTCACTCGGGCGGGTGACGCATGACGCTCTCCACCACGAACAGTGGGCGGCGCTTGGATTCGATGTACAGGCGTCCGAGGTATTCTCCAATGACGCCAAGGACGAGCAGCTGCACGCTGCCCATCATCAGGACGACGCCCATGAGGCTCGTCCAGCCCGGAACCGCGTTGTTCGTCCACCAGTCGTAGAGGCTGTGCGCCATGATGGCCACGCCCACGGCGGCGAACGCCGCGCCGGCATACGAGGCGAGGCGCAGGGGCTTCACCGAGAATCCCGTGATCGCGTCGATGGCGAACCGGATCATCTTGCGAATGGGGTACTTCGTGGTGCCCGCGAAGCGCGCCTCGCGCACGTAGGCCACCGGCACCTGCCGCATGCCGATCCAGCTCACCATGCCGCGGATGAACCGGTGCTGCTCGGGCATGGAGAGCAGGACATTGAGCGCCTTTCGCGTCATCAGGCGAAAGTCGCCCGTGTCCACGGGGATGTGCACGTCCGTGAGGGCGCTCAGGAATCGGTAGAAGACGCCGGCCGTCAGAAGCTTGAAGGCGCTCTCCCCCTTTCGCTCGCTCCGCTGCCCGTACACGACGTCGGCGCCGGCATCCATCAGCTCCATCATGCGCGGCAGCAGTTCGGGCGGGTCCTGGAGGTCCGCATCGATGATCAGGATGCGCTCGCCCTGGCAAATGGCCAGCGCCGCCGACAGCGCGAGCTGGTGGCCGTGGTTCCTCGACAGGTTCACGCCCACCATCTGAGGGTACTCGGCCACGAGGGCCTGGATGCGAACCCAGGTTGCGTCGCGGGAGCCGTCGTTGACGAGGACGACTTCGTAATCATCCAGCGCCATGCTCGCGCAGACGGCCCTGATCCGGCGCGCCAGCTCGCCCACGCCAGCTTCCTCATTGTAGCACGGCGCGACAATGGACAGGGCAGGTGCTGTCGTCACAAGTCCCACCGACGGTGCATCGGCTGGCGGGGTGGTTGTGGCCAGAGTGCTCTGCGACCTGAACATTGGCTACGCCGGGCTGACGTCCACCCTCGGCTTTACGCCACGCACGCCCTCATACAGGATGCGCCCGAGGAACCTGAATCCGTGCCGCACGACCCGCGACTTCATCTCGCCACCGGCGCGTGCGCGCTCGTGGCTGCTCACCTCCACGATCTTCTGACCCGAGCGGAGCGCGTTCGCGATGATCTCGATCTCCATCTCGAAGTTCGCCGACGTGTACTTGAAGTCGGTGAACACATTGCGCCGGAACAGCTTGAAGCCGTTGAGCGCGTCGGAGAGATAGCGTCCCATGCAGAGGCCGAGCGTGGCGCTCAGGAACACGTTGCCGAGGGCGCGGACGTGATGGTATTCCTCACTGCCGCCCACGACGCGCGAGCCGATGACCAGGCCCACGCCGGGCTTCATCGCCGCCAGGAACAGCGGGATCTCCTCGACGCGGTGCGAGTAGTCGGCGTCGAGCATCATGAGCAGCTCGCCGGTGCCGGCCTCGAAGCCGGATCGCAGCGCGATGCCCTTGCCGGAGCGCCGGCCGGTGTTGGAGACGACGATCGCCCCCTTCTCGCGGGCGATGGCCGCGGTGCGGTCCGTGGAGCGATCGTCCACGACGATCACCTCCACCGTATAGCCCGTGAGCATCGGGATGACCGCATTCAGGTCGTCCAGCACCTGGGGCAGGGTGACTTCCTCGTTGCGCGCGGGGATGATGATGCTGAGCGTTGCCATGGGTCTGGGTATGCGGTTCAGCCGTGAGCCGGCCGGGTGGGCTTGCGGCCAACGACGGTCTTGAAGGCCATGAGACTACGGAGTCCTCCATCGACGAATACAGGCTCGAATCCGTTACGGATGAGCACGTCCCGTCCCTCCTGGGAGGAGCGCAATTTGGAGATTTCGTCGGGGTGAAACTGGAATTTCTCGCCGCCCTCCGCCTTCCGGTTGATGACCTTCTCCACGAGGCGAAGGCCCTTCTGCGGCAGGGAATCGGTGGCGGGCCAGAGGAGCAGGACGGGCGCGCCTGGCGCCAGGACGCGATGGAAGTCGCGCATCATGGCATCGATCAGGTCGTGCGTGAAGTGCTCCATCACCCCGACGTTCCAGATGCCGTCCACGCGGCCCTCCCCGAACGGCAGGCGAAAGTTGTCTGCGCCGACCTTCACGTCCATCACGGGGTGCACCTGCTGGAGCACGGGCATGATGATGTCCGCCGCCACCAGCACGCGGGCGCCGCCGCGCTTGTCGATGCGCATGGACGTCTCGGCCGTGCCGGAGCCGGCCTCCACGAACACGCCGCGCTCGGGGAAGAAGCGGTCGACGAACCAGGCGACGGTGCGCGCGAACACCTGCTTCCGGTACAGGCTGAAGAACTTCTGCGAAAAGAGCTCCTGGTTCGCATGGCCCCAGTGCTTGGTCCAGTCGCTGAACTCGGGCTTGTTGCGCGCGTCTTCCGGGCGAAGGTCGGGAATACCCCCGAGAATCGGGAAACGCGCGGAGCAGCCGCCGCACCGGAGCGCCTCGCCTTCCTCGGCGACGCCAGCGTGACAGAGCGGGCAGGCCAGCCGGTCCAGCAGGGCTCGCGCGCCCGGGGCCAGCGTCATGCGAACCTCTCGAACAGCGGACGGTTGTCCGCCAGCCAGCTCACGAGCTTGGCGACGCCCTGCGCGGGCGCGATGGACGGGGCCCAGCCGAACTCGTCGCGCGCACGCCGGATGTCGGCGACGAACACGCGCTGGTCGCCGGGGCGCCAGTCGTCGAAGGTGTATTCCAGCCGACGGCCAAAGCGCTCCTCGAGCAGGTCGATCGTCTCGAGCAGCGAAAGCGTGAACTCCGGTCCACCGCCGACGTTGTAGGCGCGGCCCGAGGTCTTGTCGATATGCGTGATGGCGGCGTCGTACGCGGCGATGAGGTCCTCGACGTGCAGGACGTCGCGCACCTGCTTCCCGTCGCCGTAGATGGTGACCTTCTTCCCAAGCAGCGCTCGAATGGCGAACCAGGCGACCCAGCCCTGGTCCTCGAGCCCGAACTGCCGCGGGCCGTAGATGCAGGACTGCCGGAAGGCCACCGTCCGCAATCCATATATACGAGCGTAGTCCACGACGTACTGGTCGCCGGCGCCCTTGGAGCAGCCGTAGGGCGAATAGAAGTCGAGCGGACGATCCTCGCCGGCGCCCTGGGGCAGGCCGTCGTACTCGTACCGCGTGCCGCGGTCCACCACGCCCACGTCGGCCATCTTGCCGTAGACCTTGTTGGTGGACGCGTAGAGGACGATCGGCTTGGAGGCTGACGTGCGCACCGACTCGAGCACGTTGAACGTGCCCTGCGCGTTGATGGCGAAGTCCTCCACGGGGTCGGTGACGGAGGTCGTCACGGCCACCTGCGCCGCGAGGTGGAACAGGACGTCCGCCTTTTCAACGGCCTCGTGGAACGCGGCGCCGAGTTCGCGGATGTCGCCGCGCAGGACGGTCAGCTTGTCGCCGAACTCCTGCAGGAGCCACGCGCCGTTGGACTCGGTGCCATACCGCTTGAAGTTGTCATAGATCGTGACGCGGTCGCCGCGCCGCAGGTAGTGCGCGGCCGTGTTGCTGCCGATGAACCCCGCGCCACCAGTGATCAGTACGTTCAGAGCCACGTGGTCCTCATGGTGGGGTCGTTCCAGGTGCGGCCGGGGAGGCCACGGGTTCAAGGACGCTGATCTCGCGCAGGTAGGGCGTTCCGTCCTCCTCGCCCTCCACCGCGGGAATGCGCCGCACTTCCCGGTAGTTCGCCAGCAGTATTGCCCGAGTGCCGCCGGACTTCTCCGGCCACAGGTAGTGATCGTAGCCGAAATCCGGCGTCTTCAGCGACCGCACCAGGATGCGCTGATAGTAGCGCGTCCGGAGGCGATCGTGCATGCCCGTAAAGTCACCGAGCCCGCTGTAGCCCAGGTCGCCCACGGCGGCACTCCGGTCCTTCATCACGACCTTGTCCGGCAGATAGACCCATGAGCCGGCGTCGAGCAACACCTTGCTCGCGTCCATGCCGCGAAACTCGCCCTCGATGGCCGAGACGTAGCGCTCGATGTCCTTCGGGAGTGAGCTGACGGGAATGCGCACGAGCCCAAGACCCGAAAAGCAGAACAGCGTCAGCACCGCGGCGAGCCCCGCGC
The DNA here is from genome assembly GCA_031407575.1 of Gemmatimonadaceae bacterium. Lineage (GTDB taxonomy): Bacteria > Gemmatimonadota > Gemmatimonadetes > Gemmatimonadales > Gemmatimonadaceae > AG11. Next base: position 35,778 of record JANOIJ010000246.1, on the reverse strand, counting down.
GCGCCCACGGCAGGAAGTGCGGCGGATGCACCACCCCACGTGGCCACACCGCCACCAGCGCGGCAGCGAACCAGATGCCGGTGAGCACGGAGCCGGGCCCCATGTGATTCAACATCCACGCGATGCCGCTCGTGTAAGCCTCCTGTGCGAGCAGCAGCATCGCCACCACCCACAGGCCGGCGACGCGACGCCAGTCCCGCCCGACGAGTATCAACCCGCCCACGAGCCCCGCCGCGAAGTACACCCACGCGTCCAGCGCATGCTGCACGCTGCGCAGCACCGAGAAGGGATGGTGCTTGAGATCCTCGATCACCCAGTAGTAGAAGTCAGGCCCCCAGGCGGCCCGCGCGATGGCGTATCCCGCGTAGCTCAGGCCGAACGCGGCCACGGCGTACACCGCGGCGCGGCCGAATGAACGCGGCTGGTCGAACACCACGAGGTAACCGGTGACCAACCCCGCCCAGACGACGAGCGACTGCTTCACGTAGAATCCCAACGCGGGGACCAGCGCCAGCGCGACCAGCAGCGCGACGCGCCGAGTGGCGGCGTACTCGGCGAGCAGGTAGTACGCGAACACGGAGACCAGCACGCTCAGGCCGTCGTTGTGCAGCTCGTGCGCAAAGGGATTCGTGAGCGCGTTCGTGGCGCACAGGAACAGGAGCGGCGCCAGCAGCGCACCCCACCAGGGCGAGAGCTCCGCCGCTCGGCCCGGACGAGCCATGGAGAGCACGCGCATCGTGGTCGCGGTGGCAAGCAGCGCCGCCACTGCGGCATACACCACCTGGATGACGCGGTACGCGGGAATCGACGTCGCATGCCCCGTGAGCCACGCGAGCGCGTACGTCAGCAGCTGCGTGCCCGGCGGGTAGAAGAACGACTCGAGGTTCGCGGGCGCCGAGTAGAGCGGATAGCCGATGCGGAACTTGAGGATGTCGGCGACAAACGGGCCTTCCGACCAGATGAGCGTGTCAGCGCGCAGCAGCACTGCGGAGCTCGCCCAGTAGAGGTACACACCGCTAAGCACCACGGCAGCGGCGGCGATGAGCGCGAGACCAAGCGCACCGGGCGACGCGGTCCGCCGCCGGAGCGCGAGCACCACCAGCGGCGCGCCGCCCATGAGGACGATGAGCAACGCGCCCACGCGCGCCACGGCGCGCTCGGGGCTGTCCGGAAACGCCGCATGCACGGCCGCGATGACCATCGCGAGCGGGAGCGCGGCGAGCAGCGCGAGTGCGCCGACGAGCACCAGACGACCGCGAGCCGGTGCTGTGTGCACCGGCTCCGCTGCCATCATCGCCGCGTCATCGGCGAGGAACGTCATGCGGTGGATGCGCGTGACGCCGCGAGCCACTCGCGGTACCACGCGACTGTCTCTCCGATCGCCTGCTCGAAGCTGTACCGCGGGTGCCAATTCATGCGCGCGCGCGCCTTGGCGCAATCGAGGAACTGCGCCGGGATCTCGTGCGTGGCTTCTCCGCGAATGACCGGCTCCAGGCCCTGCTTGCCCATCACGGCGAGCACGCGATCCACCACCTCGAGCACGGTGAGCGGCGTCTCCGTGCCGAAGTTGAACGCCTCACCGGTGATCCCGCTCTTCGGCATGTGCTCCGCGAGCAGGAGATAGGCGTCCACCGCGTCGCGTACGTAGAAGTAGTCGCGCACGAACGTGCCATCGCTGCGCACGTCGGGCCGCTCGTTCTTGAGCGCCGAGCGAATGGTGCCCGGAATGAGGCGGTTGAAATTGAGGTCGCCGGCGCCGAACAGGTTGCCGCAGCGCGTCACCGCGATGGGCACGCCGTAGGTGTGCCAGTAGCTGAAGCTGATCAGGTCCGTGCACGACTTGGACACGTCGTACGGAAAGCGCCCCTGGAGCGGCGCGTCTTCGGTGTAGGGAAGCGTCTCGTGCGCGCCGTACGCCTTGTCGCTCGACGCCACGATCACGCGCTGGATCTTCGTGCCACACTGCTTCGCCGCCTCGAGCAGGCACCACGTGCCGCGAATGTTCGACTCGAACGTGGACATCGCGCTGCGCGACGCCGTGCCGACGATCGTCTGCGCGCCGATGTGGAACACCGTGTCGATTTCGTATTCGTTCAATGCGCGCAGCATCAGCTGGTGATCCTCGAGCTCGCCGCGCACCATCTGGCAGCGCGCCAGCGACCCAGCGCTCACCGCTCGGCTGTCCGGTACCCAGTCGCGCACGAGCGCCGTGACGCGCGCACCGCGCGCGAGCAGCTCCTCGATGAGATGCGAGCCGAGGAGGCCCGTGGCGCCCGTGACGAAGACGTTCTTGTCGGCCCAGAACGTCATTTCCAGGTTCTCCACGGCGCGCTGCCGCTGGCCCACAGCGATTCGAGCAGCTCCTTCTCGCGCAGCGTGTCCATCGGCTGCCAGAACCCCGCATGGCGAAACGCCATCAACTCTCCTGCTTCGGCGACGCGCTCGAGCGGGTCGCGCTCGAGGATCGTCTGGTCGTCGGTGAGATAGTCGAGGAACTCCGGCTGGCACACGAAGAAGCCGCCGTTGATCCAGCCGCTTTCGGTTTGCGGCTTCTCGGAGAACTCGGTGACGCGATCATCGCTCAGCACGAGGCCGCCGAATCGCGCCGGCGGACGCACCGCGGTGACGGTGACCATCTTGCCGTGCCGCTTGTGGAACGCCACGAGCGCGGCGATGTCCACGTTGCCCACGCCGTCGCCGTACGTGACCATGAACGGCTCATTGCCCAGCGCCTGTCGCAGCCGCTTGAGGCGTCCGCCCGTCATGGTGTCGAGCCCCGTGTCGATCAGGCCGACCGTCCAGTCGAGCCGAGCGGGGTTGAGCATCGTCACCTCGCCGTCGCGCAGGTCGATGACGAAGTCGCTTGACGCCAGGAACGCCGTGCGGAAATACTCCTTGATCATCTCGCCCTTGTAGCCGCACGCAACGAGAAAATCGCTGTGCCCGTGCGAGGCATAGATGGACATGATGTGCCAGATGAGCGGCTTGCCGCCGATCTCCACCATGGGCTTGGGGCGTGCGGACGTTTCCTCGGACAGCCGAGTGCCGCGTCCACCGGCGAGAATGACAGTCTTCACCAGATTTCTCGCGGTGTGGGGATGGGCACGATGAACCGTCCGCCCTTGCGGTGATACTCGGCCTGCTGGCGCATGATCTCGTCGGCGAAGTTCCACGCGAGGATGAGCACGTAGTCCGGCTGGCGCTCGAGCAGCGTCTCCACCGGCAACACCGGCAGGTGCATGCCCGGCGTCAGCGTGCCGATCTTGAGCGGGTTGCGGTCCACCGTGTAGGCGATTTGATCCGTCCCGATTCCACAGTAGTTCAGCAGCGTGTTGCCCTTGGCCGGCGCGCCATAGGCCGCCACGCTCTTGCCTTCGACGCGCAGGTTCGCCAGCAGATCGAGCAATCCCCTCCGCTGGTTCTTCACATCGATCGCGAACTGCTGCCAGCGGTCGAGGCTCGTGAGGCCGATCTCGCGTTCTGCGTCCGCCATGCGCAGCACGTCGGGGTGATGCGCGCCATAGTGCTCGATGCGGCCGGCATACATGCGCAGCGAGCCGCCGTGCACCGACACTTCATCCACCCTTACGACACACAGTCCCGCCGTTTCGCAGAGACGCAGCAGCGCGGTGATGGAGAAGTAGCAGAGGTGCTCGTGATACACCGTGTCGTACTCGAGACGCGTGAGCATCTCGCGCGCGTACGGCACTTCGGTGATCACCAGTCCATCTCCGTCGATCAGCGCGCGCGCCCCGCGCAGGAAGTCCGCGGTGTCGTCCACGTGCGCCAGCACATTGTTGCCGATCACGGCGCGCGCCGCGCCACGCTCTGCGCGGAGCCTGGCACCGGTGCTGCCGGTAAAGAAATCGCCCACCGTGTCGATGCCCTTCTCGCGCGCCATCTGCGCAATGTTGGTCGCCGGCTCCACACCCAGCGTGCGCACCCCGAGGTCCTTGAAGCACGCGAGCAGGGAGCCGTCGTTGCTGGCGACTTCCACCACCAGGTCATCGGCGCCGAGGTGCAGGAGCTCCGTGACGGTTGCGGCGTATGCGAGGTTGTGCGCGGCGATCGTCTCCGACGTCCCCGTGACGTACAGGTAGTGCCGGAACAACACCTCCGGATCGATGACGTCCGCGAGCTGCACCAGCGAGCAGCTCTCGCAGAAGTAGACGTCGAGCGGAAAGGTCAGCTCGTCCGCCGCCTCGGCGATGCGTGCGAGGTTCGCGTTGGCCAGCGGCTGCGGTCCGAGCTCGAGAAAGCGCGTGAGGCGCGCTTCGCCGCACGCACGACAGGTCGTGCGCACGGTGTGGATGGCCTTCGACGTCATTGTGCCTTGTGGTTCGCTACCGGGCATGCGCCGCCGGTGGTTGCGATGCGGGAGCGAGGACTTCGCGGCGCCAGCGCGGGAGGATGCCCGAGAACCGGTAGACGAGCAGGTCCCGGAAGAACTCCCAGCAGGTGGTGGCACGGACGTGCGAGAGCCCCGTGCCGCGCATGCGCGCGAAGACGTTGAGCTCCAGCACGCGGAGGCCCATGTAGTGCGCCTTGATCATCAGCTCGGGATCGAGGAACCACTGCTTGCTGGTGAGCTGCATGGCCTGGAGCACGTCGCGTCGCACGATCTTCGGGCTGCCGTTCACATCCAACGAACCGAGCGTTGGCCAGAGGAGCAGGACGAACGCGTTGTAGGCGATGGACACGATCTTTCGCGACGGGCCGTCCATGCGAAAGCGCCGGCGCACCTTGGCCACGATGCGGCCGTTGGTCGCCTCAGCGCTCTGGAAGAGGCGCACGACGTCCTCCGCGTCGACCTGGCCGTCGGCCGGGATCATGCCGACCCAGTCCGCGCTCGCGAGCGGAATGCCCTGGAGGATGCCGTTGCCATACCCCTCGTTGGGATCGACGCGATGCACGACGAGGCCAGGGTAGGGCGTCTGCAGCTTGCGCAGGACCTCGCCCGTACGGTCGCGCGAGCCGTTGTCGACCGCGATCATCTCCAGGCGGTAGCCCGCCTTGGTGAACGCGTCGAACAGGTGGGTGACGGTCACGCCGACGCCCTCCTCCTCGTTGTACGCGGGCATGACGATCGACAGATCGTACGCAGCCCGCTGCTCCAGGCCTTCGCCTCGATCAGTCACCGTCGCAACAACTCCATGTCTCGCAGGTATGTAGACAGCAGAATATGCCCCGGTTCGAGTGACCGGCGCAACGTTATTTACGATGTGAAACGCTCTACGTGCTGAGTCGTCCGGTCAGTCGCGTCGCGATGCACACAGCAGAGCAGCCAGGGGTCCGGTCTGCTCTGCACCGTCGATGGTGAATCCTGCTGCCTCAAGACGCTCGATACTGCCGCGGTGCAACGCAGGGCCGCGCCGCGTGCGCTTCAGCGTGTCCCCCGCGCCATCCGGAACTTCCAGAGCCATGCCTTCCGTGTCGATCTCGAGGAATGCGATGGCCTTGATCCCGTTCGCTGGCGTGTAGCGGTCGAGCGTCACGACGGGGAACGTGCTGTTCTCGAGGGGCCACGCCTGCGTGATGGATGATGCCATCAGCCCGTGCGCATCGACGCCGAGGGACGCTGTACCCATCACCTAGCCAACGCCCGCCACGTTGACCACGGCGTCGGGACAGTTGCATCAAACCGTGAGGGCTGGGCGGCCATCTGACATGCGAATCCCGCCCACCATCGCCAGCGCGATGGCGTAAACGAGACCACCGCCAAGAACGGCCAGCACGACGGACTCGACGGGCAGTATTTGCAGCGACAGTGCCATCGCCCCCGTGGCCACGATCGGACGCCACACGCGTGTGATGGCGCCGAACGGCATGCCCAGCCGCGCCGCGTACCCGAGCGCGACGATGGTGCGGAACACTTCCGTGGCGAGCGTCGCCGACGCCGCGCCGATCATTCCGTAGCGCGAGATGAGGAGCACATTGAGCACGAGGTTGGCTACGGCGCTCCACGCGGTAATGCGGAGCACGAACGACTGCTGGTGGTGCGCGATGAGGGCGAACGTGACGACGGTGCGTATGTACGCGGCCACGACCGACCAGATGAGTACCTGCAGCGCCGGCACCGCGCCGGCATAGGCCGGTCCGAACACGGTCTCCATCAGGCCGCCCGCCAGGAGGCAGCCGCCCGCGGCAATGGGGAGGGCCGCGGCGAAGAGCTGCGTCATCGCGCTGTCGTACAGCGCGCGCACTTTCGCCGGGTCGGCCAGCAGCCGCGTGAAGCCGGGCAGCAGTCTGTTCCCGTACGTGATGCCGAGGTTGAGCATGAAGCTCACGATCGTGTAGGCCGCGGCATATGCGCCGGCCATCTGCGCGTCATGCAGCGACTTCAGGAAGATCAGGTCGCTGTTGAAGATCGCGAGCCCCAGCATCGCATGCGCCACCAGCGGGGCGGCGGAAATGACGATCGGCCGCACGAGCGGCGGATCCCACCGTACTGGAAGCCTGAATCCGGCGCGCCGCAGCAGCACCACCAGCAGCACGGCGGCAATGCCGTCGCCCGCGACGCGTGCGAGCGGAACGCGAGCCATATCCCCCACGTCGTGCACCAGCAGCAGGAGGAGCCCCACCGAGACGGCTTCCGTGCAGATACGCGCTATCGCGACGCCCGCAGGGCGTTGGAGCCCGAGGAACACGAATCGGGTACTGCACGCGACGGTGAGCAGGGTGAGCGCCGTGGTCGCGAGCATCGCGCCGTCGGGCTGCGGCAGAATGACCAACCCGAACACTCCAAGCACGACGATGCACGCCAGCGCCGCCGCGAGCCGTGCGGTGACAAGGGCCGGCACGAGCTGTTCGACCGCGGCCGGCCGCGCCGCCACCTCGCGCGCTCCGATGAGCTCTTGTGCGAGATCGGCGACGTACGTGAAGTAGAGCACGATGGCCGCGGCCACGGCCACGACGCCGTATGCATCCGCGCCGAGCCGGCGGGCGACGTAGACTGTTCCGGCAAACCCGATGGCGCGCGCCGCTGCTTCGCCGACTCCGAGCACGGCAAACATCCTTCCTACTGCCGCATCGGGTCGGATCATGGCGACCGGCGCGCGGCGCGCGGCGATCGGCCGCGACTACATGTATCCATCTCGCCGCAACGTCTCGAGCCCGCCGCCATCATCCTTGTCCTGCGCGCGGCCGGATCGCTCGGCGATGTTGGCGAACTTGCCGCTCCGCAGCTCCACGATGATCTCGGGGACGTTGCGCGAGTCGGACACCACGGAATTCGTGCACGTGCCGCAGCCCAGCGACCGGTAGCGGACCCCGGCACCCTGGTTGTAGTACAGCGAGACAGTGGGGATCTTCTCGCGCTGGATGTACTCCCAGATGTTGAGCTCCGTCCAGTCGAGCAACGGATGGATGCGCACGTGCGTGCCCGGCGCAAACTCCGTCTTGTACTGGTTCCAGAACTCGGGTGGCTGCTCGCCCACATCCCATACGTTGGTCTGCGTCCGCGGCGAGAAGTAGCGCTCCTTGGAGCGGCTGCCTTCCTCGTCCGCGCGCGCGCCCACGATCACGCCCGTGTACGGCTCCGTGCTCACGTCGCGCTCGTAGACACCCGTGGACAAGTTGAGCCGCTGGCGCGGCCACTCGCCGGAGAGCGTGTACTTGAGCGCCTCGGTCTTGAGCAGGCCGCAGCAGGTGATGCGGTCCACGGCGCCGTCAGGAAACGTGCGCTTCGCGGCCAGCGCCTCGGTGTTCTGGCCCACGATCATCGTGAGCTTCCATTGCATCGCGAGCCGGTCGCGATACTCGATCATCTCGGGGATCTTGAACGACGTGTCGATGTGGACGAGCGGAATGGGCACGTGACCGAAGAATGCCTTCCGCGCGAGCCACAGCAGCACGGTGCTGTCCTTGCCGATGGACCACAGCATGCACAGCTGCTTGAAGTTCGCGTAGGCCTCCCGCAGGATGTGGACGCTACGGTGCTCCAGCTGGTCGAGATGATCGGTCATGCGATGAGGCTCCCCTTCGCGCGGCGCTCCACTTCCGCCACGACCTTCGCCACGGATTCTTCCACGGACATCTTCGTGGTGTCGATCACGACTTCGGCGCGCACGGGTGCCTCGTACGGATCGCTGATGCCGGTGAAGTTCGCGATCTCCCCGCTCCGAGCCTTGGCGTACAGGCCCTTCACGTCGCGCTGCTCGCAGACTTCCAGCGGGGTATCGACGAATACTTCGATGAAGCTGCCGCACATCGCGCGCACGGCGTCGCGCGAATCCTTGTACGGCGACACGAACGATGCCACGACGATCACGCCGTGGCTCTCCAGCCGGCTGGCGAGAAAACCAACGCGTCGCACGTGCGAATCGCGATCGGGACGCGTGAAGCCGGTCGCGGGGAAGATCGTGCGCACGCTGTCCCCGTCGAGGTGCTCCACCTTGTGTCCGCGCTTGATGAGCTCCGCGGTGACCTGCGTGGAGATCGTGCTCTTGCCGGATCCCGACAGTCCCGTGAACCACACCACCGACGGCTTTGCTTCCACGCGGCCGTACTTGAGGCGGTCCCACACGCGCTCGTGCACCCAGAAGAGCCCGATCTTCGACACGAACTCCATGGCGCCCACGAACAGCGACAGGCCCCAGCGCCGCGTGAACATGAAGACGATGACGGACGTCGCGAGCGTGCCGAGAATGCGCCAGCTCACCGCCTTGCCGACGCTGCGTGCGTGTGTTTCGCGGACGGGACTCATTGGTCGAGGCGCAGGGAGATGTCATCCTGAGTGCAACGAAGGATCTGCACGTGCTGTTCACCCATGCCCATCACCATGGCCGGAAGATGATCCCCTTGTCCTGCAGCAGGCCCTTCACCCGGTCCACCGCGTCGTCGGCATCCGGATCGGGTATCGTCAGGTCCACCGCGACGTCCGTCGTCTTCGTGTCGCCCACCCACACGACCTCGATGTGGTCCGGCTCCACCGTCGCCTTGATCAACTCCACATCCGCCTGCGTAAGTTCCGCAGCGGTGACGATGAGAATGACGCCCGCATCCAACATCAGGTTGGCCACCTCCGCGAGGCGGCGCAGGTGCTCGCGCCGATTCTCGGCACCGCGTGCGATGTCGGCGTCCACGCCGTACAGCACGTTCCCGATGCCGAGGTAGTAGACGACGTTCCCCATCTCGAAGAGGCGCTGCTCCACGTCCTTCGCCAGGTGCTTGCGGTCCTGCGCCTGCTCGCCCGTCATGAGCACCAGCGTGGGCCGCTGGCGATAGCGCTCCGAGCGACGCTCGGCGGGGATGTTGCTCGGTTCCCACTTGTAGTTGCGCAGCAGTACGCGGTCGCGCACGCCGGACATGGTGTCGGGCAGCGCGTCGCGCACGATCCCGCCGCCGCGGATCTCGAAGTCGTCCACGAGCACGAAGCGGCTGGTCGTTGCCAGTTCACTCGCCACGTCGAAGGCAATCGCGCGATTCGTCTTGAGGGTCACCTCGGCGACCTCGTGCCGGTCCACGCGCGGCTTGTTCTCCTCCACGGTCAGCGTGGAGGCGTCGAGCACGCGGTGAATCTCCTCGACCTTCACCGGCACGCGTGCGGCGCCGAGCTTGAGCAGGTAGTCGCGATGCTTGACGAGCGGCGCCTTGCCGAGCCAGAAGATCGAGGCACGGAGCCGCGTGGTCACCTGCGGCCGGGTTTCGTGCGCGACTGCGACGAGCTCGCCCCGCGATACATAGATCTGCTCGTTCAGGGTGAAGCCCGTGGCCTCGCCCGCTTCCGCGCTCGTGGGGGTGTCGCGGTTGAACGCCTCGATGGACTTGATGCGCGCCTTCTTGCCCGACGGATAGAACACCACCTCGTCGCCCACGTTGACGCGCCCCGTGTCCACCGTGCCGGCGATGATGCGGCGGTCGTCGTTCTGGCGCGTGAACTTGTACACGCCTTGCACTGACATGCGGAACGGCTTGTTCGCGTCCGGCGCCTCGGCGCGAAAGCGATCGAGCGCCTCGAGCACCGTGGGTCCGGTGTACCACGACATCTCCGTGGACCGTTGCGCGATGTTCTCGCCCTCGCGGCCGCTCACCGGGATGAAGCCCTCCGGGACGACGTCCAGGCGCCCGAGGAACTCGCGGTACTCGGCCTGGATGCGGTCGAACACGGCCTGGTCGTAGTCGACGAGGTCCATCTTGTTCACCAGCACCACGAGCTGCTTGATGCCGAGCATCGACATCATGTAGCCGTGGCGGCGTGAGTTTTCCTGCACGCCTTCCTTCGCGTCGATCACCAGCAGTGCGGCCTCGGCGCGAGCGGCTCCGGTGACCAGGTTGCGCAGGAACTCGATGTGGCCCGGCGCGTCGATGATGATGTACGGGCGGAACGCCGTCTTGAAGAAGACGCGGGCGACGTCGATGGTGATGCCCTGCGCCTGTTCGTCCTTGAGCGCGTCGAGCAGGAATGCGTACTCGAACGGCTTGCTGTTGCGCTCGCAGTTCGCGCGCACGGCTTCGAGCTTGCCGTCTGGCAGGGAACCCGTGTCGGCCAGCAGGCGCCCGATGATGGTGCTCTTCCCGTGATCGACGTGGCCGCCGATGACAAGGCTGAGCAGGCGCTGGTCAGCGAATGCGGACGTCGTCACCGTGCCAGCACCGCAGGCTCGGCATCCATGCGGCCGTGCACCGTGCTTTCCGGCGCGCCGGTGAGCAGGAAGTCCACCGTTTCCACGCCTTGCATGGCCGAATGATCCTGATTGGAGACTTCGTACTTCCACGCACCGAAGCGCCCGCGGCTGTAGATGCCGCACTCCTCGAGTGCGGGCAGCACGGCGTCCAGCACGGCGTCGCGCGCGAGCCACGGCGTGGGATAGCCATGCTCCAGCCGGCGGTGCCACGTGGCGACGATCGGCGTCTCCGCGGTGATGAAGCCGGCGTGGCGGAAGCCGGCGATGGTGTCAGCGATGATGCGCGAGCTGTCCACTGGCTTGTCGCTCGACTCGCTCACCTCGGCCATGAGCGACCACTGCTCGCCGGGCGTGGCGACGTTGTTCGGCGAGTAGTTGCTGAACACGGTGACGCGGTAAAACGGAGTCTCGGGCTCAGGGAAGTACATCCAGCACTTGGTCGCAAGGTCGGCGGGCGCGTTGCCCGTGAAGCCTACACCGACGATGTGGCTGGACGAGTGCACGAACTCCGGTGCGCGCGCCGTGAGGTCGGGGCGGTCGGAGAGTAGTCTGAGCAGCTCGTCAAGCGGGATGGACGAGAGGAGCCTGTCGTAGCGCTCGGCGCTGCCGTCTGCGAAGTGCGCGATGTGCGCCACCGTGTCCACGCGCACGAGGCGCTTGCCCAGTGCGAGCTTGCCCGCCGGAAGGCGCGCAGCGAGGGCGTCCCAGATGGCGCCGGTGCCGCCGTGCAGCGGGAAGCGGAAGGTGGCGTTCGGCCCCCAGCTCACGTCGTCGCGCTGGTGGACGAGGTTCCGCAGGATGCGCTTGAGGTCCACCGTGGCGACGCGCTCGCCCATCCAGCCGACGCCCATCTTCTCCGGCGTGTATGCCCACACCTTGAAGTTGTACGGAAACATGAACGTCTCGCACAACCCGTCGCCGAAGGCGCGCTGGAGCCACTCGGCAAAGGTGGCCGGCGGTGCGGACGCGCGGTCGCGCTTGAGGATCTCGACGAGTCCCTCGAGGCACCGCGTGAGGTCGTCGGCGGGCAGGCGCCAGATATTGTTTTGCAGCGGGTAGGGCACCCACCGCTCGCGCATCCACACCCACGCTTCGCGCTCGTGCTCCACCCATGCGTCGCCGAGTGCCTCGCGCATGAGGGCGTCGAAATAGCGGTAGTGCGAGAAGAGGACGTGTCCACCGAGATCCCAGGTGAAGCCGGCCTCGTCGCGGATGGACGTCGCGAGTCCGCCAGGATGGTCCTCTCCCTCGACGAGCAGCCAGTCCTGATGGCCATGTTCGGCAAGACGCCATGCGGCGGACAGGCCGGTGGGGCCAGCACCAACGACGAGGATGCGCATCGAGGCGCTCAGAGTCCGCGCAGCGCGACGCGCAGGTCGAGCAGCTGGCGCAGCCCCTTTGCGCAGAACTTGATGAGCTTCCAGCGCTTGATGGACACTTCACCGGCAATGCGGTCGCGGTGCGCGACGTTGACGAAGTCGAGGTCGCACTGCTTCCGTTTCATGTACACCGACAGAAACAGCGATGGGGCGAGCGTTCCATCGGGAATGAACTTGCGCGCCTCGACCCACACGCGGCGGCGCACGAGCTTGTACGGCACGTTGGCATCCTTGATCCGGATGCGGAACATCATGATGAGGCTGAAGCCGATGAACGCCGTGAGCGCGCGACGGATGTACGCGTCATTGCGCGCGCGGCGGATGCCGAACACGCCTTCGAGTCCCGCGCCGGCGTGGATGAGCGTCCACAGCTTGGGAAAGAACTCGAGCGGGATCTGGTTGTCGCCGTCGATGAGGAAGACGAACTCGCCCCGCGCGGCGTCGATGCCGCGCATCAACGCCGTGCCGTGCCCACCGTTGGGCGTGTGCAGCACCCGCACGCGCGGATCCTTCGCGGCAATCGCGTCCGCGATCTCGCCGGTGCGGTCGCGCGAGCCGTCGTTCACCACCACGATCTCTGCGTTCGGCACGAGGGAGAGGACGTTCTCCTGCACCGCGGCGACGGCGATCTCGATGCCGTCCGCCTCGTTGTACGCCGGCATGATGACACTGAGCGGCACCGCAGTGGATGCGGTCACGTCGCTGCCCTGCTGCGACTCGGCGTGAGCAGCGCAGCGTAATGCGCTCCCCACACGCTTTCCAGCGCGAGCACATCGTAGAGTCCCTTCACGGTTTCGCGGATCATCGGCTTGGAGAATTGCTGGAGGTGCCACTCGCTCTGCCCTTCCTCGATGCCCGGGAAGAGGAGGTCGAACAGGCGCAGGAACTTCAGGACGTCCTTGATCACGAGCTTCGGCTTCTCGTTCGGCACCGTGATGACGATGCGCGTCTGCGGCGTCGCGATGGCATGCACCTGCTCGAGCACCGTCCGCGGACGCTCCACGTGCTCGAGCATTTCCGAGATGATGATGACGTCGAACTCGCCGGGCTCGAAGGGCAGCGGCAGCTCGGCATTCAACTGACGGAACTGCACGTTCAGGGCGCGCGCGCTGTCCGCCGCCGTGCGGGCATCGTCCAGCGCGGCCTGGGAGATGTCGGCACCCATGCGCAGCCGGCACGCCGGCATCTGGAGCAGCAGGTGCCCGCTCTCGCAGCCGATCTCCAGCACGGCGTCGTCCGCCTTTATCTGCGCGAGGCGCTTGACCGTCCGCACCCGCGCCGCCGAGATGTAGCCCGCGATGCTGCGGCCATACGGCGTGGGATGCTTGTGATACATGGCGTCATTCCACGCCGCTGCGTCCTGCGCCAATGACGGCGCGGGGGATCCATCGTCCTTACCTGCCATTGCTCGCCGTCAGCTGTGCGGCCTGCTCGCGTACAAGGGCCTGGCAGCCTGCGAGCCTGTCAGGTTCAACGAAAATGTGCACGATGAGGCGCGGCTTGCCCGAGGCGTCGGACCAGATGGGAAGCTGCGCACAATCGACCTTCTGCGGACGTCCGGCCACCGCCCAGAGGGGGTTCTGCTTCGGCGGCTTGCCGGGCGTCGCGGCATACAACTCCAGCTGCGGACGGAAGCGCTCCGATGCGGTGGGACCCTTGGTCTCGTGATTCGCCGGCAGCATGCCGGTGCCCATGGTAAGCGTTCCCGATGACCACCCTGCTGCGGCGACGCGCTCACCGGGCCAGAGTCCGGCGATGCGCGCCAGCGTGCGCGAGACGTTCTCCAGGCCGCGACTGAGGCCGGAGATCTCCGTGCCGAGGTTCACGAGCACGAAGAGCACGGGAATGGTCATCGTCGCGACCTGCGCCGTCGTGTTGCCGCGCCAGCGGAGCCGAGGCGCTCGCCAGGCCCCGATAAGCGCCGCGCCGGCAACCATGGCGGAGAGCAGCAGCCCGCCAGCGACGCCATACGTCCACGTCTGTCCGAGCATCCGGCCCACGCCGATCATCTTCCACACGCCGTACGGAATGGCGTAGAACAGCAGCACGAGCGCCACCACCGCAGCCGCGGCGCCAGCGGCAATCCGTCGCCCGCGCGACGACGTCCATGCGCTATCGCCAATCTCGACGGCCTGCGACACCGCGAGCGCGGTGAGCATGGCCAGCGGCGGGATGAGGAAGAGAAAGCGGCGGTCCACCTGGTACGTCTGGAGCCCCATGACGCCGAAGCCCATCAGCAGCCAGATCCACGCGGCAATCTCCACCGTTGTCACCGGCCGCCGAGTCACGCGCGCAATCCGCGCCGCACCGAACAGGCCCGTTACCACGATGAGGTACCACTCGTGCTGGAAGAACTGATTGAGTCGGTAGCCTAGGCGCGTCCCGAACAGCAGCACGCGGTCCGTCATGGCGGCGCCGTAGTCCGCGCCATCTGCCATCTGGATCTGGAAGTGCGTCCACACGTCGGGCGCGTGCGGGCGCAGGAACACGATACCGACCACCGCGAGGACGATCGCTGCCGTCGCGGCGTAGGCGAGCATTGCGCGCACATGCAGCTCGCGCGCGCGGCCCGGTTGCCGGTCCCTGAGCCACACGGCCGCCCACGTCGCAGTGGCGATGGGCGCCAACACGAGGCCCGGCGGCTTGGACAGCAGCACGATGGCGACGGTGAGCCCGGCGAATACGGCGAGCCACACGCGACCACGACAGGCGAGAATGACGGCGACCGTCGTCGTCATCATCATCAGCTGAAACGACTCCGGATAGGATGACCGGTCATACGGCACTGTGAGCGCGTTGATGCCCACGAACGCCGACGCCAGCACCGCGGCCGTGGCACCGCCCTCCCGCCGCACCATTGCGTACACGACCAACATGGTGAGCAGGCCGCTCACGGCACTGGCAGTGTAGGCCTGCACGTAGCCGACGCCCAGCACCTCGAACACCCCCCGCATGACCAGCGTGTAGGCCGGGGCGGTGAGGAGCCCGTAGTTGGCGTCGTCCACCATCCAGGTGCCCCAAATGGCATGGAGCCGCGGATTCTTCCACCACGTGCCCTGGTCGGAGATGAAGCCGCCGCTCAGATCCTGCAGGGGATCGGCGCCGAGCGACACAAAGCGCAATGCGATGGCGGCCAAAATGATGGCCGCCATCCACATCAACTCCGAGCGCGAGCGCGCTGGGGATTCCACCACCATCAGGCTACGTCCGGCCTCCCGACACGCCACCACCGCCCGCGCCCACCGTGCGGGCCGCCGTGAACATGGCCAGCAGGTAGACGAACGCGGCCATGATCACGAGCGCCTTGATGCCGGTGGCGTAGGACGCGGATTCGAGCAGGCCTCCCACCAGCGATCCGAGCAGGTTGGCCCCGAAGGCCTCGGCCTTGAACCCGATGGCCTTGAAGCTCGAGATGAACACCAGGCCGGCGAAGAACGCGGGGGAGCAGTACACAACGGCCACGGCAAGCGCCCGCAAGATCTTCGAGGAGAAGAACAGCGCGTCCGCCGGGACGAAGTATGCCAGTGCCAGGGTGAGGAAGAGCCCCGCGAACGCCACCGCGCGCGGCACTGCCACCTTGCGCACCACGACGTTGGCGAGCAGCACCAGCGACAACAGGGCGGTGATCACGATGGAGTTGACGAGCCATGTCGTTCCAAAGAGCAGCGCCGTCTTGCTGATGATCTGCACCTCGAGCAGCATGAACGCCGCGCCGAGGAAGAAGAAGTGCCACATGAAGGGCTCATCGCTCTGCTTGAAGCGCCTGATTGCGAAGGCCGCAATGAGGATGAGCATCGCCGACAGGATGTACACGATGGTCGGGATCTGGCGGTACTGCTGGTAGAGATACGGCCAGTCGTCCGTGCTCACCGACGCCTCTTCCACTGCGGGGCTCATGCGCTCCGCGACGAACGTGTCCAGGGCCGGGTTGGCAGCCCTGGCTGCCTGCACACGCTCCGGGCTGCCGGCGACGAAGAAGTACGAGTCGCTGCGCAACAGCAGGGGCTCGCTGCCGAACGCCTCGGTGATGATGGCCTTGAGGCGGCCGGCGAACCACGGGCGCGAAGCGGAGAACGACATCACGAACAGGCCGTCCGGCGCGAGCAGGCGCTTCACTTCCTTCAGGGCCTCGACCGTGTAGACGTAATTGTCGAGGCGGATGTTCGTGTAGTACGAGCTGGTCGTGTGCGAATCGAGAATCGAGAAGATGACGAGGTCGTACTGGCCCGTGTCGTTCTGGATGAAGGCGCGCGCGTCGTCCACGACGACCTTCACCTTGGGGTTGGCGTACGGCTTCTCGAAGTGCAGCCGCGTGCCGATGTCGATGATGAGCGGATCGATCTCGACCGCCGTTACAGAACCAGCGCCGTTGCGCACCGCGCCCGACGCGTCGTTACCCGCACCGGCGCCGGCGATGAGCACGCGGGAGGGGTTCGGGTAGAACTGGTACGGCAGGTTGTACTGGTGAAACGGGATGGGCTTGTCGGCATAGAGCTCGGGATACTTCGCCACCGTCGGCGCCGAGAGATCCCACATCTGCTGGTACCAGCTGTCGTTGGTGTTCAGCAGGAAGGTCACGGGCTCGCCGTGATACTCCATCGGGATCATCGTGAGCTTCTGGTAGGGGGACCAGAAGCGCTGCGCCGGCTGGTCCTTCATGCCGCTGGCGAGCTCCGTCTGCGTGCCCTTCCAGTCACCAGCCCACCACTGCCGCTTGAACGTGCCGAGCGCGAGGAGTGCCAGCATCACCACGGAACTGATCGCCACCGCGGTGCGGACGCGCGGCAGCTTCCAGACGTACACCAGCAGGCCGACGCTGAAGATCACCACCCAGATGATGGGTGGGCTCCAAAGGAAGCAGAGCAGGGTGTAGAGCCAGATGCCGCCCAGGCTGGCGGCTACGTTGAGCGAATAGCCGCGGATGCCATCCGGTGCGCGCTCGAGATACCAGCCAACTGCCTGGCCGAGCGGAACGAAGATCAACGCGATGAGGCCGAAGAGCGTGAGGACGATGGCGAATGCCACGCCCACCGACACGAGCTTCAGGATCTCCGAGCTTTCGAAGTGCCGCATCGTCCAGACGTGGATATCGGACGTCGAGCCCACGAAGTCGGACAGCGAGGCGACGAACTGGCGGAGCGCGTCCCAGGGCAGCTCGATGAGCAGCACCAGCGCGAGCATCGGCACCAGCGTGTAGGCGAGCCGGATGCGAGCCTTCGTTAGGTAGCAGCCAAGACCAAATCCCAGGAAGCAGGCGATGAGCACCAACGACTTGAAGAAGGCGAAGATGCGGATCTCGGACGACACCCATCTGATGAGCAGCAGCTCCAGGTAGAGGGTCACCAGGCTGATGAGGGCAAACTGAAACGGCTTGTAACCGCCCATCTTCTCGAGGTCGATCTCACCGAACCACTCCATCAAGCGCTCCCGATCCACCACGTTTGGGAAGCGGATGAGTCCCACGCACCAGAATGCACCGTAGATGATCAGGCCCGTGAGCAACACGGCGGGGATGTAATGCAGTGCGGTCCCGACAGCGTCGGACTGGTCCATGCTTGAGAAGCCTCGAGGGTGGGTAGAACGAGGGAGACTTGGTCGCGCGCGCGGTCAGTACGTACCTGCGCTGCTATGCGGAGACGATGGACAAGCGACAAACGTCACACGCGCTCGCCAGCACAATCAACAATACAGCGATGGCCTACATCTGCGGGAGTCCTTGCGTTCGAACGCTGCGTCGGAATGGAAATATCTGAACGAACGGTCGTCGCAAGGTACGAGCACAAACGTCGAACGATAGTGAGGGTCAAAGTGATGTCAGGCCGGGCCCGAACCGGCAAACCACGCTCGGCCCGTCGTGACGACGCGGCCCACGATGTCAGGGGCTGCCGTCGCCGCCCCCGAATGAAGGCGAATGGGGCGCAAGCAGCGAGATACCTCGGCGCCGATGGGCTCTGTGATGACGCGCACGTATATTGGTCGAACGCAACCCGGCCCCGCGGCGATTTCATGGCCCGACCTTCTTATATTCTTGGCCTTTCGGCCTACTATCACGATAGCGCTGCGTGTCTCCTGCGCGACGGCGCCATCGTCGCCGCGGCGTCCGAAGAGCGTTTCACGCGCATCAAGGCCGACGCGGCCTTCCCGGCGCGGGCCGTGGAGTACTGCCTCCGTGAGGCCGGGATCAGCGCGAGCGCGCTCGACGCCGTGGGCTTTTACGACAAGCCGCTTCTCAAGTTCGAGCGCATCCTCGAGACCTACCTCGGCGTTGCGCCCAAGGGCTTCAAGTCGTTCCTCATGGCAGGGCCGCTCTGGATCAAGGAAAAACTCTACACCGATAAGGACCTCCGTCGCGCGCTCGGTGAGTATGCGGGGCCGCTGCTGTACGCCGAACACCACGAGTCGCACGCGGCCAGCGCGTACTATCCGTCGCCCTTCGATGAAGCGGCGGTGCTCACCATGGACGGTGTCGGCGAGTGGGCCACGGCGTCCATCGGCGTAGGGAAGGGCAGCGCGCTGGACATCCTCCGCGAGATGCACTGGCCCGATTCCATCGGCCTCCTCTATTCGGCATTCACGTACTACACGGGCTTCAAGGTCAACTCGGGCGAGTACAAGGTCATGGGCCTCGCGCCCTACGGCGAGCCGAAGTACGTGGACCTGATCTACAGGCACCTGATGGATCTGCGCGAGGACGGCTCGTTCCGCCTTGACCAGAAGTACTTCAATTACCTCTCGGGCCTCACGATGACGAGCCCGGAGTTCGATGACCTGTTCGGCGGTCCGCCGCGCGTGCCCGAATCCAAGCTGACGCAGAAGGAGATGGATCTTGCGCGCTCGGTGCAGGTGGTGTGCGAAGAGGTAATGCTTCGTATGGCTCGCACGGCGCACAGGGAAACGGGCATGGAGAACCTGTGCCTCGCTGGGGGCGTCGCGCTCAACTGTGTTGGCAACGGCCGTCTGTTGCGCGAAGGGCCCTTCAAGCGACTCTGGATCCAGCCGGCCGCCGGCGACGCCGGCGGTGCGCTGGGCGTCGCACAGCTGATCTGGCATCGCCATCTCGAGAAGCCGCGGCCATCCCCAGCTGGCAAGGATGGAATGCAGGGCGCGTATCTCGGACCGTCGTTCACGCCCAAGGACATCGAAACATTCCTCGATAGCGTCGGTGCCGCGTACGAACGTCTCGATCGCGACACGCTGCTCAGCCAGACGGCCGACTTTCTCGCGGACGAGAAGATCGTCGGGTGGTTCAATGGCCGCATGGAGTTCGGACCGCGCTCGCTCGGATGCCGCAGCATCCTGGGCGATCCGCGCAGCCCGCGCATGCAGGCCGAGATGAACATCAAGATCAAATTCCGCGAGGGGTTCCGTCCTTTCGCGCCGAGCGTGCTGCTCGACCGGGCGTCCGACTACTTCGAGTTGCATTGTGAGTCGCCGTACATGCTGCTCGTGGCCCCGGTCAAGGCGGAGCGTCAGATCCCGATGACCGGCGCCGCGCAGAACCTCTGGGGCATCGACCAGCTCAACGTCGTGCGCTCCGACATCCCCGCCGTCACGCACATCGATTATTCGGCGCGCGTCCAGACGGTCAGTCGCGAGACGAACCCCGACTACTACGACCTCATCAAGGCGTTCGAGGATCGCACCGGCTGCGGTGTGGTGGTGAACACGTCGTTCAACGTGCGCGGCGAGCCGATCGTCTGCTCGCCGGCCGACGCCTATCGTTGCTTCATGCGCACGCACCTCGACGTGCTCGTGCTAGGGCCATTCCTGCTGCGCAAGGATGAACAGCCGAAATCGAAGGAGAGTGACGAGTGGAAGCTCGAGTTCCAGCTCGACTGAGCGTCGCCGAGGGCCGGAAGTTCGGCCTCCTGGTGGGTGGTGTGTTCCTGCTCTTCGCCGGGATTTCGTACTGGCGTGGACACGTGATCGCGCCGCGCGTGCTCGCCGGCCTCGGCGGATTCCTCGTCTTCGGCGGTGCGCTGGTGCCGGGGCACATGGGCCCCGTTTACAGCTTCTGGATGGGCATTGCGACGGTGCTCTCCAAGGTCACGACCCCTCTGTTCATGGGTCTCGTGTACTTCGTCGTGCTGACACCCATGGCCATCCTGCGCCGCAGGTTCGGCGGCAACCCGATGCGCCATGAACCCGTGAACGACAGTTACTGGGCGCCGCACACCGCGTCGTCCGAAGCCAAGGGCATGGAACGCCAATTCTGAAACAGGACGACCAATGAGTCTGACGCGTGAACTGTGGGCCTTCATGAAGGTCCGCAAGAAGATGTGGCTGCTGCCGCTCGTGATGGTGATGCTGCTGGTGGGGACGCTGCTCGTGTTCGCGCAGGGTTCCGTGCTTGCGCCGTTCATCTATACGATCTTCTAGTGGTTCGCAGGATCGGCCGGGCGCTGCTCGCGATTCTCCGTGCACTCGGCACGGCGTGGGCCATCGTGGGCGTGACACTGCTGCTCGTGCTCGCCTGCGGCCTGGCATACGTCGAGATCACTGGATTGCGCGGAACGGAACCCGACAGCGACGATCGCGCCGATCATCCGTACCGCGACGAGGCGTGGTTCGCGGGATATCGCGCGGAGTACTACGCCAGCCTGCAGATGCAGTGGCGTCCGTACGTGTACTGGCGTCGTCGTCCCATGACGGGCCAGTACGTGAACGTCGATTCGGCGGGAATACGCCGCACGGTCCAGCCCGCACCAACGACTGCTCGCCCGCGCCACGTGTTCTTCCTCGGCGGGTCCACCATGTGGGGCACCGGTCAGCGCGACGCGGCCACGATTCCCTCCCTCGTCGCTGCTGGTCTCGTGGCGCAGGGTCAGGGTGACGTCGTCGTCACGAACTACGGCGAGACGGGCTATGTCTTCACGCAGGAGCTCATCCAGCTGATGATGGAGCTGCGCAATGGCGCGCGCCCCGATGTCGTCGTGTTCTACGACGGCATCAACGACGCGGCCTCGAGCGCGATGAGTCCGAAGTGCGGGCTGCCGCAGAACGAGACGCGCCGCGCATTCGAGTTCGCACTGGGCCGTGTCCTGACGCAGCGGACGATGCGCGACGTTCGGTCGCTGATACGGAGCATGTCGGTGCGATTGTCCGAGAAGCCAGGCGGGGCCGCTGGCGCGGACACCGCGGCGATGGCGCATGGTATCGTGGACTGTTACGTGCGCACGGCATCGCTGGTTGAGACGCTTGCGGCAGGCTACGGGTTCACCGTGCTCTACTTCTGGCAGCCCACGCCTGGCGTCGCGCATAAGCCACTGACGTCGTACGAGGTCGCCGCGGTGGACACGTTGAGCAGCGATCCGCGCCACCGCATTCTGCGAAGCCTGAACCGGCGCGCTGCGGCCTCGGTGGATTCAGCGATGGGCCCTCTCGCTGGCGCGCGCTTTCAGAACATGGCTACCGTTTTCGCCGGCGACACCGCAACGGTGTGGCTCGACTACATCGGTCACGTCACCGAACGGGCGAATGGCAAGATCGCGGGCGCGATGGTCGCGCCGATCATTGGCGCGTTGAAGGCGCCGAGGGCTATCCCCTGAGTGCGGCCTTCTCGAATTGCAGCAGGGTGCCGCTGCCGATGATGAGGGGATCGATCTCGACAGCGGCGACGGCACCCACGCCGAGATCGCGAGCAAGGCGCGCTCAGCCGTTCCTCGCCGGCCAGACGCGTGCGAGCGCGTCCCCACGCGCCTGCGCCATCAGTGCCTGACGGTCCGTCTTTCCGTTCGCCAACGATAGCCACGTCGCCGCGAACCGTACGTCGCGCGGCCAGAGATTCCGCGGCAGGCGCGCCGACAGTGCGCGGGACATCGCGTCGCCGGACGGCGCAGTCTCGCCTCCCACAACGGCGCGAATCGCGTCGTCGCCGCTGGCATCCGTCTCCAGCCACGCAATCGCGTCCGTCGCACCAGCGGCGCACAGCGCGTCTTCGATCTCAACGAGGCTGACCCGCTCCCCGAACACCTTCACGATCTGGTCGCGACGGCCCAGCACGTGGAGGCCGTCGTCGTCCAACCGACCAACGTCGCCACTCGCAATCCATTCGGGATGCGGCGAGAGCAAGCCGTCCACGCCCAACTCCCCGAGGGACGTGGAGCTCCCGCGAAACGTGATCGGACCTTCGGTATCCGTGCCGGCGATGCGGAGCTCGATGTCGCCGATCGGCGTGCCCACCCAGCTCGGGTCACCCCCATCATGCGCCACCTGCCCCACCGTCAGCCGCGGCATCGCCTCGGCGCAGCCATAGTTGTTGAGCAGCCTCGCGTTCGGGAACAGCGTGCGGAGAAACCCTCGGCTCGCCATGGGAAAGGGAGCGCCGGCAAAGTTCACCACGGCGACGTCCGGCAATGCGTCGCTCGCGCCAAAGCGATAGCGCTCGAGCAGGCGCGCCTGATGTCCCACCAGGCAGGTCATGCGCGCCCCCGACGCGCGCGCGTCGCGCAAGGCGTCCGCGGGCATGGCGAGGCCCGCGGTAAGCACGAGGCGCCGTTCGTAGCGCACGGCCCAGAGCAGCTGGTTCACCAACGCATACGAGTACGCGAGCGGCAGCAGCGCCGCCGTGCTGTCCACCGCCTCCAGCCGCTGCGCCGAGTGTATCGCCGCGATGCCGCGATCGAGGTTGTCCAGGCTCGTCGCAAGAATCTTCGGCGCGCCCGTCGTGCCGCTGGTCATGAGGGCGAGCGCGACGGAGGTCTCCGCTCGCACAGGCGCGGCTGGCAGGACAACGGCGTCGCCCTCCAGCCGACCGAACCCCGCGTACCGCACCTGGAGCTCGGCGAGCCGGGCCTGCGGCCAGGTGGACGGAATGATCACGGGCACCACGCCATCCGCGAGCGCAGTGATGAGCGTGCGTACGCCCTGGATCGTGCTCGCCAGTGGCCAGAGCACGATGCGGCCGCGTGCGTGGCGTGTCGCGATCGTCGGGGCCGCTCCGGTGCCGCCCTCCACCGTGAATGCGCCGAAACCGGCAGCCGTGCGATCGAGCGCCTCGCGCAGCGTCATGTCAAAAGGCCTGGTATACGAAGCGCACGAGGCCGCCGCGAGCGATATACGCGGCGACGATGAACAAGGCGTAGAGCGCGATGCGCATCCACGGATTCCGCCAGGGTATGACGATCCGCATCAGAACAGTCCCAGCGAGAGCGCCTTCACGTACAGCCGCGTGCTGCTGGCAAAGGTGGCCGGCGTGAAAGTGAGCGCGTATCCGAGCGAGACGTACCACCACACGGCGACAATCGATGCCAGGCGCCAGGGACGCGTGAGTCGCGCGCGCTGCATGAAGGGTCGTTTCTCGCACCAGCGCTGGTAGCGTCCGTAGAGCACGAGACCGGTGCCATGATGCAGCCCCCATAGCGCCCACCCCGGCTGCGCGCCGTGCCAGACGCCAATGGTGAGCATGGTCGCGATTAGCGCGAGGTCCGGCGTGCGATACTGACCGAGGATGGGGAAATACACGTAGTCGCGCGCCCATGAGGACAGGCTGATGTGCCACGACCGCCAGAAGTCGGCGAGGTTGTCGCGCAACAGCGGGAAGTCGAAGTTCTCCATGAGCGAGAAGCCAAACAGCTTGGCCGTGCCCAGCACCATGTCGGTATAGCCGGAGAAATCGAAGTAGGTGACGAGGAGCTTGATGAAGCAGGCGACGATGATCTGCCATGGCTCCAGCGTCGGCGCGCCGTCGGACATGACGAGGTTTCGCGGCAGCATCGGCTCCAGCACGAGCGTCACGAGGAGGAACTTCTTGCCAACGCCCAACAGAATGCGCTCGAGCGCGGGTGAGACGGCGTCGTTGGACCACGCGATGGTCTTCGACTGGGACAGGAAGGAGGTGAATCGTTCGATCGGGCCCGCGAGGAACATCGGGAAGAACACGATGTAGGCGAGATAGCTCGCGAGCGTCGCGTCCTCGAACCTCCCGCGGCGGCACTCGATCAGGTAGTGAATGTGCTTGAAGGTGTAGTAGCTCACGCCGATGGGGAGGAGCACACCCCCCAGCTGCACGGCTGGGAGCCACAGCAGCAGGTACTTGAAGTAGACCAGCACCGACAGTGGGACGGCGAGCGCCATGAACATCAACGGCGTGCTCGCGCGGTGCCGAAGGTGCCGGCCGATGAAGTACACCAGCACCGCCAGCACGAGGACGCCGACGAGAGTCACCATGACGCCGACGCGCTCCGGGCCCGGCGCCTGCACCGCTACGAGCAGTGCCGAGCTGGCCACCGCGAGGAACACGAGACGCGCGCCGTTCGACTTGAGGATCAGCCAATAGATGGCCAGGCAGATGACAAGGCCCGGCAGGTAATACGTGCCCTGGAAGAGCATCAGTAGCAGTCGCGAACGGAGCGTCCGCTGGACGGCGGGCACCACTGCGCCACCTGCTGCACGAACGCGCGCGACCAGCGCGCACGGCCCGCGCGCGCGGTATGCGACGCGTCTCGAAACTCCTCGGCTCGCAGCGCCAGGTCTTCTACGAAGTCCACAACCGCCACGTCATTCGCGTCGGCGACCGTGCGGGTATCATCGCGAAATTTCTGCCAGTATGGGCCGTACGTGAGGACCGTGTCGCCGGCGATGCGCGGCGTGTTCATGAGGATCGCGCGAGCGCCCCGTGACTCGACGTACCTCAGCAGCACTGAAAGCAACCGCTGATTCTCCTCGCGCTCGCGGTCGTACACATTGTCGAGTCGGCGCCGCAACGCCAGGCGGCTCTGCCGCAATGCAACCGGGCTGCCGTCCGGCCCGCCGCCCTGCCGGTTCTGGTCGTACCCTGCGCGATGATCGTTGTAGAGGTGCACCGCGGACCAGTGCCGCAGTGTGCCAATCACCATGTGCATCACCCACTGCCGATGGAAGCTGCGATCGTGGTAGCGCGCTGTGCGCGGCTGCGCCCACACGGCGAGGCTCGGTACCTGGCCAAGAAACTCCCGCGAAAACGCGCCGATGGGACCGTACATGCCTGCTGCCAGGCGCCAGTTCCCGTCCTGTCCGAGCGTCGCGCGCGAGGGGCTCACGGCGACGACGACCAGTTGACCGCGCCGCAGCTGGGCACTGTGCGCAGCAAAGAGGCTCTGGAGCATCGACTGCCCCCTGGTGCTCAGGTTCACGATGTTGAGCCCAGTCTGACGTGACAACACGTCGTCCGTCCACATGCTCGCCTGCGTCACCGACGTGCCGAGCACGATGACGGCCGCCTCGCGCGTCGCGGGCGAGTGGGTCAGCGCATAGACGCGAGCCTCATCGTCATTGTAGTTCGTCGAATACCACGACGGCGTCGACACCGATGTCATGGCGGCCGTCAGGCGGTCTGGGTAGATCCAGCGGCTGGCCGCGATCATCGCAGTGAGCACCGCGGCCAACGCCACCCAGTGGCGCAGGCGCAGCGGAGCCGTGTCGAGGACGACCTCGGCACGTGGAACGCGGATCCGCGGCGCGCTCACGACGCTATGGAACGGCCGGCGTAGGCCTCGATGGCGGTCAGCGTGTCCCAGTGCTCGAGCGTGAGATCGCCGGCAGGCACGCGGATGCTCCACAGCTGCTCCACAAAGGACACGACGTTGAGCAGGTTCAGGGAGTCGAGCACGCCGGCGCCGAAGAGGGCGCCGTCCAGCGTGGCGTCCGTGACATCGAAGCCGGCGATGTCCGCGACGAACGCGCGCAGCGCAATTGCTCTCTCGGTCATTGGTAACAGGGAATGGCGCGCCGCAGGCACGCGTGAGAAGACATGAGAAACCAGGAGTATCCGCCACGGACAGCTTTCATCGCCGGACCCTTGCCTGGAGCAACGGGGCGATGTGCGAGGCGATGCGTTCGGCCACTTGACCGTTCGCCTCCTCCGTGATGTGGGCGATCTCGTCGACGAATCGCGTAGCCGTGTCGGCGTCGAACACCCCGCGTAGTGAAATATAGGATTTTCCCGCGCGGTCGGCCATGGCGACGTCGATGCTGTCCATGCATTCGCGCGTATTTGACCGCCCTGGCAGCCCGCGCTCCCATGCGCTGAGCGGCTTGCCAGTCGTGGTATGCAGCGGCTGCTGGAAGTACACGACAGGGAATCCATGCGCCTGTCCCACCGCTTCCACCTGGTGTGCGACGCCGGCGTAGTAGCGCGCCGCGGCGCCGCAGATGTCCGGCACCGTGGGTCTGCGCGCGACCACGGGCGTCGAATCACGTACCAGCTTGGACCGCAGTCCCGAGATGAGGCTCGAGTGCCGCCCGAACCCGAAGAGCTCCTGCCAGAAGGTTCGCCGGCCGAGGTCGATCTGCTGGCTGGTGTTCTCCTCGGCGTATGTGTGGCCAGGGTCGCCATACTTGAGCGCGGTCGCGACGTCGTTGTAGCCATCCAGCACCACGACGACATCCGGAATGCGCCCACGCGCCACCTCGAGCATCAGCGTGGATGCTTCCTGCGTGGTGTTGAACGCGGCCTGTGCGAGGTTCTCCACGTGCACATTGCGAACGCCAAGCGCCGCGAGACGCGCGGCGGTGAGCGTAGGGATGGTGAAGGAGTCGCGCGCGGTGAAGCCCCACATCGTGGATCCGCCGAGCATCAACACACGCAGCACACCCGCGGTGTCGGGCACTGACTGTGGCGTGGCGCGCCGGCCGGCGGTGTCGATGTTGACGTAGCGCGAGGTCACCGGCCCGGGCCAGTAGCTCCGGTAGGGGTCGAAGCGGTTCTTGCGCGCATCCAGACCGGGCTTGAGCTCCGCGTACCACGATTGCCCCGCATACGGATGACCTGGCGTGACGACCCGACCGACGATCTCGGGCGTCGGGCCGTGGCGCGCACGCTGGAGGCCACGGTAGATGGCCTCGAATCCGAGAAAGAGGAGCAGGGCAATGCCGAGCGCAATCCAGCCGTCGCGCAGCCACCCGCGTAACTGTGCGAAGGCGGAGGTCGTCATGAGATTAGGTTGAGTGTTGGCGTCCGAACTTATGGTCCAATGCGAGCGCCTTCAATTCCCATGTGCTCGGTGCGCATCGCACCCGCATACTAATCCCACACGGCTCCACTGCTCGTTCCGCAACCGGGCTTCATGGCTGAATCTCCACCCACATACATCCTCGGCCTTTCGGCCTACTATCACGATAGCGCCGCGTGCCTGCTCCGCGACGGCGTGATCGTCGCCGCGGCGCAGGAGGAGCGGTTCACGCGCATCAAGGCCGACTCCGCGTTCCCAGCACGCGCCGTGGAGTACTGCCTTCGCGAGGCGGGCATTGGCGCGACGGCACTGAACGCGGTCGGCTTCTACGACAAGCCGCTGCTCAAGTTCGAGCGCATCCTCGAGACATATCTCGGCGTCGCGCCCAGGGGGTTCCGCTCGTTCCTCATGGCGGGCCCGCTGTGGATCAAGGAGAAGCTCTACACGGACAAGGATCTCCGGCGCGCGCTCGGCGACTACACCGGCCCGCTGCTGTACGCCGAGCATCACGAGTCGCACGCGGCGAGCGCGTTCTATCCGTCGCCCTTCCAGGAAGCGGCCGTGCTCACGATGGACGGCGTCGGCGAATGGGCCACGGCGTCGATGGGTATTGGTCGCGGCAATTCGCTGGACATCCTCAAGGAGCTGCACTGGCCCGACTCGCTCGGCCTGCTCTACTCGGCGTTCACGTACTACACCGGGTTCAAGGTCAACTCGGGCGAGTACAAGGTGATGGGCCTCGCGCCGTATGGCGAGCCGAAGTACGTCGACCTGATCTACACGCACCTGATGGACCTGAAGGAGGACGGGTCGTTCACGCTGGACCAGAAATACTTCAACTACCTGTCCGGCCTCACGATGACGAACGCGGCCTTCGACGACCTGTTCGGCGGTCCGCCGCGGGTGCCGGAGTCGAAGCTCACGCAGAAGGAGATGGATCTCGCGCGCTCGGTGCAGGTGGTGTGCGAGGAGGTGATGCTGCGCATGGCGCGCACGGCCCACCGCGAGACGGGGATGGAGAACCTGTGCCTGGCCGGCGGCGTCGCACTCAACTGCGTGGGCAACGGGCGGCTGCTGCGCGAGGGGCCGTTCAAGCGCATCTGGATCCAGCCCGCCGCTGGCGACGCGGGCGGTGCGCTTGGCGTCGCGCAGTTGATCTGGCATCGCCACCTGGGCAAGCCGCGCGCGAACCCGGCCGGAACGGACAGCATGCAGGGCGCGTATCTCGGTCCCTCGTTCACGCCCCAGGAGATCGAGACCTTCCTCACGAGTGTCGGCGCGGCGTACGAGCGTCTCGACCGCGATGCGCTGCTCGGTCAGACGGCAGACCTGCTGGCTGACGAGAAGATCGTCGGGTGGTTCAACGGCCGCATGGAGTTCGGGCCGCGGTCCCTTGGCTGTCGCAGCATCCTCGGCGATCCACGCAGCCCGCGCATGCAGGCGCAGATGAACATCAAGATCAAGTTCCGCGAGGGCTTCCGGCCCTTTGCGCCGAGCGTGCTGAGCGACCGCGTGTCCGACTATTTCGAGATGGATTGTGAATCGCCGTACATGCTGCTCGTGGCGCCGGTGAAGACCGAGCGCCAGATCCCGATGACCAGCGATGCGCAGCGGCTCTGGGGCATCGACCAGCTGAACGTCGTGCGCAGCGACATTCCCGCCGTCACGCACATCGACTACTCGGCGCGCATCCAGACGGTGAGTCGCGAGACCAACCCGGACTACTACGACCTCATCAAGGCCTTCGAGGACCGGACGGGGTGCGCCGTGGTGGTGAATACGTCGTTCAATGTGCGCGGAGAGCCCATCGTGTGCACGCCGGCCGATGCGTACCGCTGCTTCATGCGCACGCATCTCGACGTACTGGTGCTCGGTCCGTTCCTGCTGCACAAGCACGCCCAACCTGAATCCAGTGAGAGTGAAGAGTGGAAGCTCGAGTTCCAGCTCGACTGAGTGTCGAGGAGGGCCGGAAGTTCGGCCTGCTGGTGGGCGGAGCGTTCCTGCTCATCGCGCTCATCTCGTACTGGCGGGGGCACGTCATCGCGCCGCGGGTGCTCGCCGGTCTCGGCGGGTTGCTGGTGCTGGGCGGCGCGCTCGTGCCTGGCCAGTTGGGCCCTGTCTACAATGGGTGGATGGGGTTTGCGCTGGTGCTGTCGAAAGTCACGACGCCAATTTTCATGGGCATCATCTACTTTGTCGTGCTCACGCCCACGGCGGTGCTGCGGCGCCTGTTCGGCGGCAATCCGATGCAACACAAGCAGGTCAATGCCAGCTACTGGGCGCCGCATGAGAAGCGCGCCGATCCGCTGAGCATGGAACGCCAATTCTAGACGGGACAATCAATGAGTCTGCTGCGCGAGCTTTGGGCCTTCATGCGGGCCCGCAAGAAGTTGTGGCTATTGCCGCTGGTGATGCTGATGCTGCTGGTGGGCACCTTGTTGGTGTTCGCACAGGGGTCGGTGCTGGCGCCATTCATCTATACCATCTTCTAAAGGCGAGCCGAGAGCTTGTCAGCCAACTGCCGTCGGCTATGCAGCTTGCAACCTCAAGGGCAACCAAAGGAACCAGCGGCCTGCATACAAGCTGACGGAGCTCGGCCGTTCTTCGACGCAGACGTCGATGCAGCCGTTGTCAGTTGCCAGCAAATTCCCGTCTAGTATCCCGCCTCTCCAAGGACCGTTTTTGGGAGAGGCGGGACGTTCTTGGGCCAGCTTAAGGATGGTTTCCCCAGGATGGACCCTTTGATCCCGCGCTATTCGGGAGACACGTAACGGCTCCACCGCTGGAGGGAATCACACAAATACTCGTGTTGCGCACAAACACGATTTGTTGACCGTCGGGCGACCACGCGGGTTCGCTTGCCGTTGAGTTCAAGAAGATCTGCTGATTGCTGCCGTCTGGCTTCATCAATATGACTTTCTCGACGCTGGTCCAGAATGCGATAAGGCTGCCGTCGGGGGACCACTTGGGGTCGAGAGACTGCCCCGAAGTCGTCAGCATCCTCGGGTGAGCAGGATCAACGACATCCAATACGTAGATGGCAAAGCCGCTGGGTGTGTCGCGCCAATACGCCATCATGGTCCCGTCCGGAGAGAACACAGGTGGGTACTCACGCGACGCGGTTGCGGTGATGCGGGTGGCCACGCCGCCCGGGTATGTTGCGGTGTATATCTCCTGGTTCCCATCTCGGGTACTGATAAAGGCGATCTTGGATCCGTCGGCGGACCATGAAGGCGACGCGTTGATTCCGACGCCACTGGTCAGTTGCTCCAGTAGACCGGTGTCAACGTTCTTCACGTAGATGTTGTAGGCGCCTGACCTGTTGCTGTGGAACGCGACCCTGGTGCCATCCGGTGACCACGACGGTGCGCTATCGTCGCCACTATGGTTCGAGATGTTGATGGCGCCGGTGCCATCCGGCTTCATCGTGAAGATCTCGTTGTTGCCCGTTCTGATACTCGAGAACGCAATCAGACCGTAAGGCCCATCGGGCGTCTTTCCCACAACGCCGTGGAAGGGGCTGCACATGGCGCCATTGCACGCGCGCAGGTCCCAGTGGTACGAGACGCCGGGCGCCAACCCAGAGTAGGTGACGGTCGTGGCGTTGGCGGCGATTGGAGGCATGGTGGTCAGGACGTTTCCATCGAACCGCGTCACTTCGAAGTGCGTTTCGTTCGACGAATTGTCGGTCCACTTCAGTACCACGGTGCCCCGCACTGGCGAGAGGGCAGCCAGGTTGCCCGGAGTGGCTGGAACTTGCGTTGGGGGTGGCGGAGGACCGTAGAGGTACTGGATCGCGTTGATGTCCAACTGATGCAATCCGGTGCGCGGAGAAAGCATCCGCTGCATGACGGGGCCATTCTGGGAGTGCGTGTAAGCCCAAGGGTGGTTGATGCCGAGCGCATGACCGAGCTCGTGCCGCAGCGTTTGTGATGCGTACGCTTGGCCGTTCACCGGAAAGGTGCGCGAATCGAGGAAGACGAGCGCTCGGTCCGAAGCACCCATCGTATGCGGGCTGTTTCCATTCGTATTCGTTGGGAAACAGGTGAGCCCGTCGCCCGTGATGAAAGGCCCACCTGGCATCCTCCAGTCCTGAGGGCACGGGACGCTCGAGAGGTCCTTCTCCTCGATCACGATCTGTGCAGCGGAGCGCACTAGCACCTCTTGAAAGCGAATGGCTGAGTAGCTTTCCCACACTTGCAGATCAGCCTGAACCTGAGCCCGCGTCACATAGCTGCCGAGTGGCGAAGGCGCGACGTACCACGTGACCGTCGGAGTTGTCCACCATCTCGAGAGAAACGTGCTGAAGCCAATCTGAGGCGGAGCCGCCATAGCGGACACTTGACTGAAGTGATCCAGGCTGAACGTCAGCGTTGATGTGGCTGGGTCATTCACAGCGCTGACGACTTCCGCGGTTGTCCCCTGGTCGTTCCAATGGATGACGCCGATGTCCGAAAGGCCTGCGCCTTGGGGAAGGTTCGCAAGAACGGACGAGTAGGTCATCACGATCGTGACGGGAGTGCCAAGGGCCAAGCCGTCCGGTTCAAACCGATATGTGAGTGCGAGTGGAGTATCGCCGGGCCGGGCGGGTGGAGTCAGCGTGGGATCGGACACCACTCTGAAATTTGTGGAAGCAGAAACGGCACCCGCCGGGATCGTCATGGAGACCGTTCCGCCCGGCGTGCTGAGCGTCCCACCGTTTTGATCGATCACCGCCGCGCCGACGTCGCCCCCAAAGTAGAACCGAAGCGGCAGCGCGCTCGCGGCAGTCAACGGCGCCAACGCGCCAGGCTTCGTAAGAGCCCAGCGACCGCGAACGACGTCGACAGAGAGCGCACCAAGTGTGCTCGTGCCCTGGAGCACGCGAACCCGATACGTCTTTCGCGTCGTGAACCGCGCGTCGAGGAGGTTCCACGATGCTTCGTACTGGCCGGCCGTCGCGTTCGCCGTCAACCGTTGCTCGGTGCCGATGGGCGAAGTCGTGAACCGTGCGACCGGGCTGCTCGCGCACGCCGAACCTGTCCAGGCGCAGATTTCGACAACGGGCGTCGCAGACGCGTTGAAGGCGGCGGGGTTGGGTGTCCCCGTACCGAGCGGCGCCAGCCACGCCAGCACTTCGACTGTCGACGTTCCGTTGAACGCCTCCCTCGCAGCAGGCGCGGCCAACGACGCGCCGGGTGGTGAGCTTGCCGGATGCATTGGCTCCCTGCACGCGCTGAGGAGGAGCAGGGCAACCGGCGCGACCAGAGCGAGGCTCGAGACGGGTGCCACTCGGGAGCGAATTGAGCCGTGCATGGAACTCCTCCAATGTGAGCGTCGATTGCTACGCGCCGGCGAGCAGGCACGCGGCGTCGTCTACTCCCGGGATTGTGCGGCGACAAGCGATCGAGCAGGTCAGCGAAAACGGCGGCGCACCGCGGGAACAGCCAGGCAAAGCAGCCCGCTCGCGACCAACAGCATCGTTGCCGGCTCCGGCACGGATTCCGTGACAAGGCACGGCGTGTTCGGATCCCCGCAGCTGTCTGCTGGCAACGTCGGATCGAGGCCGACCACTTCCATGTTCGCGATGCTGAACTGCATCACGTCGAAGACGTGCGGTGTTTCGTATCCGAAGAGGAATGTCTGGCCGATGCCGCACGTATTCCCTGCTTGCCCGAAGCCACTCTCGGGCGCGCCCACAACACAGTTGCCGACGCCGTTGTTCGTCAGCGCCGACAGAAAGATCGCGTCGCCCGAGTCGAACACGTCCCAGCTGCTGGGGTCTGTGATCGTCGCGCCGCCCGTAGCGATTGGTGCGACCAACGCGGACAACGATGTCGTCGCCGGCGCTAACCCCGTGAGAAAGACAAAGTTGTAAACGGACGTCGGAAGCGACGGAGTGACTATGGAGCCGAGGTTCGAAACGGAGATCGCGAGCAGCGTAATGCCGGTACTGGTGCCCGGCGACGTCGTGAAGCGGAGATGCGCGCAGTTCTGCAGCGTCCCGATTGTACAGGCTTGTAATGCGCGGGTTGCGACCTGCGCCTCTGCGCGTTCGTGCGTCCATGGGAACAGTGCGGCCGCCAGCACGACGACGGTCCTGACACATCGCGCCCCTCGACCAGTGAAGTCGCTCACATCGTCCTCCGGGACAACCTCCGCCGCAATCCCTGTCCCCACATGCCGAGCAAACCGGTAGCGAAGAGCATCCCGCTGGTGGGTTCAGGCACCGAGCTGACGTGATAGCGCGCGAATAGCTTTCCCGGTGGCATCTCGAGCCTCGCTGGTAACCGGTGGATGTGGCAGTGAGCCACGCATGTGCACGCGGGTTGCCTTGACCGTCTCTCCGCGGTGTCGCATGTTATCGTGCCGTCGAGGACGATAGCCGCCCTTTACACATGAGCACGTAAAAGCGGCCCGAAACCCGACATTCCCGCCTCGTCGCTGCTCCGCCGGCACACATACGGATGTGTTCACGGGCTCTCGAACCTCGCCCCGTGGCATCCCCTTCAACGATCTCGTAGCGATGCAGAGTGGACAGCGCGACTCGCTGGACCTGGTCGTGACGGACGTGTACGACGAGCTGCGCGCAATTGCGCACCGGCATCTGCGCGCTCGACGGCGCGGACCGGCCTTTGGCGGCGAGCGACAGAACAGCCTCTCTACCACAGGCGTTGTCCACGAAGCGTATCTCAAGCTCGTCGACCAGTCACAGGTCCAATGGCGTGACCGCGCACACTTTCTCGCCATCGCCTCCGTGGCAATGCGACACGTGCTGATCGACCGAGCGAGGGCGCAATGTGCGCACAAGCGCGGAGGTGTCCGCACGCGCGTGAGCCTGGAGGCAGACGTCGTCGCTCCGGATGAGCAGCCTGAGGTCGTGCTCGAGATCGACGAAGCGCTCAAGCAGTTGTCGCTCATCGATGCTCGTCTCGCGCAGGTCGTCGAGTACCGATTCTTCGGCGGGCTATCCGAGGACGAAGCCGCTGCGATCCTTGGAGTGACGGTCCGCACGGTACAGCGAGATTGGGCAAAAGCGCGCATGCTTCTTCGGCGCGCGCTGGATCTCTAAGACGCTGACAGGAGCACCCGATGGCCGAACTGGTGTCACCTCAGGAGTGGAGAAGAATCCAGCCGCTCCTGGATCGCGCGCTGGAGTTGCCGGCATCGGAGCGGTTGGTGTTCCTGAACGACGCGTCCGGCGGCGACGCGGTGATGCGTGCACAACTCGGTCAAATGGTGCTCGACTGTGACAGGGTGGCTCCGCTACTCGAACGTCCCGCGTTCGAGCAGTTTCAGTCGCTCCTCGAACAGGGGGAGAGTTCGGCCTTAGCGTTGGTGGAAGGCTCGGTGGTTGCGGATCGCTATGTCGTAGGGCGTGCGATTGGCCAAGGCGGCTCCGCCACGGTGTACCTCGCTCGCGACCTCAAGCATGATCGAGCAGTCGCGCTCAAGGTCCTCCATCCTGAGCTCGCCGTAGGCCAGTGGTCTGAGCGTTTCATCCGCGAGACACAACTCACGTCGAAGCTGCAGCATCCCAACATCCTCCCTCTGCACGACTCCGGGGCGATCGGTCTTACGCTGTTTTTCGTGATGCCATTCGTGGAAGGCGAATCGCTCCGCCAGCGGCTCAACCGAGAGCACCAGCTCACGGTGAGTGACGCGATTGGAATCGCTTGCGACGTCGCGCGTGCGCTCGACTACGCACATGGTGTCGGCGTTCTGCACCGCGACGTGAAGCTCGAGAACATCCTCCTCTCCGATGGTCGGCCCCTTCTCGCCGATTTCGGGATTGCAAGCAGCGTAGCCGGGGCCGGCGATTCACTCACCAAGACAGGGTTCGTGGTTGGCACTCCGGCCTACATGGCCCCCGAACAGGCCGACGCCAAGTCGAACGTTGACGCACGTTCCGACCAATACGCGCTTGCCTGCGTGCTGTACGAGTTGCTCACCGGTCAACCGCCCTACAGCGGACCAACGTCGCAGTCTGTGCTGCTCCAGCACATGGGAGCGGTCGTGCCATCTCCTGCTGTCCTGCGGCCGGGCCTGCCCCCGGCGCTCGCCGCAGTAGTGCGGCGTGGGTTGGCCAAGCTCGCGGTGGATCGCTACGCGACATGTGCCGACTTCGCGCGCACGCTCGAATCGGCGAATGCATCCGATGTGGGACGGCTCCGTGGAAGGTGGCTCTCGCGAACGCGACGATCACGTCGAATGATCGTCGGCGGTCTTTGCCTCCTCCTGGTAGCCGGAGCGGCCCTTCTTTGGAACCGGCAGCAAGACTTGACCCGCAATGACCCGTATAGACCCCGCCAGGTGGAAGATGCCAAGCGTGACGCCGCCGCTGCCCCCGCATACGGTGCTTCGCCGGCCCCGGGCGTTAACGTGGCTGCTGGCATGCCCTCGTTCCAGTCCTCGACCATGGATCCTCTGGATCCAGCAGTTCAGACGCGGGCGTTCCTTGGTAACAACGGAAGTCTCTGCGCGTTCTTCAGCTGCGGCGGCCACCAGCACACCGACTTCGAGACGAACGCATGGTGGTACGTCGACTTGCGCGAGGACATCGCCGTCAAGGCTGTCCGCATCTACAACATCAGGACAGTTGGGCCAACCGGCCGCTTGTTCCCCTTCACCGTGTCGGTCCACTCAGCTGGACAAGCTGGCTTCACTACTTTCGGTGCGCCGGCAGTATGGAACGAGGTTGTTGCCACTCAGCCGAATCCGGACCCGCTCGTGTACGACTTCGCGCTTCCTCCGCAGACGAAGGGACGGTATGTGAAAGTGCAGTTGCACGGCATGAACTGGCTGCATATGGCGGAGGTTGAAGTGTTCCGCTGATCACCGTGACTCCACGGTCTAGCGTTTTCC